>JAOPUT010000299.1 GCA_025963385.1 Mycobacterium sp.
CCGTGTCGGCGTCGCGGGCGCCAAGGGCATGCGCAACCGTGTCACCTGGACGGTTCAAGAGTATGACCCGCCCCAGCTGATCGGCATCACCGGCGACGGCATCGGTGGCACCAGGTACGCGTTGCGCATGACGGTCAAGCCGCAGTCCAAGGGCTGCGAGTTCCGGGTGAAGGTCGACCTCGGCGGTGCGCCACTGTTCGGCCCGATCGGCATGGCCGCCGCCCGCGCCGTCAAGGGCGACATCGAGAAGTCGATCAAGAGGTTCGAGGAGCTCTACGGCTAGCGAATGGCTTCCCCGTACACCTTCTCGACCGTGAGCGTCATCAGCACCCGGCGGTCCGACACCATCACCGACCGGTACTCGTCCCAGTCGGGGTGCTCCCCCGCCGCGCTGCGGTAGTAGTCGACGAGCGCCTCGACCTCGGGGCTCTGCGGATCGGCACCCGGCCCGGTCAGCGTCACCGTGCCCTCGGCCGTCGCCCACGACCAGCCGTCGGCACTGGTGACCTCGAGCGCCGCCCGAGGGTCGCGCCGCAGGTTGGCGGTCTTCGCACGGCCCTCCGTCATCGACACGTAGACGACGTCGGCGGCCCGGTCGTAGTAGGGCGTCACGGGTGACAGTTGCGGGATGCCGTTGGCCTTGATGGTGGCCAGCACGCCGAGTCGCGCGTCGGCCAGCAGGGTGCGCGGGTTGAATGAGGAAGCGGTCATGTCCAAGGCCAACCAGTGACCGCGCTCACGCTATTCCAGAAAGGGCGACATGCCGACTGACGAACCGCTGCGCGACGACCTGGTGGAGTTGCGCAGACGCCGGGCGCTGACCGAGGACGCCGCCCGCCCCGAGGCAGTCGAGCGCAGGCATGCCGGGGGCGGACGGACGGCGCGGGAGAACATCGCCGACCTCGTCGACCCTGGCTCGTTCGTCGAGTACGGCAGGTACGCGATCGCCGCGCAGCGATTCCGGCGCGGTCTCGATGACCTGATCGAGCGCACGCCCGCGGACGGGATGGTGGCGGGCACCGCGCGGGTCGACGGCGCCGCGTGTGCGGTGCTCGCCTACGACTACACGGTGCTGGCGGGCACGCAGGGCGCCCTCGGGCACCGTAAGAAGGACCGGCTGTTCGACGTCATCGCACGGTTGCGGCTGCCCACGGTGTTCTTTGCCGAGGGCGGTGGTGGTCGCCCAGGCGACACCGACTATCCGGTCGTGTCGTCTCTCGACGTCCCCGCGTTCAAGCTGTGGGCCGCACTGTCGGGTCTGGTGCCGCGGATCGCAATCGTCAAGGGTCGCTGTTTCGCAGGCAACGCGGTGATCGCCGGCTGCTCGGACCTGATCGTCGCCACCGAGGACGCGTCCATCGGCATGGGCGGCCCGGCGATGATCGCGGGCGGCGGCCTCGGCAACGTCGCGCCCGACGACGTGGGTCCGATCTCCGTGCAGGCCCCCAACGGCGTGGTCGACGTCGTCGTCGCCGACGAGGCGGCGGCCGTTGCTGCGACCAGGAAACTCCTCGGCTACTTTCGCGGCCACACTGAATCCGGTGCCGCCTATGATCAAACCGCCTTGCGCACAATGGTTCCCGAGCGTGAGCGGCGTGCGTATCAGGTCGGTCCGATCATCGAGACCATCGCCGACGTGAACTCCGTGACGTTTCTGCGTGAACGGTTCGCACCGGAGATGGTGACGGCACTCGCGCGTATCGACGGCCGCCCGGTCGGGGTGCTGGCCAACAACACCCGCGTGATGGCAGGCGCGATCACCGCGGGTGCGTCCGACAAGGCGGCCCGGTTCCTGCAACTCTGCGATGCGTACGGTCTGCCCGTGGTGTCCCTGGTGGACTGCCCCGGCTACATGGTCGGTCAGGCCGCCGAAGCCGAGGCGCTGGTGCGGCGCGGTTCGCGGATGCTGGTCGCCGGCGCATCTCTGCGAGTGCCCCTGGTGGCGGTGGTGCTGCGCCGCGGTTACGGCCTTGGCGCGCAGGCGATGTGCGGTGGCGGCCTGCACGAACCGCTGCTGACGGTGGCCTGGCCCGGCGCCCATCTCGGCCCGATGGGGCTGGAGGGTGCAGTACGCCTCGGCCTGCGCAAGGAACTCGAGGCGATCGCCGACGACGACGAACGCGAGGAGCGCGTCCGCCAGGCCACCGCCGCTGCGCAGGACAACGCCAGGGCACTGAATGCCGCGCAGCTGTTCGAGATAGACGACGTGATCGACCCGGCGGACACCCGACGACTGATCGCCGCGACTCTGGCCGCCGCCGCGGAGCACCCGAACGATGCGCCACGGCCGCGGTTCGTCGACACCTGGTAGCGGTCAATATCGAATGCTGCCCTGCAGCAGCGGCGGGTAGACGCCGAACGACTGCGCGCCGGTCAGCCCGCCATGAACTGGTCGTAGGCCGACGCCAGGTCCGGCGGCAGCACGGTCACGTTGCACTGGCGCTGGGTGTCACCGATCGGCGACAGGATGCCGCGCAGCTCGTAGTACTCCTGCGGGTTGGCCGTGAAGTACGTCCGGATGTTCGCCGCCGCGTCGCTACGCGGTTGGTTGCGCGCCGCGGAGACCACCTGATCCGCACCCGGGTGGGCGCGCAGGTAGTCACTGGCCGAGCCCGTCACGGTCCTGACGGTGTTGGCCACGCCCTGCGAGCTGCAGTCGGGTGCCGCCGACGCCACCGGAGCGGCGATCGTGGCGGCGGCGACGCCGGTGAACAGCATGGCGATACCAGTGAATTTCATATTCGATTTCCCCTCGGGAGTCTCGTGTGGATTCTTCGTTTCCCGACCCGAATCCCACGGTACGCAGGGACGCGGAACTCCCCGGCGACGCCAAGGATTCCCCTCGCGCGCCTCCTGCCAGGCGTTACGGGTTCGCGGCGTGAAGTGCGCAACAATCTGACCCGTTTTCGGTGAGCGTTCGGACAATTTCTTCAGAGTTGGGGCCGAACCCTTAATTGATCGTGATGCTGAACCCCGAATTGTGTGACCGAATCGTTACCCGCACACGCTCGCTCGACGCTCGTGAAGGCCTCTGAAGGCAGGCGGTCTAGTCGCGGATCCCCTTGTAGATGCCCTTGCGGACGATGAGGGGCAGCAGGATCCGCTCGATCGACCACGCCGGGAACCGGAACGCGCGGCCGTTGGGTGCGAAGACCTCCAGCCCGTTCGGCTGGGGTCCGAGTACCGACCCCCAGCGCCGCTTGGGCGCTCGGAAGCTGCGCAGCGGTTTACCGTCCAACTCGGCACGGACGTTGTGGGCCACCAGAGCGTCGCCCATGTTGCGCGCCGAACTGCGGAGCGGGTCGGTGGCAGCGACGTCGCCTACCGCGAACACGCCTGCGTGTCCCGGCACCCGGAGTTCGGGCGTGACACGGACGAAACCGTTGTCGTCCAACACCTCTGACGGCAGCCAGTCGGTGTTGGGCGTCACGCGTCCGATCGCCCACAGCACGGCGTCCGCTGCGGCGGGGGCCTGCCCGGTGCTCCACTGCACGGGCCCTTCGGTGATCTCGTCGCAGGCGAAGCCCTCCGGCACCACCGCGCGGTGCCCGTCGTGCAGCCCGACGCCGAGGTCGCCGAGCCTGCGCCGGATCCGACCCCAGATGCGGGGATGGTGCGTGGGCAGCGGGCGCTCACCGGGGAAGTACAGGTCGACGCGCTTGCCCGGCCACGTGCTCGCGAGGTTGGCGGCACTGCTGACGGCCGCTGCGCCGCCGCCGACGACGACGATGGACCGGGCCTTGGCCAGGCGGTCGTGCGGACCGCGCAAATCGGCACCGACGTCGTCGGCGGTCTGCAGCGCGGGCCGACGCCAGAATCCGTTGGCCACACCCGTCGAGATCACCAGCGCGTCATAGGCTTCGGTGTGGACGGCGCCTTCGGCATCCTCGACGGTGACCGTCCGAGCCGACAGGTCGGCCCCTGCGAGCCTGCCGTGCACGGTGCGCACCCGGTCGAGTCCGCGGAACCTCTCGAAGGCGATCCAGTGCTCGCGCGCCCACTCGTCGGGTCGGCTGAGCCGTTGCCCCAGTTCCTGACCACTGACCAGCGCGGCCTTGGTCGAGATGCCCGTCACGTCGGCGTGGCGGGCGAGTCGCATCGCGGTGAGCAGGCCGCTGTCGCCGAGACCGGCGATGACGACGCGTTTCACGACACGGCCCTCGGCGGGCGCGGCACGAAGCGCGACACCCGGTCAACGACGTCCTGATAGGCGGGCCGTCGCTCCAGACTGCGCTTCTCCATCATGGGGATGCTGGCGCCGAGGAACATCGCCAGGATGGCGACGGCGCCGATGACGAGCCACCACGCGTCGGCAGGTGCCGTCGACACACCGAACAGCGCGAGGGCGAACCAGAAACCGAACTCCCCGAAGTAGTTTGGATGCCGCGACCAATTCCAGAGTCCGCGGTCCATCACATCCCCCGGTTCACGGTTCCTGACGAATCGGTGCATCTGGACGTCGGCGACCAGTTCGAGTGCGACGGCGGCCAGCCCCATGACGAACGCCACCCAGCCCAGCCACTCGACGCCCTGGCCCGGTCGGGTCACCGTGACGTAGACCGGCACCATGCCGAGGAAGACCTGGCACGTCGGGATGAGATGGATCGCGACCAGGTCCGCGCCGAACTCCCAGCGGCCCGCCTGCTCCTTGAACATCGGGTAGCGCCAGTCCTCGTGGTGCAGGCCGGGGAACGCGTAGACCCAGTTGGCCGTCAGCCGGATCGCCCAGAGCAGCACCACGATCGCGACCAGCCAGCAGCGCACTTGGTCGACGCCGGGAGGAGCCTGGCTCCACCAGTAGAAGAGCAGCAGCGGCGGAATCACGCTCCAGTACGCGTCGTAGAAGCTCGAATTCCGGTACACGCGGCTGAAGACGAAGATGACGACGGTGGCGAGCAGGTCGGCGACGAAGGTGTCGAGCCAGAGCAGCCCGGTGTCGGGACCCCACCACAGCCAGGCGGCAGCCACGCCAACGGCGATGACGTAGGCGACGGTGACGATGGCCAGTGACCGGGTCTTACTCATCAGCTCCTCGAGGTCCGCGGCGGCCAAAATGTAACACGTTCTAGTTGTGCTGCGGTGGACATCGCTGCGCCGCGGCGGAGACGCGCGTAGCGGTCAGCGTGCGCGCCGCCACACCAACACGTGCGTCGACGAAACCCCCTTGCGCGACGTCACTTCCGCGCTGAGGGTGAGCGTGCCGCCCTCGAGGCGTCCCTGGCGCACCTGCACTCCGCCGACCCAATTCGGCAGCAGCGACACCTCGACGTGGTGGTGCAGCACGTCGGCCGCCTCGTCGAGGGTGAACGGTCCGCTGTAGCAGAGGTATCCGCTGGCGGCGGCCGTCATCTGCTCGGGGCTGCCGCCACCGGTGATGGCCCTGTCGTAGTGGGGCCTGTCGCGGCGCATCAGCTGAGCGGACATGTAGCCGTCCGGCGTGTACATGATGATGCCGACCGGGTCGGGGCCGAGGGGTTCGCTGACGTCGCCTTCCGACTCGGCGGTATAGGAAGCCAGCTGCCACGCGCCGATGAGGTCGTTGCGGATCATGCTCGCGACAGTAACCGGACCCATCCTCTGTTCATGGAAGGGAACCGCAGGCCATCCGCGTTGATCACAGGGGCGTGCCCTTCCCGCTGTGAGTTCCGGCGCGTCGTCGTTTCGGCCAACCGAGCGTCGGGTAGGCGGAAGGAGAGGCGCCTAGCCCCGCGCGCCGATCTTCTTCACCAACAGAACGGGTTGGCCCATGACGAAGCGTGACTCCATCTCCACCAACCAGGACGTCGTGGACTTCCTGACCGACCAGCACCAGGCGATCCGGCGCCTCTTCGTCGAGACGCTCGACGCGCCGGACGCCGCGGCACAGGAGAAGTCGTTCGACGCACTGCGCACGATGCTCGCCGTGCACGAGACCGCCGAGGAGATGATGGTTCACCCCCGGGTGCGCAGGAAGATCACCGGCGGACGGGAGATCGTGGAGGCCCGCCTGGCCGAGGAGCACGACTCCAAGGTCGCGCTCGCCGAGATCGAGAAGCTCGAGTTCGGCACGGCCGAGTTCAGCAAGGCCGTCATCCACCTGCAGGCCGCCGTCCTCCGGCACGCGGAGCTCGAGGAGACCGAGGAGTTCACTCGCCTCGAAGAGGAGTTGGACGCCGACGAGCTCAAGAAGCTGACCGCCGCGGTGCAGGTCGCCGAGCGGATCGCCCCGACGCATCCGCACGCCGGGGTGGAAACGGGCGCCGCCAACTTCGTCGCGGGACCCTTCGCCTCGCTACTGGACCGGGCCCGCGACGCACTCAAGCGCATCGCGGCCTGACCCCGTACCGGCCCCCGGTGTCGGTTGACAGGTGTCGACTTCTATCGTGGCTGAATGAGCAACGTTGCTGATTCCGACCGGGTCGCCGACCTGGCGAGAACGGTCGTCGAAGATCACGACCCGAGGTCCGTGCCGATCCAGGAGTTCCTCGGCGCTTGCTACGACGCCGGGTTGTCCTGGGTGCACTTCCCAGAAGGCCTTGGTGGCCTTGGTGTTTCGCGTGGAAACCAGGCGGTCGCAGACCGCATCCTCCAGGGCGCAGGCGGACCCGTTCCACTCGGGTTGAACCCGATGGGCTACGGCATGGCCGCGCCGACGATTCGTGAGCACGCCCAGTCCGACGACGTCAAGAAGTCGTGGTTGCGGCCGCTGGCCACCACCGAGGACATCTGGTGTCAGCTGTTCTCCGAACCGGGCGCCGGATCGGATCTGGCCGGCCTGGCCACCTCGGCCGTCAAGGACGGTGACGACTGGGTGATCAACGGGCAGAAGGTGTGGACGAGCCTCGCGCATCGGGCGCGGTGGGGCCTGCTGCTGGCCCGCACCAACCCGGACGTGCCCAAGCACAAGGGCCTGACCTACTTCGTGATCGACATGCACTCGCCCGGTGTCGAGACGCGGCCGCTGCGCCAGCTCACGGGGCAGGCCGAGTTCAACGAGGTGTACTTCACCGATGCGCGTATCCCCGACGCGCACCGCCTCGGCGAGGTCGGAAACGGCTGGGCCGTCGCGATGACCACGCTCATGAACGAGCGCAGCGCGCTCGGCGGCAGCGGCAGCAGGCGGGGCGCGGGCACGATCTCCGAGGCCGTCGCGCTGTGGGCGGCCAGACCCGAGCGGCAGACCCCCGTGCTGCGCGATCGGCTGGCCCAGTTGTGGCTGCGGTCGGAGGCACAGCGCCTCACCTCCGAGCGGTCGCGGGCCAAGGCCACCGTCGGCGGACCGGGGCCCGAAGGCTCGATCGGCAAGCTGGTGGGCGCGGAGCTGAACCAACACATCTACCAGTTCTGCATGGATTTGCTTGGGCCGGAAGGGATTCTGTACCACGGCTACGCAAAACCCGAGGGCGATCGCGAGGAGGCGGACTGGCGAGGTCCGATCCAGCAGAGATTCTTGCGCAGCCGCGCGAACACCATCGAGGGCGGCACCTCCGACGTGATGCGCAACATTCTCGGCGAGCGGGTCCTCGGCCTGCCCGGTGACCTGCGTGCCGATGCCGGCATGCCGTGGAAGGAGATTCCTCGTGGCTGAGAAGCTTGCGGATCAGCAAGACCCCGTGGCTGAGAAGCTTGCGGAGTACGTGTTCACCGACGAGCAGGAGCAGCTCCGGAAAGCGGTGCGCCGCTTCAGTTCCGAGAACTTCGACGAGCAGGCGGTGCGCCGCCTGATGGAGTCCGACCCGCCCTTCGATCCGAAGGCGTGGAACCGGCTCGGCTCGGAGCTCGGCGTGCTGGGGCTCTCCGTGCCCCAGGCTGACGGTGGCGTGGGTGGCACGCTCGTCGACCAGGCCGTTGCGGTCGAGGAACTCGGTGCGGCACTTGCCTGTGGGCCGTCGTTCGGCACGGTGTACCTCGCCATCCCCGCACTGGTGGCCGCCTCGGCGGGACCCGTGCGGGACGAGGTCCTTGCCGAACTCGTCGAGGGCCGCCGCACGGCGGCGTTCGCGGTCACCGATGTGGCGGGAGCGTTCGATGCGTCCGCGGTCGCGGTCACCGCGTCGGGGTCGGGCGATTCCGTGACCCTGAGCGGCACCGTGGAGCGGGTGTCCGACGCGGGCGCCGCCGACGACCTGCTGGTCGCCGCGACCGCCGCCGACGGAGTGAGCCTGTATGTGGTCGACGCCGCGGGTCCGGGCGTGGAGCGCACACCGCTCCTCACCGTGGACCTGACGCGGCCGCAGGCCGACGTCACGCTGACCGACGCACCCGCCCGCCTGGTGGCCGGACCGGACGACGCGGGGCGAGTGATCGCCCACGCACTTCAGGTCGGCTCGGCGCTGCTGGCGGTGGAACAGGTCGGCGCGGGGCAGCACATGCTCGACGTCGCGGTGCAGTACGCCAAGGACCGGTTGCAGTTCGGCAGGCCGATCGGGTCGTTCCAGGCCGTCAAGCATCGGCTGGCCGACATGCTCGTCGACCTCGAACACGCCCGTTCAACGGCGTACCACGCGGTGTGGGCGCTGACGGACGGCTCGGACGATCCCGCGCTGGCGACCAGCATCGCGCAGGCGACGTGTTCGGCGGCCTTCAGCCGCATCGCCACCGACGCCATCCAGACCCTCGGCGGCATCGGCTTCACGTGGGAACACCAGGCGCACTTGTACTTCAAGCGCGCAGCCACCGATGCGGCCCTGCTCGGCACTGCTGAGCAGCACCGCTCCCGCGTCGCCGAACTGGTCCTCGACACCGCGACGGGAGACAAACCCCCGCGCGTCGCCGACGGCCACTGACACCTGTCTTTCGGCTCGCTGCGCTTTTATCTGTCCATTCCGCGGCCGGCGTGCTGCAATCGCGGCATGAGTGGATACCACCCCGGAATGCAGAAGGCCCGTTTCGCCGACATCGAGAGCGACGTGCACGGCCTCATCTCGAAGAAGACGGCCGACCTCGACGGCGTCTCGGTCACGCAGGTGACCTTCGGCAAGGGCGCGCGATGGTCCAACGACCTCAAGGACTACGCCGGCACGGCGCTGTGCGAACTGCCGCACGTGGCGGTGGTCGTCAGCGGCTCGCTCGGCGTCCAGATGGCCGACGGGTCCGAGGAGGTCTTCTCCGAGGGTGACGTGATGCTGCTTCCGCCCGGCCACGACGCGTGGAGCGTCGGCGACGAGGCCTGCACGTTCGTCGAGTTCTCCCGCGGCGGCGACTACTACGCGTCCTAGCGCGTCACGCCGAGATCTGCGCCAGGGTCGCGGTCGAGTGAAATCTGCTGCCCTGGCGCAGGAGTCGCGAAGAACCTCTCACCAGAGTGCGCGGTAGTTCAGCAGCGCACCGATGACGAGCACGATTCCGACACCCAGGAACAGGATTCGCACGGTGACGGGCCCGTAGCGGGTGGTCACCCGAACGATGTTGCGCTGCACACGTCTGGCCCGGATCGTCCGCTGCGTCGACAACGCCAGCACCAGCAGCGACGGCAGCAGGGCCACCGCGCAGTAGACGAGGATCACCACCGGCCACAGTGCCGGCAGCGGGTTGCGCGCGGACACCATCGTCAGCGTCGTCAGGTATGGAACCGACGTCGCCGCCTGGCCGAATCCGATGACGACCCCGACGACCGCGAACAGCCACGGATTACGTCTGGTCAGGTTCAGCGCCCAGATGGGCGGCGCAGGCCGTGCGGACGCCGAGAAGCTCGCGACGGCGATCAGCACCAGGCCGAGGATCAACTGGCCCCAGTAGCGGACCGTCGGGGTCACGTCGAACTCGACGCGATCGGTCAGGAAGTTGATGCCTAAGACGGTGAGCAGACCGAACGTGGTGGTGGCCGCGAACACGCCTGCCACGAAGCTGAGCCCACCTGGCAGTGCCGACCTTCGGCCCAGCCTGCTGTCGTAGACCACCGCTGACGTCACTCCCAGGTTCAGAACGTTCAGCGAGTCGAGGAACGCGAAGCCCAGGAGCGGCAGCAGAAGTCCCAACATGACGTCACCGAACCTACGGGAGTAACCGTCGGACGGCGCATTCGTCGGGTCCCAACTACCCTCGACGCGTGGCTTCGGTGCTGACGGTGAACCGTGCTCAGGGCGTGGGGCTCAAGACCGGAATCGACAAGCGCCCGACGGACGAACGCGTGGAGGTTCGGGCGCCCGGCCCGTTGCGCGGCGGCCTCGGCAGCGGCATCGTCGGCGACGTCATCGGCAACAAGAAGCTGCACGGCGGCGACGACCAGGCCGTGTACGCGTACGCTCGCGAGGACCTCGACGCGTGGGAACGCACGCTCGCTCGCGATCTCAGCAATGGCCTCTTCGGCGAGAACATCACGACGACCGGCATCGACCTCACCGGTGCCGTCATCGGTGAGCGGTGGCGGGTCGGGTCGGACAACCTCCTGCTCGAGGTGTCGCAACCGAGGATTCCCTGCCAGACGTTCACCAGGCGACTGGGCATCAAGGGGTGGGTCAAGACGTTCACCGCCGCTGCCGTCCCCGGCGCCTATACGCGGGTCGTCGAACCCGGCTCGATGGGCAGCGGTGACTCCATCGAAGTGGTTGCGCGCCCCGACCACGGGGTCACGATTGGCCTCGTGTTCCGGGCCATCACGCTCGAACCCGAGCTGCTGCCAAGGCTTCTCGACGTTCACGCACTTCCCGACGAGATCAAGCAGCTCGCCCGTCGCAGGGCTGTCTCCGAATAGCAGAAGGGGCACCCGGATCACGGGTGCCCCTCCCTTGGTTGATCGCCAATCAGCGACCGTTGCCCACGATGGGCCTCGGCGGCGTCTTCACCTGCTGCTGAATGTCGTTGATCCACTGGTGATGGTCGATCCCGGTGGAGACATTGATCGATGCCGGGGCCGCGGGGGTGGCGGCGACTGCAGGGGCTGCCAGGCCGACGAGGGCGGCGCCCAACGCGCTGGCGGCGATGGTGGCAAATCCGAACTTCTTCATTGTCGAACCCTTCTTCCTTCATCCTCTTTGGAGTTCTGACGGCTTCAACGCGCACGTCAGGGATGTCATTCCATTGGCAGAAAATGGCTGTTCGATGGCAGAAACCAGTCGCGCACAAGGATCGCTAGCCTAGCTAGCAAACCAACGCCTCAGTGCACGAGCCGATCTCGATGTCACCGTTGCTCGAGATGGCCGAGATGCCGTCGCGCATCATTGGCGCATGAGCACACGACTCGGAGTGATCTTCCGCCCCGACTTCCACCCCGACACCCTGCGACGGATCGCGTCAGAGGCGGAGGCGGTGGGCGTCGACGAACTGTGGTTCTGGGAGGACTGCTTCCAGCAGGGCGGCATCGCTCAGGTCGCCGTCGCGCTCGCCTCGACGGAGCGGCTGAGCATCGGCGTGGGGTTGGTGCCCGCGCCGCTGCGCAACGTCGCCGCGACTGCCATGGAGTTCGCCACCCTGGAGGCGATGTTCCCAGGCCGCATACAGATCGCCGTCGGACACGGCGTGCAGAGCTGGATGCGGCAGGCAGGCGCGGCGGTGGCGTCACCGCTGACATTGCTGCGTGAATACGTGACCGCGCTGCGGTCCCTGCTGTCCGGAGACGTCGTCGACGTCGAGGGCCGTTACGTCCGATTGTCCGGCGTTCGGCTGGAGTTTGCGCCCGCGCGCCCGCTTCCGATCCTCATCGGTGGCACCGGACCAAAGACGCTGCGACTCGCCGGTGAGATCGCCGACGGGGTCCTGGTCGACAGCCGGTATTCGACGACCACGGTGCACGACGCGCTCGGCCACGTCGCCGAGGGCCGTGCCGAGGGCCGTGCGAGCGGGCGGCCCTTCACCACCGTGCTGTTCCTGGTCTGCGCGCCCGGGGACGACGCGGGACGGCTGTTGGCAGAGGAGGCGGTTCGCCAGGAGGTACCCGAGGGCGGCGTGTTCGGCGTGGGCGGGACCGCTGAGCAGATCGCCGACGGGCTCGCGCCCTACCGAGAGGCCGGCGTGGACGCAATCGCGCTACAGCCGTTGGGCCCGCCGGAGGGCATGACCGAGTTCATCGCGACGGCGGGACGCGTTCACCAGTGGTTGCGGTGAATGATGATGATCTGAGGCTGCTGTTGCACCGGCGGCGTGTTCGCGGTGATCTGGCTGTTGCCCGGTGACCCGCACTGTGTGGCGTTTCCGACGTCGGTGCAGGTGAGCGGGGAGGCCGTGGCCATCGGTGCCGCGACGATGGCGGCAGCGGCTCCTCCGGCCAGGACCAGTGGGGTCAGATGACGGGCTGTGAAGCGCATGAGTCAAGTCCTTCGAGTGCGTTATCGCGTCAATGAGCTATTGGCGGTACCCAAGGGTCAGCACTCAAGGGGCGCAGCCTATTCCGCGCGGGGGCCGCGACGTGTGGCACCGGACACACCCGGAATGAATCCACGCCGAAGCTGGTTCTACTAGACAGACCGGCACGAGGAGACTTCTCACCGGATAGAACGTCCGAACCGCAGCAGAACCGCCCGGGTCGAACACGTTCGAGATGAAGGGATGAACATCATGAAGAACATCAAGAAGATTGGCTTTGCCACGATTATCGCCGGTGGACTCGCCGCCAGCGCCCTCGGTTTCTCGGGTGCCGCGCAGGCCGACATCGACCACCACGCGTTCATCAACGACATTACGCAGAACGTCTACGTGCCTCACGTGGACACCACGGTCCATCAGAGCCGCTGACCCCGACTCATCGAAAGGGGCACCCGCACAGCGGGTGCCCCTTTCGCGTGTCGACTGCTGCTATGACCCGGTGAGGGCGTCGATCGCGCGATGGATGCGCTGCTCGCTCACCGGTCTCGCCGTTCCCAGCTGCTGAGCCCACAGGCTCACCCGGAATTCCTCGATCAGCCGCGCGACGTCACGGACGTCGTCCGCCGCGGCGCGCGACGGCGAAAGTGCTTGTACCGATTCGTCATACGCATCCTGCAGCACGTGCACGCGTTGCATGCGCTCCCGGTCCGCCGTCAGTCCCTGCGGTAACCGGTCGAGCCGTCTGCCGATCGCCGTCAGGTACCGCGCCAGATCCAGGAGGTGCGTGGCTCCGGTGACGGTGACGAAGCCCGCGGGCAGCAGATCTGCGAGCTGTGCGCGGATGTCGGCGATGGCGTCGGCGTGGGCAGGCGGCGGCGTGGCGGGCAGCGCCACCTCGACCTCGTGCAGCGCCGCGAGTACGCGTTCCACCCGCTTGAGGATGTCGCGCGCCGTCGGAGCCAGTGCGGCCGCCACCCGGTCCCGCATGGCGGTGAACTCCGCCCGGGTCCAGGCTGGCTTGGGCGCCAGCGCGGCCACTGCGGCGTCGGCGCAGTCGTCCAGCAGGGCTGCCAGCGAGCCGTCCGGATTGCTGGCGAGGGTGAGCCGAGTGCGGGTATCCAGTTGTCTTTCAAGGGTTTTCGTCGGCGAGGGCACGGAGAGCCGAAGCAGACGTCGGGTCCCCTGCACCATCGCCGCGGCCTGTTCGGTGGGGACCGCGAATACCCGGACGTCGACACTCCCCCCGGCGTCGACGAGCGCGGGGTAGCCGCGCACGGCACGCCCGCCGCCCGTGCTCTCGACGACGCGCGGCAGCTCGTCAAGGTCAGTTGGCCACGTGCGCAAGCCCTTTCGTTCGAGCTCGTCGGCGAAGGCCTCCGCGACGGCATTGCGTACCGGAGCGGCGAGCCGCTCCTGGAGGGCCTCGAGATCCTTTCCGCGCGCCAGCTCGGTGCCGTCGTCGGCCTCGACGGCGAACGTGACGCGAAGGTGGTCGGGCAGCTTTCCGAGGTCGAAGGCATCGACCGGGACCAGTACGCCGGTGCGACGCTTCAGCTCGCGCTGCAACTCCTCGAGGAGTGATCCGGCGGCGGGGTCGATGGCACCGACGACCGCGCGCGCCGTGTCCGGTGCCGGCACGAAGTTGCGCCGCAGGTCCTTGGGGAGCGACCTGATGAGCGCGGTGATCAGCTCCTCGCGCAACGCGGGTACGTGCCAGGCGAACTCGTCGCCGCCGAGACGTGCGAGCACCTGGACGGGGATGTGCACCGTGACACCGTCATCCGCCACACCCGGCTCGAAGCGGTACGTCAGCGGCAGCGAGAGGTCGTCGGCCTCCCAGGTGTCCGGCTGATCGGCGTCGTCGTCATGTCGCAGGAGTTCGTCGCGCGTGAAGGTCAACAGGTCCGGGGTACGGTGGCGCTGCTTCTTCCACCACCCGTCGAAGTGCCTCGCCGACACCACCTCCGGCGGTACCCGGGCGTCGTATAGCGCGAAGATGTCATCGTCGTCGACGAGCAGGTCGCGGCGGCGCGCACGCTCTTCGAGTTCGGTGAGTTCCTCACGCAGCCTGGCGTTGTCGCGGAAGAAGTGGTGGCGGGTCTGCCAGTCCCCCTCGACAAGGGCGTGCCTGATGAATAGCTCCCTGGCCACGACGGGGTCCACCTGCGCATAGCCGATGCGACGGTGCGCCACCAGCGTGAGGCCGTATAGGGTCACCCGCTCGTAGCCCATGACCGCGCCGCGCTTGGCGTCCCAGTGCGGCTCACTGTAGGTACGTTGGACGAGGTCGCCCGCGACGCGTTCGACCATCTCCGGCTCGATGCGCGCCGCGATCCGCCCGAACAGCCGACTGGTCTCGACGAGTTCGGCGACGACCACCCACCGCGGGGGGCGCTTGGTCAGCACCGAACCGGGCGCGAGGACGAACTTGGAGTTGCGCGCCCCCGCATAGTCCCGACCATCTCCTTCGCGTACACCGACGTGCGACAACAACCCAGCGAGCAGTGCCGCATGTACCCGGGCCGGATCGGCGGGCTCGGCATCGTCGCTCTCACGGATGCCGAGATCGCGGGCGATGCTGCGCAGCTGACCGGTCAGGTCCTGCCATTCCCTGATGCGCAGGTAGTGCAGGAACTCGGTGCGACACATGCGACGGAAGGCGCTGCCCGACAACGCTCTTCGCTGCTCGCCGAGGTACCGCCACAGGTTGAGGTAGGAGTTGAAGTCGGAGAATTCGTCGGCGAATCTCGCGTGCTTCTGGCGCGCCGCCTCCTCGTGGTCACTGGGCCGCTCGCGTGGATCGGGGATCGACAGGGCGGCTGCCAGCACCAGCACCTCGCGCACGCAGTTCTCGGCTTCGGCCGCCAGGATCATCCGACCGATGCGCGGGTCGAGCGGCAGCTTCGCGAGGCGGCGCCCCAACTCGGTGATCGCCCCGCTGTCGTCGAACGCACCCAGTTCGCGCAGCAGTTGCACACCATCGCGGACGCTCCGCGCGTCCGGCGGATCGAGGAACGGAAAGTTCTCGATGTCGCCGAGGCCGAGCGCCGCCATCTGGAGGATCACGGCAGCGAGGTTGGTCCGCAGGATCTCGGGATCGGTGTAGCGGGGCCGTGATTCGAAGTCGGGTTCCGAGTACAGCCGGATG
Organism: Mycobacterium sp.; assembly: GCA_025963385.1. Lineage (GTDB taxonomy): Bacteria > Actinomycetota > Actinomycetes > Mycobacteriales > Mycobacteriaceae > Mycobacterium. Next base: position 15,368 of record JAOPUT010000299.1, read on the forward strand.
CACACGCCGGGCGCCGTACGTCCCGACCGACCGGCTCGCTGCGCTGCCGAGGCCTGAGAGATCGGTTCGATCGGCAGCCGCTGCACCTTGGTCCTGCGGCTGTACCGCGAGATCCTTGCCGTGCCGGGGTCGACGACGTAGCGGATGCCAGGCACCGTCAGCGACGTCTCGGCGACGTTGGTGGCGAGCACCACCCGTCGGCCCGCGTGCGGCGCGAAGACCTTCTGTTGTTCGGCGGTGGGCAGCCGCGCGTACAGGGGGAGCACCTCCGTGAAGCTCAGCGCGTCGCGCAAAGCCTCTGCGGTGTCACGGATCTCGCGTTCACCGGACAGGAACACCAGCACGTCGCCTGCCGGTTCGGCCTCCAGTTCGCGCACCGCGTCGATGATGGCGTCGGTCTGGTCGCGGACCTCGGTGCGGACGATCTCGTGGTCGGGATCGTCGGGATCGTCGGATGAGCGCGTGCGCGAAGACCCGGCTGCAGCGCCGTCGTCCCGATCGATCGGCACCTCCAGCGGCCGGTACCGGATCTCGACGGGATACGTCCGCCCCGACACCTCGACGATCGGCGCACCAGAGCCAGATCCATGTTCGGCACCGCCGAAGTGCGCCGCGAAGCGCTCCGGCTCGATCGTCGCCGACGTCACGATGACCTTCAGATCGGGCCTTCGCGGCAGCAGCTCGCGCAGATACCCGAGCAGGAAGTCGATGTTCAGGCTGCGTTCGTGTGCCTCGTCCAGGATCAGTGTGTCGTAGCGGAGCAGGCGGCGGTCGCGCTGAATCTCCGCGAGCAGGATGCCGTCGGTCATCAACTTGACCAGCGTGCGGTCGCTGGCATGGTCGTTGAACCGCACGGTGTAGCCGACGGCCTCGCCGAGCGGGACGTGCAGCTCGTCGGCGATGCGCTGGCCGACCGTGCGGGCGGCGAGCCTGCGCGGCTGGGTGTGGCCGATCGTGCCACGGATGCCACGGCCCAGCTCGAGGCAGATCTTCGGCAGCTGAGTGGTCTTGCCCGATCCGGTCTCGCCCGCGACGACGACCACCTGGTGCTCCTCGATGGCCGCGGCGAGTTCGTGTCGCATCGCGCTCACCGGGAGATCGGGATAGGTGATCTCGGGAACGGCGGCGAGGCGGCTGGCGACGAGCGCCTCCGCCGCGGCGAACTGCCCAGCGACCTTCTCCAGCGCGGCGGGATCGTTCGCGCGCAGACCCCGCAGGCGGCGGCGCAGCCGGTCGGCGTCGCGGATCGTCAGCCCATCGAGGCGCTCGCGGAGCAGGCGCAGGTCGCTGCCGGACGGTTCGGACACCCGGTTGACGATAGGCGTTGGATCAGCGGCGCCAGAAGTCGTATTCGTCGCGCCCAGGCCGGAAGCCCGCCGCCTCCACGATGTCGACCGCCAGCTCGAACTTGTCCCCGACCCGAAGCGGCTGGTGGGCGTCGCTCCCGAAGGACACCGCGCCACCGCCCTCCTCGTACCACCACCGCATCAGGCCCGCGGATGCCAGCGGACTTGCGGTGTTGAGCTCCAGCGGCCGGTCCGAGGTGGCCAGCGCACGGAACACCGTGCGGTATTCGTCCTCGAAGTCCGCCTCGCGGTAGTCCCCCTCGCGCCGGGCGGGCCAGTACCGACGCGGATAGTCGCAGTGCGCGAGCACCTGGAACACGTCGGAGCCCTCGACGAGTCGCAGCAATTCGGCGAAGTAGGCCCGTACGACGGTGTGCGCAGGCAGCGACCCGAACACGTCGTTGGCGTACACCAGGCGTCCATCGTGCACGATCGAGTGCAGCGAGCCGAGCACGCGGTCGAAGGTGCCAGATCGCAGTACGGCAGCGACGCTGCCCGCGAAGTGGTGTGGTTCGCCCGCCTCGATGCCGGACAGGATGCGCAGTGCGGGGAACTGCTGACGGCACTTCTCGACGCTCTCCAGGTAGCCGTCGACGTCCAGGGCGTGCACGCGGCGGCGGGTACCGATGCCGGCCCCGTCGGGCGGGTTGTCCTCGTCGCCCCATTCGGTGAAGTCGACGTGCTCGGTGAACGCGACCGCGGGAAGGCCCACCTCGACCGCCCGGCTGCAGGTGTCCTCCATCGACGCGACTGCGCCGGTGTCCCAGGAGAACTGTGAGTGCACGTGGTTGTCGGCGGGAAGCGTCACGAAGCCCACAGTGGCACGGTTCGCGGTCCCGGGTATGAACGGGTGATGGCCTCGACCCGAATCCGCAGGACCGTGGCCAGCGCGCTGATCGCGGCGTCGGCAGCTACGGCCTGTGTCGACGTCCCGCGCACGCCAGGCACGGTGCCCGCCCCGACGCAGTCCACGGCACCGGTGTGGTCGCCGGGTGGCGGTCCCAGATACGTGGCGATGGGCGACTCGGCGGCGGCCGCGCCGCTGGTCCCCGATCAGGCTCAGCCCACCGGCTGTCTCAAGTCGACCAACGACTATCCCTCGGTGCTCGCCCGCAGCATCGAGGCGGCGTCGTTCGCCGACGTGACGTGCAGCGGCGCCAGGACCGAGGACCTCGTCTCCCGCACCCAACCAACCCGCACCGGTGAGGTGCCCCCGCAGCTGGACGCCGTCGCGGCCGACACCCAACTGGTGACCGTCACCATCGGTGGCAACGACATCGACCTTCCTAAGATCGCGGCGCAGTGCAGGCGCACCACGCTGGACGAGCCGCCGTGCTCGCCGGACCTCGTCGTGGACGGGGTCGACGGCATCTCACAGGCCATTGACGCGGATGCCGACGACTGGTCCGACCTCATCGCCGCCATCCGGACCAAGGCGCCCGACGCACGGGTGATCGTGGTCGGCTACGGCACCTACGTGCGGCCCGAGGGCTGTTTCCCCACCCAGCCGATCAACCCCGTCGACGCCGTCTACTTCCAGTCGAAGATCGACGAACTCGATGGTCGCCTGAAGCAGGTGGCGGAATCGCAGGGCGCCGAGTTCTTCGACACGCGACCGCTGGGCATCGGTCACGACATGTGCGCCGCACCGGAGGACCGCTACATCGAGGGCTTCACCCCTGACCGGCCCGCAGCACCTCTGCATCCCAACGGCGCAGGGGCCGCCGCGGTGGGGACCGCTCTCGCCGGCTACCTCGCCTAGCGGTCTGGCGCCCAGTAGTCGAGCATCTCGGCGAACGTCTCGAAGGCAGGCCGGGAGACGCCGTAGGTGGCTTCGAAGTGGACGCTCAGCGGGAAGCCGAGGCCACCGATGCCGTCGATGACGCGCTTGTAGAGGTCGATCATCTGCTTGCGCTTGTCCGCGGGGTCCGCGGCCGCCAACTCCTTGACGAAGGCCTGCTCGGCGGCCACGGCCGCGTTGCCCGGGTCCTGGATCAGCCAGTTGATGAGCCCGACGTTGGTCTCCATCTTCGGCACGAAGCCGAAGGACACCAGGATCTCCGGCCGGTGCTCGGTGGTCCTCGCGAACTCGGTCAGGAAGTCGACGATCGTGTCCGAGTACAGCAACTGCGTCATCCCGTAGGTGGCACCCTGGTCACACTTGAAGTTGAACCGGCCCTGCTCCCCGTCGCGGGTGGGAATCAGGATTGCTCCGCGGTTCGGCACGACGCCCTCGTAGATCGACAGGGCGTCGGTCGGTGCGACGCCCGCGCCCTCACCGTCGGCCATCGTGCGAGGAACCCCCACGAACGCGATGCCGTCGAAACCAGCGTCCTGCAGATCGGCGAGTCGTTTGCTCAGCGCAGGCTGATCGAGGAACGACGTCACCTGCGTGCAGAGGCCGTTCATCCCCTGCAGCTCCGGCTTGATGATCGACCAGTAGTCGAGGACGTCGAGCTTGGGCTTCATCTCGATGGGACGGTCGTCGTCCTCGTCGATCATTCCCGGGATCATGACGTGCCGGATCCGACCCTCGATGCCCGCCTCGGCGGAGAGCTGTAGCACCTTGTGCGCCTCTTCGACGGCGTACGCCGCACCACGGTCGACATTGGGCGGGACGAGTTCCAGCGCGATGGTGTTGAGGGCCAAGAGACTGCTCCTATTTCACATCATCGAGTGACATGCACCGAACGGCTGGCGCGCCATTGCGCAGGACCCGAATTTCGCGGGCCGACGGGACGACACCCTACCGATTCGTCCTGAGATCAGCGTGCGGGGCGAGGCTGCGACCAGCCAGCCAAGGAAGATGACCCAACGAAGTTAGGTAATGTTAGCCTAACAAAATGCCTGTGAACGGACTGTCCAAACCCACGAATCGAGCCCTCGCCGCCGTCGCTGCGGTCTTCCTCGGGTTCGCGCTGCTCGCCGGATGTGGTGGCTCCGCAACGCCTGCCGCCGAGTCGACTGCCGCGGCCGCCGACACCGTCACCATCGCCCACAAGTTCGGCGAGACCAAGATCCCCTCCAACCCGCAGCGCGTCGTCACGGCGGGTTGGATCGACCAGGACTTCGTGCTGCCGCTGGGCGTCGTTCCCGTCGGCACCCGCGGTGGCTACTTCGAGAACTACAACGACTTCCCCTGGGTGAAGAAGGCGACCGACGGCAAGGGGGTGCCCGCCATCGAAGGCGACACCATCAACTTCGAGGGCATCGCCGCCGCCAAGCCCGACGTCATCCTCGCGATCAACGAGACCATCGACCGAAAGACCTACGACCGGCTCTCACAGATCGCCCCCACCGTCGTCCAGTCCGCCGACTACCCGGACGAGGAGACTCCCTGGAACGTGCAGCTGCTGACCACCGGCAAGGCGCTTGGCAAGGAGGAGCAGGCGCAGAAGCTCGTCGACCAGGTCAACGCCAAGCTCACCGAGGCCAAGTCCGCGCATCCCGAGTTCGCGGCCAAGACGCTCGTCTCCGACTTCACGTCGGAAGCCAATGCGCACTACGTGATCGGCAGGGGTGACCCTCGCAACGCGATCTTCGACGGGCTCGGGCTCGACACCTTGGACACCGTCGGCGACGTCTCCGAGGAGAAGCTGGACGTGCTCGACGGCAACGCGCTGTTCGTCAACGGTCTCACCAAGGAGCAGATGGCCGCGGTGCCCGCGTTCCAGCGGCTGAACGTGGTCAAGGACGGCCGCACCCTCTACGCGGGCTCGGACTCCACCCTGAGCGGTGCGATCGCCTTCGGCGGACCCGACGCGATGCTGTACGCGATCGACCTGCTCGTCCCCCAGCTCGGCAATGCGCTGACGGGTAAGCCGGTCGAGGACCTCTCCAACGCCTGACGCCCCCTTTCGCGTCTGTTCGTGCGGGGGTTCAGTCGGTGAGTTCGGCCGCGAGGAGCGGGCCCCACCGAACGAGCACGTCCGAGTCCATCAGCTCGGAGTGACGGCAGTCGAGGCTGACGACCCGCAGCTCGCCCCCGACGTGATCGCGCCAACCCTCTGACGCCACCCCCACCAGGTCCATCTCCAGCGTCGTCGCATCGACGAAGAAGACGTCGCCGTCGTAGCGGCCATAGTCGGCGTCGGCGGTCAATCGCTCTGCGGCGACGTAGTTCTCGATGACCTGCGCGATCTGCGTGTCGTCGAGGATCGCGATCGCATCGCCGCTGCTGCGCACCAGCGCCACGGCCTCGTCCGTCGTCATCCTGGCGCCGGGGTCGACCGGGAATCCCATTTCGCGCAGCAGCCCGGCGAGCACGGCGGCGGGGTCGAACTCCACGTCGGCGACGACGTCGGTGCGAGCGTCCAGCATGCCGACGAACGTCACGTCGCGTTCGCGCCTGGTGAGCTCCTCCGCGACGAGCAGTGCCATCGAACCGCCGAACGACCAACCGAGCAGCCGAAGCGGGCCGGTCGGTGCGACCGACTCGACCGTGTCGGCGTAGTCGGACGCCAAGGTGGCGATGTCATCGGGCAGGGTACCACCGGAGAACAGCGGGGCCTGCAATCCATAGATCGGAATCGATTGCGGTAGATGGCGTTTCAGGCCAGCGAACTGCCAGCTGAGCCCGCTGGCCGGGTGCAGGCAGAACAGCGGCGGTTCGGTGCCCGTCGCCCGCAGCGCCAGTACCGGCGCCAGGCTCTCGGCCAGCTGGCTCGCCCCCTCGAGCAGCCGGGCGGCGACCTCGGCGACGGTCGGGGCCACCATCAGATTCGCCACCGGCACGTCGAGGTCGAACTCCCGCCGGATGGCCGCCGCGAGCCGGACCAGGAGCAGCGAATGGCCGCCGAGGGCGAAGAAGTCATCGTCGATGCTCGTCACGGCCACGCCGAGCACCTTGGAGAACAGCTTGCATAGCCGCTCCTGGTGCGGCGTGACGGCGGGGCGGCCGCCTGCCGCCACCAGCTCGGGTTCGGGAAGGGCCCTGCGGTCCAACTTTCCGCTGGGCGTCAGCGGGAACGCGGTCAGTTCTACGTACGCGGAGGGGACCATGTGAAGCGGCAACGCCGACAACGCATGTCGGCGCAATGCATCGGCGGGTACGCCATCCTTTCCTCGTGCAGGCAGGTAGTACGCCACCAGCCGATCGGCGCGCACGACCACCCGGGCCGACGCCACCGAAGGATGGGTCGCCAGCACCGTCTCGATCTCGCCGGGCTCGATCCGCACACCGCGCAGCTTGATCTGATCGTCGGTCCTGCCGAGGTACTCGAGCTGCCCGTCGCGCCGCCACCGCACCACGTCTCCCGTGCGGTACATCCGCGCCCCCGCCTCGAAGGGGTTGGCGACGAAGGCCTGCGATGTCAGGCCGTACCGGTGCAGATAGCCGTCGGCCAACTGCACGCCCGCCAGATACAGCTCACCCGGCGCACCCAGCGGCACGGGGTTGAGATAACCGTCGAGGACGTGGACCCGGACGTTCCAGCCAGGCACGCCGAGAGCCACCGGTCCGCCGTCCGCGGTCCAGCCGAGGACGTCCACCGCCGCCTCGGTCGGACCGTACAGGTTGTGCAGAGGCACGCCGAGGTTGGTCGAGAACCTGGTCGCCACCTCCGTGGACAACGCCTCACCGCCGACCGTGACCCTGGTCAGCGACGTGCACTGCACCGATCGTGGGTCGTCCAGGAAGAGTTCCAGCATCGACGGCACGAAGTCCACCGCGGTGACACGCTGGGAAACAATGGTTTCGGCGAGATAACCCGGGTCGCGATGTCCGCCTGGACGGGCCACCACCAAGGTCGCCCCCACGCTCAGCGGCCAGAACACCTCCCACACGGACGTGTCGAAACTGATCGGTGTCTTGACGAGCATCCGGTCGTCGACCGTCAGCGGGTAGGCGTGCTGCAGCCACGCGATCCGGTTGGCGATGCCCGCGTGAGAGACCGCCACGCCCTTCGGCCGCCCCGTCGAACCCGAGGTGTAGAGCACGTACGCCCGCGTCGCAGCATCGACGACGGCGAACGCCTCCGGGGCCGGCGCCGTACGGGTGGCCCGGATCGCCGACTCGTCGTCGAGCACCACGGCGGGCCGCGCATCGGCGGTCATGTACTCGAGGCGGTCCGGCGGATAGTCCGGATCGAGTGGCAGGAACGCCGCCCCCGACTTCGCGACGGCGAGCAGGGCGACGACGAGCTCCACCGACCGCGGAAGTGACACCCCGACGATCGACCCCGGATGGGCGCCACCGGAGATGAGTTCAGCGGCCAGCCGATCCGACCACGCGTCCAGCTCGGCGTAGCTCAGCTCCTCGTCGTCGAACACGACCGCCGTCGCCGCGGGAGTCCGTCGTGCCTGCCGAGTCACCAAGGCGGCCAACCCAACCCGGGCGACGTCGTGCGCCGTGTCGTTGAGCTCCTTTACCAGCGTGTCGAGCTCGCCGTCGAGGAGCACGTCGACGGCGCCGATCGCGGTGCCGGTGTCGACGGCCACGCGACCGAGCAAGGACACCAGACGCTGCGTCAACGACACCACCGTCGACTCGTCGAAAAGGTCGTCGGCGTACTCGGCCATGATCGCCGCACCGCCATCGGCACCCTCATCGATCAGCGTGAAGCCGAGGTCGAACATCGCTGCCGCCGTTTCCGGTTCGCTCCACGTCGTCGGCAGGCCGAACATGTCGGCGTCCTGTCCGTCGCGCCGGGTGTAGCCGATGAACACCCCGAACAACGGGTTCCTACCGGCGACGCGCGGTGGGTTCAGCTCCTCGACGAGCCGATCGAACGGCAGATCCTGGTGCGCGAAGGCGGCGAGGTCGGCGCCGCGAACCCGCGTCAGCAACTCGTCGAACGACGGGTTGCCCGACGCGTCGACCCGCAGCACGACGGTGTTGACGAAGAACCCGATCAGATCGTTCAGGGCGGCATCGTCGCGGCCTGCGACCGGCGTGCCGACGACGATGTCGTCCCCCGCGCCTACGCGATGCAGCAGCGTAGCGACCCCGGCATGCAGCAGCATCAGCATGCTGACCTGTCGATCAGCGGCCAGATCACGAAGCGCCGCCGCCGTTTCCGGTGGAATCGTCACCGTCGTGGTCCCGCCCGAGCCGCTGGGTCGATTCGGTCTAGCCCGGTCGGCGGGAAGGGTGAGTTCGTCGGGGGCGCCGGCGAGCGCGTCACGCCAGAACTCGAGCTGATGCGCACCGATCCCGGCCAGCACCCTGCGCTGCCACACCGCGTAGTCCGCGTACTGCACTGGCAACTCGGGCAGTGACGGGACCGCACCCGCGACCCTGGCCTCGTACGCCGTGTTGAGGTCGTTGATGAATGGTGTGTCGGACCACTCGTCGGTGGCGATGTGGTGCAGGGTCATCGCGACCACGTGGTCGTCGGGACCGACGCGAAGGACGTTGAGCCGCAGCGGAATCTCCGAGCCGAGGTCGAACCGGTGCCGGGCAGCGGCTGCGGTCAGTGCGGAGACGTCCGCCTCGGCGCAGTCGACCACCTGCATCGGCGCGCGGGTTCCGACGGGCAGAATCCGCTGGAACGGCACGCCATCGTGCTCGCCAAACACGGTGCGGAGCGACTCGTGGCGGTCGACGAGGTCACCCACGGCGCCGCGGAGAGCGTCCACGTCCAGCGGTCCGCGCAGTCGGAACACCAGCGGATAGTTGTACGCCGCGCCGGTGTCGCCGAGTCGCTCGAGGATCAGAAGGCGCTCCTGCGCCTGCGACGTGGGCACGCGCTCAGGCCTCGGCGCGGCGATCAGCTCGGGCCGAGGCGTCGACTCCGCGGTCGGTTGCGCGACGAGGTGGGCGGCGAGTCCGGCGACGGTGGGGGCGTCGAACACGTCCCTGATCGACATCTCCACGCCGAGCGCCGAACGGACCAGTCCGATCAGGCGGATGCTGAGCAGCGAATGCCCCCCGAGATCGAAGAAGTCGTCATCGACACCGATGTCTCTGCTCCCCAACACTTCTTCGAAGATCCGGCAGAGGACTTCCTCGGCGGGGGTCTGCGGCGGCCTGCCTGCGGTGCGCTGGCCGACGGGGTCGACGTCGGGAAGGGCACGAACGTTCAGCTTGCCGTTGTCGGTCAGTGGCAGCCGGTCGAGGATCGCGATCGCGGACGGCACCATGTAGGCGGGCAGTGCGGCCTTGAGGTGTGTGCGCAGCTCAGCGGTCAGCTCGTCGGCGGCCTCGTCCGCGACGACGTAGCCGATCAGTCGTTGCGAACCGGAGGTGGTCGGATCGGGGCGGGCGATCACCGCCGCCTGCATCACGCGCGGGTGCGCGACGAGCGCGGCCTCGATGTCGCCGAGTTCCACCCGGTACCCGCGGATCTTGACCTGATCGTCGGTGCGGCCCAGGAAGTCGAGATTGCCGTCGGCGCGACGGAGCACCAGATCACCCGTCCGGTACATCCGCCCGCCGAGCTCGAACGGGTTCGCGACGAAACGGCCTGCGCTCATGGCGGGTTGGCGCAGGTAGCCGCGAGCCAGCCCGGCGCCCGCGATGTACAGCTCACCGGCGACGCCGTCGGGCACCGGCCGCAGCCATGCGTCGAGAACGTGCGCCCGGGTGTTCCAGATCGGTCGTCCCACGGTCGAGGTGACACTGTCATCGGTGCCGCCACCGAGGGTGTTGATGGTGTACTCGGTGGGGCCGTACAGGTTGTATCCGTAGCTGGTCTCGCTGTCGCGCAGGCGATCCCACACGGCTGCCGAGACCGCCTCGCCACCGAGCAGTACCAGTACCGGCGGGTGGCCCCCAGGGGCGAGCGCAGCGACGGGGGAAGACTCAGGGGCGAGCGCAGCGACGGGGGAAGTCCCAGGGGCGAGCGCAGCGACGGGGGAGGACTCAGGGGCGAGCAGTCCCTGGTCGAACAGCAGTTGCGCGTAGCTGGGTGTCACGTTGACGACGTCGATCTGGTGCCGGTGGCAGTAGGCGACCAGCGCGGTCGCATCCCTGCGCAGGTCTTCGTCGCAGATGTGCACCTCGTGGCCTTCGATGAGCCACAGCAGCTCCTCCCACGACATGTCGAAGGAGAACGACACCGTGTGGGCGATCCGCAGCCGACGTCCCCCTGCCTTCGCGATCGCGGGCGCGAAGATCGCCTCGCGGTGGTTGAGGTGCATGTTGGTCAGGCCGCGGTGCGGGGTGACGACGCCCTTCGGCGTGCCCGTCGACCCCGAGGTGTAGATGACGTAGGCCGGCTCGTCGAGATTCGGTGAATAGCCGTCCCAATCCGGCCGCGCCGCAGCCTGTTCGGCCCGTGCCTTCCTGCCGTCGAGTTCGATGACCGAACACGACTCGGGCACCAGAGCGCCCATTCGCATCGTGACGGTGGACGTCGTCAGCAGGCAGACCGGTCCGGCGTCGGCGAGCATCACCGCCAGCCGCTCGTCCGGATAGTCCAGCTCGAGCGGCAGGTACGCGGCGCCTGCCCGTAGTACGGCGAACAGCGCGACGACGGCATCGATCGAGCGTGGAATGGCCAGTGCCACGGTGTGTTCGGGGCCGATGCCACGGTCGCGCAACACCCACGCCAGTCTGTTGACGCGCGCGTCCAACAGTCCGTAGTCGATGCGCTCCCCGCCGCACACCAGCGCGGTGGCCTCCGCCGACCGGACGCTCCGCTCGGCCAGCAGGTCCATCACGGTCGCGTCCGGCAGCTCGTGCCGGGTCTCCTCGGCCTGCGCGACCAGTTCGGCGTCTTCGGCAGACAGCAGCACCGGGACGGCAGCCAGGGGTTCGGCGTGCTCACTGATCTGCAGGATCACGTGGCGCAACCGGTCCAGTAGTCGCTGCGCGTAGGCGCGGTCCACCACGTCGGGCCGGTACTCGAGCTTCACCCACAGCCTGTGGCCGGGGGACGCCACCCAGGTCAGCGGGTAGTGCGACGCGTCGATCGAATCGTGGCCGACGATGCCGTACTCGGTCTCCATGTCGGTGAACGTGTCGTCGTCGAGGAAGTTCTGGAGTACGTAGAGGTTGTCGAAGAGCGGGCCACCGCCGGCGAGTGCGCCGTTCTCGCCGCCACGCGCCGCCACCGCACGCTGGATGTCCCCGAGGCCGAGGTACTCGTGGTCCATCACCTCGAGGCGGTCGGCCTGGACCGCGCGCATGGTCTCCGCGGCCGAGCGCCCTGGGCGGAGCCGCACCCGGGTCGGCACGGTGTTGACGAACAACCCGATGACCGTGTCGATGCCGTCGAGGTCGGTCGGCCGCCCTGCCACGGTCGAGCCGAATACGACGTCGTCGCTGCCGGTTTCATACGCCAGCACCATCGCCAGCGCGGTGCCGATCAGAGCGTTCAGCGTGACGCCCGCGTCGCGTGCGGTGTCGACCAGTCGAGCGGACTGCACTTCGGTCAGGGTGAAGTCCAGTCGAAGCGCGAGGGCGGGTTCGGTGCCCACGGCGGCGGGCACCAGCAGGGTCGGTGCGGCAAGGTCGGCCAGGGTCGTGGCCCACTGCTCCGCCGATGCCGAGCGGTCCCGTTCGGCGAGCCACCGCAGATAGTCGGTGAACCGGGCCGTCGGCTCGGGCAGGTCGGCTGCGGTGCCCCGGGTGGCCGCAGCGTACTCGGCGAAGAGTTCACGCAGCAGTTGCTCGCGAGACCAACCGTCGAGAAGCAGGAAGTGGTAGCTGAAGATCAGCCGGTCACGGTCCGCGGTGCGGACGATCGTCAGCCGGGCCAGCGGCGGGTCGTCGAGGTCGAACGTCCGGAGCCGATCGGCTGCGGTGAGCTCGGCCACCCGCTCGTCGAGTTGGGCGGGGTCGGTTCGGGTCAGGTCGATCAGTTCGGGCTCGCACACTGGGTCGATCGCGATGGCGGCCACGGGGTGAGGCAGGCCATCGGCCAGGAAGCCCGACCTGAGCACCGGGTTGCGCCTCATCACGGCCGAATACGCGGTGCGCAACGCGACGACGTCGACGGGCTCGGCGAAGTCGAAGACGTTCTGGACGATGTAGACGGCGGCCCGCGCGTAGCGGGCCTGGAAGTAGACGCCCTCCTGCAGTGGGGAGAGCGGCCAGATGTCCTCGATCGCAGGCTCGATCGCCGCCGTCACGTCATCGATCTGAGCTTGGGACAGCGCGACGAGCGGCAGGTCCGACGGCGTCAGTGAGGGGCTCGCACTGCCACCGTCGACCAACCGGCCGAGCTCTCGCATCACGGCCAGCCAGTGGTCGGCCAGGTCGGCGACGGAGTCGGCCGCCATCTCGCCGTCGGCGTACGTGAGGGTGGCGCGCAGCACGGGCCCGTCGACGGTCTCGTCGCAGATCGCGTTGATCTCCAACAGGTATGGGGTGCCGAGGTCGGGATCCGGTCCGGCGCGGAGCGCATCCACCTCCGGCGCGGAGTCCCAGTCGTCCGTCCCATCGGCGGCCCACCTGCCGAGGTAGTTGAACAGGAGCTGTGGGGTGGGTAGGCGCCCCAGCGCTGCCGCGGTCCGCGGGTTGCAGTACCGCAGTTGGCCGAACCCGAGACCGCTGTCCGCCACGCCGCGCAGACGCTCCTTGACCACCTTGAGCGCGGCGACGAGGTCGCCGTCCCCGAGGCCGGGCAGCCGGACCGGGGCGATGGCGGTGAACCACCCCACGGTGCGTGACAGGTCGAGGTCGTCGCCCCATCCGTCACGACCGTGCCGTTCCAGGTCGAGGACCAGCGGCGTGTCAGCAACGCCGCCGCGCGCGTGACGCCACCGCCCGATCGCGAGATGTAGTGCGGTGAGCAGTGTTTCGGTGACGTCGGCGTTGGCCATCGCGGGCACGGTGGTCAGCAGCGGCACCGTCTCGTCAACGCTGAGCCGCACCTCGTGGTCGCGGGTGGCTCCGACGGTCAGGTCGACCGTCGTTGCGTCCGGGTCGAGCTCGCCGCCGGCCGCCAGGGTCGACGTCCAGTGTTCGAACTCCGCGAGACGTGCTGCCTGCTGCGCACTTTCGTTGACCGTCCTCGCGTACGACCGGATCGACGTCGGCACCGGAGGCAGGACGGGTGGTTCGCCGTCCCGCACCTGGCGGAAGGCCTCACTCAGGTCGTCGATCAGGATCCGCCACGAGACACCGTCGACGGCGAGGTGGTGGACGGTGACGAGCAACCGGCCCTGCCGCCCGCGACCGCGGTCGAACCAGACCGCCGCCACCACGACCCCGGACCCGGGATCCAGTCGCCCTGCGGCGGCGTCGGACTCGACGCCGATCGCCTCCCGCAGCTGGTCATCGGTGTACGTGGTGACGTCGACGCGCCGCACGGACACGTGCGACGCCGCAACGGTTTCCAACGACCACAGCATCGGCGCCGGCCGGTGCAGCCGGAGCCCGAACGCGTCGTGACGTCGCACCACCGCGTTGATCGCTGCCTCCAGTTGATCCTTGGTGGCATCGACCGGAGCGAGCAGCAGATCGGTCTGGTTGAGTCTGTCGACGGAGCCGCCGAGTTCGGCCAGCCTCTGCACGATCGGCGTCAGCATCACCTCGCCGAGGTCGGATCCAGAATCGCCGGGTGCCGCGGCGGCCGCGACACTCCGACCCGCGGCGTCGGCGAGCGCGGCGGGCGTACGGCAGACGAACACCTGCTGCGGGGTGATGCGCACGCCTTGGCGGCGGGCACGGTTCACCAGCTGGATGGCGACGATGCTGTCGCCGCCCATCGTGAAGAAGTCGTCGTCGACACCGACGGATGCGGTGAGGATCTCCGAGCACAGGGCGGCGATCAGTTCAGCCGTGGTGCCTTCCCCACGGTCGGCGACTTCCAGTGCGCTCGAGGGCTTCTCGGCGGGTGCGGGCAGAGCGGCGCGGTCCAGCTTCCCGTTGACGGTCAACGGCAGCGCGTCGAGCTCGACCAGCGCCGAAGGCACCATGTAGTCCGGCAGCCGCTCCGCGAGCCGAGCGCGGACGTCGGCGACGTCGATGGCTTGGCGGCCGACGAGGTAGCCGACGAGACGGCTCCTGCCGGTGTCGTCCTGCCGGACCGCCGCGGCGGCGGTGACGACGTCGGGCAGCGCGGCCAAGGCCGACTCCACCTCGCCGAGCTCGATGCGGTAGCCGCGGACCTTGACCTGTTGGTCGGAGCGGCCGACGTAGACCAGGTCTCCGCTCTCGGTCCACATCGCGGTGTCACCGCTGCGGTACAGCCGCTCACCGGACGCATCGAACGGGTTCGCGACGAAACGGCTGGCCGTCAACCCGGCCCTGCCCACGTAGCCGCGGGCGACCTGACCGCCTGCGATGTACAGCTCGCCGACCACGCCGATGGGCACCGGCTGCAGGGCACCGTCCAGAAGATGGATCTGCAGCCCGGGGATCGGTCCGCCGATCACGCTCTCGGCGTCGGCGGATTCGAGTGGGCGGTGCGAGACGTGCACGCAGGTCTCGGTGATGCCGTACATGTTGACCAACTGCGGCATGGACGCCTCGCGGTCCCGATACCACGCCGCGAGCCGACCGGCGTCCAGCGCCTCGCCACCGAAGATGATGTACCGCAGCGACAGTGGCGAGCGCGTGCGCCGGTCCGCCTCGATCAGCGGGTAGAAGGCCGACGGTGTCTGGTTGAGCACCGTCACGCGCTCGGTGGCCAGCAGCTCGACGAATCGATCCGGGTCCCTGGCAACCGCCTGCTCGACGATGACGAGGCGGCCACCGTGCAGCAGCGGTCCCCACAGTTCCCAGACCGAGAAGTCGAAGGCCGCGGAGTGGAACATCGTCCAGACGTCGTCCGGCCCGAAGTCGAACAGCGTCGAAGTGCCCTCGAACAGCGCAGCCACGTTCCGGTGGGTGACGGCAACGCCCTTGGGAACGCCGGTCGAGCCGGAGGTGTAGATGACGTAGGCGGCATTGTCGGCGGTGAGATCGCCTGGGGCGAGGCCACCCTCGGGTCGAGAGCGCACGGCATCGGCCAGGGTGATGGTCGGCGTCGCGACGGGCGATATGTCGGACGGCAGCCGGTCGGCCCGGTCGACGAGCGCGCAGACCGGGGCCGAGTCGGTGACGATGTGCTGCAGGCGCGCCACCGGCGAGTCGATGTCCAGCGGGACGTACGTTCCGCCTGCCTTGATCACGGCGAGTAGCCCGACGACGAGGTCCACCGATCGGGGTAGCGCCACGGCCACCCTGGATTCGGGCCGCACACCGAGGTCGATCAGGGCGGCGGCGACTGCCGTTGTGCGCTCGTCGAGTTCGGCGTACGTCAGGCGGTCGGACCCGCACGTGACGGCGACGTCGTCGGCGTGCGCGCGTACCGCCGCGGTGAACGACTCGACGAGGGTACGGTCCGGACCGCGGCGCGTCCCGGCGCAGGCAGTGAGTTCACGCTCGTCCGCCGTCCGCAGATCGATGGCACCGACGGGACCGTCGGGTTGCTCGGCGAACGACGTCAGGATGCGTTCGACGCGTTCACCGAGTCGCGCGGCCTGCGCGGCGGTGACCTTGCCTGCGTCGTATTTGATCTCGATGGTCAGCCGGTCGTCGAGGTAGGCCACGAACGACACCGGGTAGTGCGGCGCATCCGTTCCCGTGAACCCGCGGAACGACACGGCGCGCGGACCGTCCTGGTCGCCGGTCTCCACGGTCGGGAAGTTCTCGACGACCACCATGGTGTCGAAGAAGTCGCGGACACCGGCGAGTCGCGCCAACTCGGTCAGGCCCAGATGCTGCGCGTCCAGGACGGCGCTCTGCCGCTCCTGAAGGTCGGCGAACGCGGCCGCGATAGTCGTCCGGTGTTCCCATGACATCGGGACGGGAATGGTGTTGATCAACAGACCGACGATCGATTCGGTGCCGGGCAGTTCGCCGCCGCGCCCGGAGACCGTGGAGCCGAACACGACGCGCGTCCGGTCGAGCAGTCTGCCGAGAAGCAGGCCCCATGCGCCGTGCAGCGCCGTGCTCAGCGTGACACCGCGCTCGCGGGCCGTCCCGACCAACGCCGCGGTGGCCTCCGGCGAGAGCCGTCGCACGGAACTGCGGTGTTCGCCAACGCTCTTCGCGTCCTCACCCGAATCCGTGGCGGGGAACAGCGTGGTGGGCTCGACTCCGGCCAGCGCCGTCGACCACGCGTCACGGGCCGACAGCTGATCGCCGCCGAGGACGGCCTCCACGTGATCGCGCAACGTGACCGTCACCGGGCCGGGGCCGGTGGCGATTTCGAGTGCCGCGTCGTAGTGCGCGACCACGTCACCGAAGATCACCGGATACGACCATCCGTCCGCGACGATGTGGTGCATCGTCTGGACGAGCCGGTGATCGTCCGCGGTCAACGACACCAGCAGGTAGCGCACCAGCGGTGCCTGCGCGAGGTCAAACGGACGTGAAAGCTGTTCGTGGGAGAGCTCTTCTAGCCTCCGTCGGGATTGCGCGGGTTCCCACGAGCTCAGGTCGAGGGTGTCGAACTCGACGGGCACGTCGGCCCAGATGACCTGGGCGATGCGACCATCCCGCAGCTCGCGGAAACTGGCGCGCAGCGCCTGGTGCCGCTGCACCACGGCGATCACACTCGCACGTAGGGTCGCGGCGTCGACCGTGCCTGAGAGTTCGGCGATCTGCTGCACATGGTAGGTGTCGGTGTAATCGTCGAGCCCTTCACCGAACGCGCCGTGGAAGTACATGCCCTGTTGCAGGGGCAGCAGAGGCAGGACGTCGTCGACGCGGCCGGTGTGCTCCCACCCGTCGAGATCCGCCTGGGTGACGTCGACGAGCGGAAAGTCCGACGGAGTGTGGCCTTCCAGCGCGTCGCATCGGGTCAGCGCTGTCAAGGCCTCGGACCACAGCCCGGACAGGGCCTCGACGTCGGCGGAGTCCAGCAGCCCGCCGGGCCAGGCCAGCGTGATCGACAGGACGGTGCCCGTCGGACCGTCCTCGGCGAGCGCGTTGATCTCCAGTGCCGATGCGGGATTGGTGGGGTCGACCCCTTCCCGGAGAGCGCCGATCTGGGCCACCGGCTCCCAGTCCCGCCCACTTCCACCCGCGAAGCGGCCGAGGTAGTTGAACAGGATCTGCGGCGCCGCACCGCGCAGCGGTCGCGACTCGGCCACGTGCCGCAGCACCCCGTAGCCGAGCCCACGGCTCGGCACGGCGCGCAGTTGTTCCTTCACGGACTTCGCGGCCGACGCAAGCGCTGGTCCGGCGGCAAGCACGTCGGCCCAGTCCAGCCTGCCCGGGTCGAGTCGGGCCGGGTAGATCGCGGTGAACCAGCCGACCGTGCGGGACAGGTCGAGGTTCCCAGGCAACAGATCGGCCTCGCGGCCATGCCCCTCCAGGTTCACGATCGCGGCGGTGCCCTCGGCGCTGCCCCGCCCGGCCCGCCACTGCGCCAGGGCCAGCGCGAGCGCCGTGAGCAGGACGTCGTTGACGCCGCCGTAGATGGCCGCGGGGACCGAGGACAACAGCGCCGAACTCACGTCACCGGACAGCGAGAACGTCTGACTGCGAACGGTGCTCGCCACGTCGACGGCCGGGTCGATGGGCCGACGGCCGAGGTCGGGATCGGGGGTAGACAGAATCTGGTTCCAGTATTCGATTTCGGTGTCGAACCGCGCGGCGGCGATGGTGTCCGACCACGTCCGGAACGAGGTGGGGACGGCGTCGAGCTTCGGCGGCTCCTGCGCGTCGAGAAGGCCTCGCACCTCGGCCCACGCCCTGGCGAGGTCGTCGGTCAGGATGCGCCAGGACACGCCGTCGATCACCAGGTGGTGGATCACCAGCAGCAATTGGCCTGCGGCCGACGGATTGTCGTACCAGACGGCGCGAACCATGACACCGTCCTCCGGTGCCAGTTGCGCCGCCGCGGCGGCAGTGACGTCGCCGACGTCGGATGGCGAGAGGGCGCCGGTCCTCGTGGTCAGCACGGTCGTGGCGGCGGCAGCCGCGGCGGGCACCGAGAGGGTCCATCCAGTGAGCCGGGCGCTCAGCATGCCGTGCGCGTCGAGCACCGACTGCAGGACGAGTTCCATTTCACGACGCGTGATTTCGGCCGGGGTCGCCAGCACCATCGACTGGTAGAAGTTGGCGAGCGGGGTCTGCGCCCCTGCGGTCTCGGCCAGCATCGGCGTCGGCGCGATGACGCCGACGCCGCTGTCGGGTTCGACGTCAACAGTGGCCTGGGGCGCAGTGCCGGTCGCGGCCGCAAGGGCCGCGACGGTCCGCCGTCGGAACACGTCACGCGGCGTGATGTGCAGGCCAGACTTGCGCGCCTTCCCCGACACGGCGATGGAGGAGATGCTGTCTCCACCGAGGGTGAAGAAGTCGTCGTCGATGCCGACGTGCGGCAGGCCGAGTACGTCGCCGAAGATGCCGGCCAGCAACACTTCTCGAGCATCGCGAGGGTCGCGTGACTCGCCCGCGGCGGGCACCACCGGCTCCGGGAGGGCACGGACGTCGAGCTTCCCGTTGACCGTCAGCGGAATCTCGTCGACGACGCCGTACAGGGCGGGCACCATGTAGTCGGGCAGCGTCCGCGCCAGCGCGGCGCGCAGTTCGGCTGCGAACGCGGCCGGATCGTCGACGCGGCTCTCGGGCAGCACGTAGGCGACCAGTTGCTTCACCGACGTGGCAGGCCCGGGCCGTGCGATGGTGACGGCCTGCCGGACGTCGGGTAGTCCCGTCAGTGCCGCCGCCACCTCACCGAGTTCGACTCGGTAGCCGCGGATCTTGACCTGGTCGTCGCTGCGGCCGAAGAAGTCCAACGTGCCGCTCGAGTCGTTCCTGCGGGCGACCAGATCGCCCGTCCGGTACATGCGTCCGCCCGACGTGAACGGATCGGCGAGGAACCGGTCGGACGTCAGTCCCGGCCGCTCCAGGTAACCGCGCGCCAGCCCGGTCCCCGCGATGTAGAGCTCGCCGACCACACCGTCACCGACGGGCCGCAGCCACGAATCCAGCACGTAGGCGCGGGTATTCCAGATCGGGTGACCGATCGCCGGGGTGGTGCTGTCGTCGGTTCCGGCCCCCAGGGTGTTGATCGTGTACTCGGTGGGGCCGTACAGGTTGTAGCCGGTGCCGTCGGGCAGCTCGCGCAGGCGTCGCCACACCTCGTCGGAGACCGCCTCACCGCCGAGCAGGACCAGCGTCGGCGCGTGACCGCCTGCGTCCAGCAGGCCCTGTTCGAACAGGTGGTGTGCATAGCTCGGGGTGACGTTGATGACGTCGATGTGATGCGCCCGGCAGTACGACACCAACGCGGTGGCGTCCCTGCGCAATTCCTCGTCGCAGACGTGCACTTCGTGCCCCTCGACGAGCCACAGCAGCTCCTCCCACGACATGTCGAACGAGAACGACACGGTGTGCGCCACCCGCAGCCGCCTTCCGCCCGCCTTGGCGATCGCCGGTTCGAAGATCGCGGCGCGGTGATTGAGTTGCATGTTGGTCAGCCCGCGATACGGCGTCACCACGCCCTTCGGGCGGCCGGTGGAACCGGACGTGAAGATGACGTACGCCGGGAACTCCAGTCGGTCGGGCCCGCCGCTCCTGGCGAAGTCGCCGAGTTCGTCGTCGGACAGAGCCTCAGCCGCTGTCCGCGAGAGATTTTCGATCACGGCGGGGTCGTCCAGCCAGACGACGTCGCGACCGGCTCGCAGCTGGTGGTCCGCCAGTTCGGCACTGGCGGCGTGGCACACCAGCAGCACCGGCCGGGCGTCGTCCACCATGCCGGTCAGTCTCGCCAGCGGGTAGTCGCGTTCCAGTGGTAGATACGCGGCGCCCGTGCGGAGCACCGCGAACAGCGCCACCACCATGTCGATCGAACGGGGTAGTGCCAGTGCGACCACCCGTTCAGGGCCTGCGCCCCTGGCCAGTAGCTCGCGTGCGAGTCGATTGATGCGACCGTCGAGCTCGGCGTACGTCAGCCGGGTGGCGCCGAACACCAGCGCCGTGTCGTCGGGGCATGCGCGGGCGCGGTCGCCGAGGAGGTCTGCGATGGTGTCGTCGCCGATGTCGTGCTCGGCGGCACGCCACTGCCGGGTGAGTGCCACGCGTTCGGCGTCGAGGGTGAGGTCCAGGTCGCCGACCGGGGTATCCGGCTGTGCCAGTACCGATTCCACCGCGAGGCAGAACCGCTGCACCATCGCGGCCGCTGCGGCACCGTCCACGACGTCTGGCCGGTACTCCAGCTTGATCGCCAGCTTCTCGCCGGGCGTCAGCACCCAGGTGAGCGGGTAGTGCGTGGTGTCGACGAAGTCCACACCGACGATGCCGTGTTCGCGCTCGAACTCGGTGAAGGTGTCGTCGTCGAGGAAGTTCTGCAGGACGTACAGCGCGTCGAACAACGGCTGGTACCCGGCACTGCGGGTGATGTCTCCGAGCCCGACGTAGTCGTGCGCCATCAGGTTCAGCCGGAAGTCCTCGACACGACTGAGAAGTTCGGTCACCGTCAGCTGGGGCGCTGCCTCGACGCGGGCAGGCACGGTGTTGAGGAACTGGCCGATCACGTTCTCGATGCCGGGGAGTTCCGGTGGTCGGCCCGCCACGGTGGTGCCGAAGACGACGTCGGTGTTTCCGGTCTCGTAGCCGAGTACCAGGCCGAGTGCCGTCGTGAGGACGGTGTTGGCGGTGGTCCGCTCGACGCGCGTGTGCTCGTTGAGCCGCGCCGTCGTCTCTGGCGACAGTTCGCCGTAGACCCGCTCGGGGAGCCCGGGCTCACGGCCCACCGCGTCCGGGGCCACCAGGGTCGCCTCGGGAAGACCTGCCAACGCGTCGGCCCAGGCCCGTGTCGACTCGGCGTGATCCCGGCCGTCCACCCACCTCAGGTAGTCGACGTAGCCGGTCTGTGCGGCAGGCAGTGCGCCCCTGATACCGCCGGAGCTGTACAGCGCGAACAACTCTCGCAGGACGAGCTCCCTCGACCAGCCGTCCCAGAGCAGGAAGTGACAGGTCAGCAGCAGCCGGTCGCCCCTCTCGGGCAGTCGGATCACCGTGAGCCGGACCAAGGGCGGCATGCGCAGATCGAAGGGCCGCTCACCGTCTTCGCGCATCACGTCGGCAAGTCGCGTGGCGGCGGCCTCGGCCGTCAGGTCGGCCAGATCGACGACGGTGACGACGGCAGGAACGAATCGCCCGACGTACTGGACGGGTCGGGTGAGGTCCTCGCTGGTGAAACCGGTGCGGAGGTTGTCGTGCCGCGACAGCAGCGCACCGAATGCGGTGCGCATCGCATCGACGTCGAGATGACGGTCGAAGTCGAACACGTTCTGCGCCAGATAGGTGTTGACGTCGTCGGTGTAGGTCGACTGGTAGTAGACGCCCGCCTGCAGCGGCGACAGCGGCCAGACGTCCTGGACCTCGACCGGGCACGCGGCGACGAGTCGCGTCAGATCGTCACCGGACAGACCGTGCCACGCCGGTGTCACGTCGACGGCCTTGGCCGGAACATGCTCCGTCAGTGCACCTTCCAGTGCCCGTGGGGTGCGCAGCTGGAACAACTCGCGGGTCTGCAGCGACACGCCGGACCCGGCGAGCCGGTTGACCACTCGCAGCGCGAGCAGGCTGTCGCCCCCGAGGGCGAAGAAGTCGTCGTCGATTCCGATCCCCGAGTCGAGGCCGAGGACCGCCTCGAACGTGCGGCAGACCAGGGCCTCGCGATCGGTGCGTGCCGACGTCTTCGATAAGGAGAGCACCGGTTCCGGGAGTGCGCCACGGTCTCGTTTCCCGTTGGGCAGCAATGGGATTTCGGCGAGGATCGTGACCGTCGCGGGAACCAGGTGTGCCGGCAGGCGGTCGGCGAGAGCGGCGCGCACCGCGGCAGGGTCGAGTTCCGTCGCATCTCTGGCGACTACGTACGAGTCCAGCCGCGCGGCACCCTGAGCACCGTGGTGAACTGTGACGACTGCCTCGGTCACGCCGGGATGATCCGCTAGTGCGGTCTCGATCTCACCGAGCTCGACCCGGAATCCGTTGATCTTGATTTGGTCGTCGGCACGCCCCACGAACTCGACCGTCCAGTCCGATGTCCAGCGCGCGAGATCCCCGGTCCGGTAGAGCCTTTCACCATGCGGTCCGGACGGGTCGGCGACGAATCGTGCCGCGGTGGCGCCAGCCTGCCCCAGATAACCGCGGGCGAGTTGGACGCCACCGACGTAGATCTCACCGATCGCACCGGGCGGTACCGGTTGCAGGTCGGTGCCGAGCAGTTGGATGCGGGTGCCCGGTACGGGGTGGCCCAGGGACACCCGGCCGGATGCGTCGACGGGCCCGGCCAGGACGTCGCCCGCGATCTCCGACGAACCGTACGAGTTCACGATCTGGGCATCGGGCGACACCCGGTGCAGCGCGGCGACGGTGGCGGCGTCGAGGGGTTCACCGCTGCAGATCCAACGCCGGATCGAGCCGAGGTGCATCGGCGCTGCCTCGGCCATCGCCGCAGCAAGGCTAGGCACGACGAGCAGTTGTGCGGCCGATACGTCACCACTCAGAGCACCGAGGGCAGCTCCGTCGCGCGCGGTGTCCTCGTCGGCGATCACCGCGGTGGCACCCGCGACGAGCGCGCCGAGGAGTTCGGTGGTTCCATCGATGAAGCTCATCGAACTCTTCACGACCCTGACGTCATCACCGTCGTGCGACCACTCCCGCGCCGCCCACTGCAGCCGGTTCGCCAGGGCGCCATGGGTTCCGACGGTTCCCTTCGGCGTGCCGGTGCTGCCGGACGTGTACACGACCAAGGCGGCGTCGTCCGGTCCGACGAGGTCATCCTGTCGAGGGCGCCACGGTTCGGTGCCGGAACCGACGTGCACCGTTGGGATGGCGTGCGGTGGCAGCGGCTGGTCGTCGGTGACGATCACGCGCGGCTGGGCGTCGTCCAACACGAGGGTGATGCGGGCAGCCGGATACCGGGGGTCCACGGGCAGGTAGGCCGCACCCGACCGCAGGACTGCGAGCAGGGCGACCGCCATGTCGGTGGTGCGCCCGGTGGCAACGGCCACCACGTCACCTCGCCGCACGCCGGCATCGACGAGTGCACCCGCCAGCCTCGCCGCGCTGTCGTCGAGTTCACGGTACGTCAGTCGAGTGCCGCCGCCGACGAGGGCCACGGCGGTCGGAGTGGCTTCGATCCGCTGGTCGAGGAGTTCGACCACGGTCCCGTACCAGCCGGGTGCGGCCGTTCCGGCCTCGGTCAGGAGGCCCTGCTCCTCGGGCGCGAGTACTTCGAGCTCCCCGCAACGTGTTTCACTGTCCGCGACGATCGTCGTGAGGATCCGCTCGTACAGCGAGAGGATCCGTTCGGCCGTCGCGGTGTCGCACGCCGCCTGGTCGTGTGTGATGGCGGCGCTGAACGGAGCGGTCGGTTTCACCAGCAGCGTGACGGGATAGTGCGGTGCCTCCACGACGTCCATCGACTCGACCTGGATCGTGCTTGCGGGATCGCTCGCCGCGGGCTGGTTCTCGATGACCAGGAGGGTGTCGAAGAGTTCGGGTGCGCCCACGGCGTGTTGGATGTCGGCGAGTGCCACGTGATGATGTTCGAAGAGCGTCGACTGCGCCTCCGCGAACCGCCGCACGATCGATTCGATCGGCTCATCGGGGCTCCAGCGGATGCGGGCCGGGATCGTGTTGATCAGCAGGCCGACCATGTCGCCGATTCCCGCGACGTCGATGCCGCGGCCCGACACCGTGGAACCGAAGACGACGTCGGTCCGTCCCGTCAGTCGACCGACCGCGATGCCCCATGCCGCGCCGAGGACCGCGCCGGTGGTGACTCCCCGCCGACCCGACCACTCCACGAGTCCGGCAGCGACGTCAGCGGGCAGTTCGGCGGCGGCCCTGCCGAAGTCAACGCGACCGGATCGGCTCGGGGACAGGGCATCCGCCAGCCGGGTGGGCTCGTCGACGCCGTCCAACTCCGCTCGCCATGCCTCGATGGACGTCTCGACGGGCGCGTCGGCGAGCCACTCCAGATAGTCGCGGTATCGCGCCGGAGCGGGCAGTGCCGCGCCGGGATCGTCGTGCAGTGTGGCGAGTTCCCGCAGGACGATCGGGACCGACCAGCCGTCGGCGATGATGTGGTGCACCGTCTGGATCAGCACGTGCCGGTCGGTCTCGAGGCGCACCAGCGCATACCGCATCAGGGGTGGCTCGGCCAGATCGAATGGTCGGCTGCGCTGCTCCTCGGCAATGACGTCGACGCGCCGAACTGCGATCTGGGCGTCCGTCCCGCTGGCGTCCTCGTAGAGCCACGGCACCTCGACGCCACGGCCGATCACCGAGACGATGCTGCCGTCGCCGATGGCGCGGAAGGCGGCCCCGAGGTGGCGGTGGCGAAGGAGGACAGCATTGGCCGCCGAGCGGAGTCGGTCGGGGTCCAGCGGTCCGAACAGTTCGACGAGCTGTTGCACCACATAGGGATCGACGTCGGAGTACGTCGAATGGAAGTAGATCCCGGCCTGCAGCGGCGACGGGGGCAACACGTCGGCGGCCCCGGCGAGGTCACGATCGAGGTCTGCCTGCTCGAGGGTGACGAGGGGGAAGTCCGACGGTGTCGGGCCGCTGACGGCCTCGCTGGTCGCGATGGCGGCCAGAGCGCGGCGCCACAGATCGGCGAGCCTGCGGACCGCGTCGTGGTCCAGCACTCCGGACGGCCAGCTGAAGGTGGCCTCCAGCCGCGCCGTCCCCGCCGACTCGACGGTGATGGCGTTGACCTCGACGGCCCGGGGAAGGGGCATCCGGGGATCGCGGTCCTCGGCGACTGCGGCGTCGGCGAGGGTCCATGGCTCGCTGCTCGAACCGGAGAACCGGCCGAGGTAGTTGAACAGGACCTGCGGCTCGACCGCGATGCCGGGGCGCGCGCCAGCTGAAAGGTATCGCAGGGCACCATAACTCAGCCCGTTTCGCGGTATCGACCGCAGCTGCTCCTTGACCGCCTTGACGGCGGCGCCGAGTTCGTGGCCACCGTCCATCACCTCCTCCCATGCGGCGCCGGGGTCGACGCGGACCGGGTACAGCGTCGTGAACCAGCCGACGGTGCGCGACAGGTGCAGACGTTCGCCTACCGCACCGAGGTGCTGGGCCTCACGGCCGTGCCCCTCGAGTTCGAGTAGGCAGCCCGAGTGACCGTCTCCCCGCCACTTCGCCAGGGCCAGCGCCAGTCCCGCGACCAGGACGTCGTTCACCCCGCCACGGATGGCAGCGGGCACCGGGCCGAGCAGGCGGGCCGTGAGGTGTTCGTCGAGGCGCACGACGAGCCTCGCCTCGGTCGCGACGACGTCGATCGCCGGATCCAGTGGCCGGCTTCCCAACGGCGTGTCCCGATCGGCGCCGACGACGCCCGACCAGTAGTCCTCGTCCGCCGCGAACTCGCCCCGGCGAGTGGCAGAACGCAACTCGTCGGACCACTGTCGGAAGGCGCAGTCCGCCTTGGCAAGTGATACCGGGCGTCCCTCCTGGACGTCGGACCACGCCGACTGGAGGTCCTCGGCCAACAGCCGAAGTGACACCCCGTCGACGACCACGTGGTGCACCACCAGCAGCAGTCGGCCAGCCCGACCTGGTCCCGCATCCAGCCAGACCGCGTCGAACATCCGGCCTGCGCGAGGGTCGAGCCGGTCCACTGCCCGGGATCGCTCGACGACGGTGACGTCATCCATGTCGTCGCCATCGACGGTCACCCGGCTCAGTACCGAACGGGCGCTGACCGAGCCAACCGCGGGCACGGTCAACCCCGCGGGATCGGAGTCGCTGATTCGGGCCCGGAGCATGTCGTGGCAGTCGAGCAGTGCGTCGATCATCACCGACAGCGGCGCCATCGCCAGGTCGGCGGGAGTGTGCAGCGTGACGGACTGGAAGAAGCCATCCAGTCCACTGTCGCCACCGTCGATTCCGTTGAGCCACGCGAGGATCGGGGTGGCCGCAACCTCTCCGGTCGGGTCGACGGCCACGGTGTCCGCCGCGTACGTCTCGGTGTCCTCCGCCACGCGGGCCAACGCGGCGGGGGTGCGCATGGTGAAGACGTCACGCGGGCGCAGTCGCATTCCCAGCTTGCGGGCGCGGGTGATCAGTCCCATCGCCACGATGCTGTCGCCGCCGAGCGAGAAGAAGTCGCCGTCGGCCCCGACCCGCGCGACGCCGAGCAACTCGGCGAAGATCTCGCAGATCGATTGCACCCGGGGGTCGGTCGGCACCGGCGCGTCCGGCACGTCCGCCGTCGGCGGGGCGGGCAGCGCCCGCCGGTCGAGCTTGCCGTTCGCGGTGACCGGAAACTCGTCGAGCACCAGAATCACGCTCGGCACCATGTGTTCTGGCAGTTTGGCTGCGCACCAGGCCAGCAGTTCGCCTTGGTCGAGGTCGGCGTTGGAGACCACGTAGCCGGTCAGTTGCACGCCACCGGAGGGTCCGTGACGGAGCACGACCGCGGAGTGGCGGACCGTCGGATGGGCCGCCAGCGCGACCTCGATCTCTTCGAGTTCCACGCGCATCCCGCGGATCTTGACCTGGTTGTCGGCGCGGCCCAGGAATTCGAGCACCCCGTCGGTGGTCCATCTCGCGAGATCGCCGGTGCGGTACATCCGCGATCCGTCGTCGTCGAACGGGTTGGCGACGAAGCGCGATCCCGTCAGCCCGGGGGCGTGGATGTAGCCGCGCCCCAACAGGAATCCCGCCGCGTAGAGTTCGCCGCCGACACCGACGGGCACCGGACCGAGGTCATCGTCGAGCACGTAGAGCTGGGTGTGCGGGTTCGGCCGCCCGATCGACGTCTCGATCCGCTCGGCGCTGTCGCGGTAGACGACGTGCGAGACGCCGATCGTCGCCTCCGCGGGGCCGTAGCCGTGATACAGCGTGGTGCTCAGCTGTGCACGGAACCGCTCGAACAGCGCGGGCGTCAGGACCTCGCCGCCGCACCACACGTGTTTGAGCCCTGCCAGCAGGGTGGTGCCCTCCGAGAGATCCAGGAGCACGTCGAGCATCGACGACACCAGGTACACGAAGGTGACCTTCTCGGTGGCGATCAGGTCGAGCAGGTACTGCGGATCGCGCTCTCCACCCGCGTCGGCCACCACCACGTAGCCGCCCGAGACCAGCGGAAGCAGGATCTCGTTGATCGAGATGTCGAAGGACAGTGGCGCCTTGAACAGGGAGGCGTCCCCGAGGCCGAAGCCCAGGATGTCGGCGACCTGCCAGTTGAGGCGTTCACATATCGCCTCGTGCCGGATCATCGCTCCCTTGGGCTTGCCGGTCGATCCCGAGGTGAAGATGACGTACGCCAACTGGCTGCCGTCGATGTCGGCCTGCGGCGCGTTCGCGGGCAGATCGCCGAGTGTCCATGCGGCGAGGGACAGTTCGATGGGGTTGGGGTCGCCGGACCGGGCCGAACCGGGCGAGGCGATCACCGCGGTGGCCCTGGTGTCGGCGAGCACCTGGCGGCGGCGCTCGTCCGGCCACTGCGGGTCGACCGGCACGAAGGCCCCACCCGCGGCGAGGATGGCGACGATGGCGACCACCATCTCGGCCGACCGCGGCAACGCGATCGCGACCATCTCTTCGTGGCGGACCCCGTGGCCGCGAAGATGATGCGCGAGTTGATTCGCCAGGGTCGCTAGCTCGCGGTACGTCAGCCGGGTCTCCCCCGCCACCACCGCCAGCGCGTCGGGAGTCAGCAGGACCTGCCTGCCGAACGCCTCGGGGATCGTCGTCGTCGATGCAGGCCAACCCTCGTTGTTCCACTGCCGCAACAGGTTCAGCCGGTCACCGGGGGTCAGGCCGTCGTCGATCTCGGTCGTCGTCACGTGCGCGTCTCCATTGGATGTGAGTGGCGCGCCGCCCACGCGCGCCAGAGCTGGGCATAACGGCCGCCGGCCGACACCAGGTCGTGGTGGGTGCCCTCCTCCACGACCTCCCCGTGGGCCATCACCACGATGCGGTCGGCCGACGCGGCCTGGGTCAGACGGTGCGCGATGACGAGGGTGGTGCGGCCCGCGGTCGCCGCATCGGCAGCCCGCTCCAGCTCCCTCGCTCCCTGGCTGCCCGCCTCAGCGGTGGCTTCGTCGAGGACGGCGACCGACGGATTCACCAGCACCAGCCGGGCCAGCGCAAGTTGTTGCGCCTGAGCGGAAGTCAGTTCGTGGCCGCCTTCACCGACGACGGTGTCGACGCCGTCGGCGAGCGCCGCCACCCAGTCCTCCGCACCCACCGTCCGCAGCGCGTCGTGTACCTCGGCGTCCGTTGCGTGTGCGTTGGCCAGCCGCAGATCGTCGATGAGGGGTCCCGCGAAGACGTGCACCTCCTGGCTGACGATCGCAATGTGCCTGCGGCGCTGCTCCGCGGTCATGTCCACCAGCGCGACGCCACCGATCGCGGCCGAGCCCCGCTGCGGCGTCAACGCTCCCGCGGCGATGCCTGCCACCGTCGACTTGCCTGCGCCGGTCGATCCGACCAACGCGACCCGCTGCCCCGGTTCCACTCGGACACTGACACCGCGCACCACCGAGTGCTCTCCGTCGTAACTGAAGTCGAGGTTCTCGAGATGCAGTGCGGTGTCGCGTGGTTCGACAGGCGACGTAGGGATCGGCGCAGGCTCCCCCGTCAGCCTCACCAGACCGACGAGCCTGGCCAGGCTGGCGCCCGCGTCCTGGGCTTCGTCGAAGGTGAAGAGCAGCGTGCTGATCGGGCTGAACAGCCGGTGGAACAGCAGCGCCGCGGCGGTGGTCTGACCGACCGACACCTCACCCTGCTGGACGAGCACGAAGCCCGTCACCAAGATCACCGACAGGCCGATGAATTCGGCTCGGTTGATGCGGCCGACGAAGCGGGTGAAGAGCGTGAACACGCCGATCGAGATGTCGCGAACCTTGGCCGAGGCGACCTCGATCGCGCTCTGGTGCGCGCCGTGCATGTCATAGGCGTGCACGGTCGCCGAGCCGATCATGCTCTCCATCAGGACCTGCGACCGCTCGGCGATGGCACGTCGCTCTTCGGCGTAACGCGGCGCCGACCGCGGCAGGTACCAGCGCAGCGCGAGCACGTAGAAGGGCACCGCGACGGCTCCCGCCAGCCCGAGTCGCCAGTCCAGCCCCAGCATCGCGACCAGTGACAGCAAGCCGAGCAGTATCGACGCGAACATCGTGGGGATGACGTCGGACACGGCCTTGGCGATCGTGGCCACGTCGGTGCTGACGCGGGAGAGCAAGTCTCCGCGGCCAACTCGCTCGACGGTGGTCGTCGGCAACGACAGTGCCCGCGCCACGCCCCCCTCCCGCAGGTCCGCCAGGGCGACGGCGCCGAGGCGGCCGATCAGGTAGTTGGACACACCGAGGGCAAGTCCGCCGAGCAGCGCCGACACCGTCACGACGATGCCGACCGTCACGATGACCGACGACGGGGAGCGGTCGATGATCCGGTCCACGAGGACACCGAGCACGTACACGGGCAGCACCGACATCGCCGCCGCGATCAATCCGACGCCGACCGTCAGCACGACGGAGCCTGCCCTGCAACGCAGTTCACGTCTCAACCAGGACCACGTCTCGCGGCCGGTGGCGACGGGAAGGATGACTGGTTCGCTCATCGCAACACCGCCGACTGGTAATCGCTGCGTTCCAGCAGTTCCTCGTGGACACCGGTCGCGACGACGCGGCCGTCGTGGAGTAGGACGACGCGGTCGGTCGCCGCCAGCAGCGCGGGACTGCAGGTCACGATCACGGTGGTGAAACTGCGGGCGGATCCTCCGTGGCGCTGTCCTGTGATCCCCTTGGCGATCGCACTTTCGGTGACCGCGTCCACCGCGGTGGTCGGTTCGTGCAGCACCAGCACTGGCGGGCGGCGCAGCAGGGCACGGGCCAGGGTCAGGCGTTGACGCTGGCCACCCGAGAGGCTTGCGCCGCGTTCGGTGACCGCGTGGTCGAGTCCGTCGTGATGGGCGTCGACGACGTCGATCGCGCAGGACGACCGCAGCGCCTCGTCGATCGACCGCGCGTCGACGGCGGCGGCGCCCGCCGTCAGATTCGTGCGCAGTGAGCCGGTGAAGAGGTCGGTCCTGTGCGGCTCGACCAGCAGGGCCCGGTGGGCCTCGGCGAGATCGAGGTCCTCGAGCGGTACCCCGCCGACCGCCACCTTCCCGGTGTACTCGTCGGTGGTCAGCTGGCCAGACAACACCCGGACGAGGGCATCGGCGTCGGCCGCGCGCGTGGCCACCACGCCGACCAGATCGCCGGCTCCGACGGAGATGGTGGCGCCGTCGAGGGTGCCGTGTTTCACGTCGATGAGTTCGATTGCGTGCGGGCCCATGTCGAGCCCGGCGCTCCCCGGGAACAGGGCCGTCGGCGCGTCCTCCACCCAGCCGACGCGTTCGGCCGACGCGCGGGCCTCCGCGATCCAGCTGGGCACCTCTGCCATCGTGCTGAACGGTTCGAGCAGGAACTGCGCAAGGCCGATGACGGTGATCAGCTCACCGACCGAGATCTGCCCGCGGAGCGCGAACCATCCTGCGGTGACGGCGATTCCCACCGCCAACAACGCACTCGCGGCATTGGAGAAGCCGATGAAGATGCTCTGGGAGCGGGTGGCCCGGATGGTGGCGGCCAGCGCGTCCCTGCTGACGGCGCGATAGCGATCCGATGCGGCGTCCTCGGCGCCGATGCCGCGCAGGGGCCGGAGTCCAGCGATCAGGTCTGCCGACATCGCCGTCGCCCGACCCGCGAGCTCCTGTTGATCGGCCACACGGCGGGTGATGACCGGGCCGCCGAACTGCAGTCCGAAGAGGATCAGTGGGGTACCGATCAGCACGACCAGGCCCAGCGGCACGTCGATCGTCAGCAGTACGCCGGCGCACACGACGATGGCTGTCACCGAACCGGCGATCCGCGGCACGTAGTCCAACAGGTACGACGTGTCGTCGGCATCGGTACTCGCGATGGAGAGCAGTTCGCCGCTGCGCAGCCGGGTCCGCAGCCGCCACGGATGCAGGATCTTGACCGAGAGGTCGACCCGCAGCTGATGTCCCTCGGTGGCGATCGCCTTCATCAATTGTCGTGCGCCGAACCGATAGCAGAGGTTGAGCGCGACGAACAGCACCGCAAGAGCGGCGACCCAGATCGCCAGCTGGCCCGCATCGCCGGTCTCGACCGCGCGACCGATGACGACGCCGATCATCACGGGCACCATCGCCTCGCACAGCTGATGGCCGCAGATCAGCAAGGATCCGACCGTCAGGAGCCGCGCGTTCCTGGTGACGGTGCGCCGCAGGATTGACGCCCCCGTGCGTGATCTCTCGGTGTCGGGCGACGACACCACCTCGGTGGCGTCGATGTCGGTGGCTACGATGTCCCGTCAACCCCTGACGAACAATGGGCCGCCATGCGGTCCCGAAGGCTCTTGGGCCGCATGTCCGTCCAGCTCTCCTCGACGTAGTCGAGACAGGCCTGCCTCGTGGCCTGACCGTCGGCGCCGAACACGATCGTCCAGCCGCCTGGGACCTGCTTGAACGTCGGCCACAGCGAGTGTTGCTCCTCACCGTTGACCAGAACGTAGAAGCTGGCCGATTCATCGTCGAATGGGTTGCCCGACATGCGCTCTCCTCAACACCGACTCGGATACCGTCGTCGCCCCGCGGGGCGCACTTGGCACGCCCGCCTGAACCAGGCAACACTATCAAAGGTTAGGCTAACCAAATAACGGCACATACCGGAGGTGGAGATGCGGGTAGCGACATTCGGGTACCAGACCTGGGGACACAAGACCTTGGAAGCACTCATCAAGTCACACCACGACGTGGTGTTGGCGGTGACCCATCCGCCGAGTGACCAACCGTACGAATCGATTTGGGCCGATTCCGTCGAGGAGCTCGCACGCGGCCACGGTATTCCCGTGCACCTCGCCCAGCGCCCCGACGACGACCTGATCGCCAGGGTCGGGAGCGCCGCACCCGACATCATCGTCGCCAACAACTGGCGCACCTGGCTGCCGCGGGAGATGTTCGACCTTCCGCCGCACGGCACGCTCAACCTGCATGACTCGCTGCTGCCCAAGTTCACCGGGTTCTCCCCGGTGATCTGGGCAATGATCAGTGGCGCAACGGAAGTCGGCTTGACGGCGCACCGCATGGACGACGAACTCGACACTGGCGACATCGTGCTGCAACGGTCGATTCCCATCGGGCCGCGCGATACCGGCACGTCCCTGGTGCGAGCCACCATCGACCTCATTCCCGACGTTCTCATCGAATCCCTTGACCTCATCGAGCGGGGCACCGCCACGTGGACGCCGCAGAACCTCGACGAGCGCACCTTCTTCCACAAGCGGTCCGCCCGCGACAGCATCATGGACTGGCGTTGGAGTGCAACGGATCTGGAGCGCTTCGTGCGGGCGCTGTCCGACCCGTACCCGAACGCCGTGACGTATTACCGCGGTCAGCGGATCCGCGTGCTGCGCGCGTCGGTGTCGCGCTGCCGCTACGGCGGCACACCGGGAAGGGTGTTCATCGCCGAGGGTGACGGGATGGTGATCGTGGCAGGGCCGCAGGCCCACCGAGGTGACGGACCAGGTCTCGTCATCGAGTCCGTGCGCCTCGACGACGGCACGGAGTTGCCCGCGCTGGAGTTCTTCGGCCGCGGCGGTGGGTACCTCACCGACCAGCCCTAGCGTGCCGTGCGGCCGCCGACGACCTCGGCGGCCGCGCTGCCGAATTCGGCGTCGCCGACGATGGATTCGATGATCTCGCCGCACCGCACCGCGATGTTCGAGATCAGCGACGAGCTCAGCCCATGGGTGTGCTCGGTGCCACCCTGGAGGTAGATGGCGCCCGCCACCTGCCGCGCCGTCCTCAGCCGGTAGTCACGCTCCACCTCGGGCCCGTCGGCGGCATACACCGTGGGATCACACAGATCGCCCAGGATGTCGGGGAGGGACATCGGCGCGAAGCCGGTGGCGTAGACCACCGCATCGCAGTCGAGCGTCTCGACCGACTTGGTCGGGTGATGCTCGATGACCACTCGCACGCCGCCGTCGTCCTCGGTGGCCGACTGCACACCCGACGCCCCGTGGAAGAACAGCCTGCGCTCGCCAGCCACCCGTTCGGCGTACTCGCGCGCATACAGCGCCTCGATCAGCGGTAGGTCGACGCACGAGTAGTTGGTGGCGCGGTGGTAGTCCAGCAGCCGCTGGCGAACCATCGGCTCCGCGGAGTAGAAGTCGTCGACCGCAGCGGGGTCGAAAACCCGGTTGGCGTAAGGGCTGTCGTCAGCGGGGCTGTATCCGTACTTGGCGAAGACTCCGTGCACCTCCGCATCCGGGTACGTGGTGTGGAGGTAGTCGGTGACCTCGGCGGCACTCTGACCCGCGCCGACGACGACGAATCGCCGGTGCGTGATCGACGGCAGCTTCGGTAGCTTGTCGAGCAGTTCGTGGTTGTGGAACTGGCGTGGCGTCTCGACGACTCCGCCGGGCAACTGGGGCTGCAACCCGCCTGCGAGCACCACCGCTCTGGCGCGCAGCGTTCCCGTGGATGCGCCTTCCAGATCGATGGCGAGGCAGTCACCCTCGTCGCGGACGGCGACCGCCCGCGTGCCGTAGTGCACCTTGGCGTCCACCCTGGCCGCCGCCCACTCCAGGTAGTCGTGGAACTCCAGCCTGGTCGGGAAGAACGTCTGGTGATTGATGAATTCGTTCAGCCTGCCGCGGTCGGTCAGGTAGTTCAGGAACGTGTACCGACTCCGGACGTTACGCTGACTCGCCAGATCCTTGAGGAACGAGATCTGCATCGTCGTCCCGGGAATCAACATGCCGGTGTGCCACCCGAATTCCGGCTTGGCCTCGATGAATTCGGCGGTGATGGCGGGTCCGCCGCCACGTGCCTCGTTGTGTTCCTCGATGGCGATGGCCAAGCCGAGGTTGGACGGGCCGAACCCGACTCCCACCACCCCGAGCACGTCATCGCCGGTACGAGGTCGCCCGTTGCCGTTCATCGTCGTCGACGTCATCGGCTCGCCCACTGATCGATGGCACCCGGTACCGGCTGAGCAGGGTCGACACCGAGGGCGACGATGCGGTTCCGATCGTCGACGTGCACCACGCGCGGAACATAGTCCGCGATCTCGCGCTCGTCGAACATACGGAACGACATGACGATGACGAGGTCACCGGGCTGGATCAAATGCGCGGCAGCACCGTTGATTCCGATCACTCCCGAGCCTGCCGCCCCGGTGATCGCGTAGGTGGTCAGACGTGCACCGTTGGTGATGTCGACGACGTCGACCTGCTCGCCCTCCAGGATGTCGGCCGCCCGCATCAGGTCCTGGTCGATGGTGATCGACCCCACGTAGTGCAGGTCGGCCTGGGTGACGGTGGCGCGATGCACCTTGCCGCCCAGCATCGTTCGGAGCATTTCGTGCCCTCCAGCGTTGTCGACGTCGTGGCAACCGAGAGCCCGCAGTCGGTTAGTGGAGGTTATCCTAACCTTACAACGCTCACAGTTGGGGGCTACCTCCCAGGTTGGCGCGCGTGAGCGGCCGACGGCTGGGCGAGCAAAGGTGCCGAATCGCCAGTTCGCTCGGATTCCGTGTGTTTACGTGGCCTGGGTGGCCACTCGGCAACCCCGTTCACGACGACGGCGAACCTGCGTGTTTCCTGGCACGCAACCGGTTCGACGCCCGTGGGATCACCAGCGGCGTGCCCGTCTCGGGGTCGTCGATGACCTGACACTGCAGCCCGTAGACTTCCTCGACGAGGCCGGCGGTGATGACCTCGGATGGATCGCCCTGAGCCACAATCGATCCAGCCTTCATGGCGATGATCTGGTCGGCGAACCGGCAGGCATGGTTGAGATCGTGCAGGACCGCCACGATGGTGCGACCCTGCTCCGCGTTCAGTTCGGCGAACAGTTCCAGCAGTTCGATCTGGTGAGCGATGTCAAGGAACGTGGTGGGTTCGTCGAGCAGGATCAGGGGTGTCTGCTGTGCCAGCACCATCGCAATCCAGACGCGCTGGCGTTGACCCCCCGACAGTTCGTCGACGGGCCGTCCCGCGAGCGTGCTGACCCCGGTGGCGGCCATCGCGTCGAGGACGGCCTGCTGGTCGCCGCGGGAGTACTGCCGCAGCATCGTCTGATGCGGGAAGCGTCCCCGCGTCACCAGGTCGGCGACCGTGATGCCCTCGGGAGCGATCGACGACTGCGGCAGCAGGCCCAGTCTGCGCGCGACGTCCTTGGTGCGAAGGCGGGTGATGTCGGTGCCGTCGAGGATCACCTGTCCCGCAGCCGGACTCAGCAGACGCGCGAGACCGCGCAGGAGCGTCGACTTGCCACAGGCGTTGGGTCCGACGATCGCGCTCACGGCACCGGCCGCGATGTCGACGGTCAGACCGTCGACGATCGGCGTCGCGCCGTAGCCGAGCGAGAGCTCACGGGCGCCGAGACGCACATCGTCAGACATTCGACCTTCCCTCTACCGACGCCGGGCCTGGATCACGAGCAGATACACCAGATACAGCCCGCCCAGGGTCACGGTGACCGCGCCGACCGGCAGCTCGGCGGGCGCAAAGATCCTCAAGGCGATCAGGTCGCTGAAGAGGAGGAGGAACGCCCCCATGACGGCTCCCGACGTCAGACCGACGCCCGGTGCGCCCGTCAGCCGCCGAGCGAGCTGGGGTGCGGCCAGCGCCACGAAGGAGATCGGGCCCGCCGCCGCTGCCGCGACCGCGATGAGGAGCACACCGATCCCGAAGTACGCCAACCGCACCCGCTCTGGGCGGATGCCGAGCGCACCCGCCGCGTCGTCACCCATCTGGAGGATCGGAAGCTGCGGCCCCACGGTCAGCAGCATGGCGGCGGCGACCACCAGCCCCGCTGCCACCGGGAAGACCTGTGCCCACTCCAGGCCGCTCAGTGACCCCTGCTGCCAGATGGACGCCGTAATGGCCTGATGCAGTTTGATCTTGAGGATGATCCACTGGCAGACCGAGCTCAGCACCGCACTGACCGCGATGCCGACGACGATCAGCCGGAAGCCGGCGAGGCCGCTGCGGTACGACAGCAGGTAGACGACGACCGCGGTGACGAGACCGCCGATCACCGCGCTGACGGCGGTCGCGTAGTAACCGCCACCGAGCACGGCGATGGCGAACAGTGCTCCGGTGTAGGCGCCGAAGTCGAAGCCGATCACGTCCGGACTGCCCAGCGGGTTGCGCGTCAGCGCCTGGAAGATCGCGCCGGATGTTCCAAGCGCGGCACCGATCAACAGGGCCAACAGGATTCGCGGCATGCGCCACTCGAGTACCAGCGTGGCGGCGAAGGACTGGTCCCTGCCGAGAAGGATGGCGACCACCTGCGCGGGCGACACCGGGTACTCCCCCACTCCCAAGGCCAGCACCGCCATGACGAGTGCGAGCGCACCGAGTATCGACAGCACCGTGATGCTGCGCCATGATGCCCGCAACGCCACCACGGGTTCGCGGCGCACGATCAACTGTCGATGGCCGAAGTCGATGGTCTCGAGCGGGCTCACAGCGCGGCCGCGTTTCTGCGCCGCACCAGCCAGATCAACACCGGCGCCCCGACGAATGCCGTCACGATTCCGGCGGGGAGCTCACCGGGTCTCACCACGACCCGGCCGACGACGTCGGCGGCAAGGAGCAGCGCGGGCGCGGTGAAGACGCAGTACGCGCAGATCCACCGCCAGTCGGGACCGGTGAACCAGCGGACCGCGTGGGGGATCATCAGGCCGACGAAGCCGATCGGTCCCGCACCTGCGGTCGCCGCTCCGGCCAGCAGCGTGACCGCGATGAGGCCGACCACGCGTGTGCGAACGACGTTGCCGCCCATGGCAACCGCGAGCTCATCGCCGAGGGCCACGGCATTCAGGCCGCGGCTGACGTAGAGGCAGAGAAGCGCGCCGACGACGACGAAGGGCGCCACTACGCCGACGACGGACAGGGAGTGACCGTCGAGCGCGCCGGCGTCCCAGTACCGCATCGAGTCGAAGGCCCGGGGATTGCGCAGTCGAATGGCGTAGGAGACGCCTTCCATCACGGCGCCGGCGGCAACACCGGCAAGGAGCATGCGTACCGGCGTGGCGACCGCGCGTCCGGTCATCCCGATCAGGTACACCAGCACCATGGCGACGAACGCTCCGAGGAACGCGAACCAGATGTAGGACCACACCGAGCGCAGTCCCAGGAAGCTGATCGCCGCGACGACGAAGAGCCCCGCACCGGAGTTGATGCCGAGGATTTGCGCGTCGGCCAACGGGTTTCGTGACACGCCCTGAATTAGAGCTCCGCTCAACCCCAACGCGATGCCGACAGCGATCCCGAGAAGCGTGCGGGGGATCCGGAGCTCGTGCACGATCCACTGGTTGCCGGTGTCGGTGTAGTCGGTGACCGCCTGCCACACCGTCGACAGGGCGACGTTCTCCGTGCCCACCGCCAGGCTGAGGGCACAGACGAGCGCGAAACCGGCCACCGCCACGATCAGGCCGACGACGCGGCGCCTGCCGTGCGGCGCGTGGGATGACGGCGCGAGGTCGGCGCATGCCCCCTGGGTCGTGGCGACGTCCAACGTCTAGAGCCCGACGCTTTCGAGCGCGAGGTCGAACTCCTCGGCGGCGAGTTTGTCGCCCTTGCCGTCCGCAAGCGCTCGCTCGTAGACGGCCACCATCTCCTCGCTCACGGCCTCGAACTTGCGGTCCCACGTCTCCGAGTCGAACCGCCAGTAGCCGACGATGTCGTACTGGTCGGCCACCCAGCCGTGGTCGGTACGCAGATGTTTGCGAACCTCCCGCGTCGCCTGCGCCTCGCCGGCGAACCAGCAGTATCCACGGCCGTCGGCATGAGCGTGAGCACGCACCAGATCGGTGAGAGCGCTTGGCGCGTGCCCATTTCCGGTGCCGATCGTGGTGACCACCGAGAGTCCGGGCCGCGCGGGCAGGTACTCGAGGTCGGCCGCGTCGGCGACTTCGACGATCACCGTGGCGACGGTGCCCGCGGGGAGTTCGTCGAGGATGCGGGCCAGCGCGGGCAGCCCGGACAGGTCCGCGATCAGGAGCTGCCAGCGGGTGGTGGGCCCGGGCCGGTACCAGCTGCGGGCGTGATCGAGCACCACCTGATCGCCGACCGTCGCACGGCGCGCCCAGTCACTGGCGACCCCGCGCTGGTGCAGGACGAAGTCGCAGGTGATCTGGTTCTCCGCGGGACCGCGATGCCGGACGCTGTAGTTGCGGCCCTCGGGTTCGTCGGGAAAGTAGATGCCGAGGGCCTCGTCACCGGCACCCGGCAGATTCAGCTCGGCCAGCGTCGGCACGTCGAACACCACGCGCCGCATCCGCGGGCCCTCGTCGCGCACCTCGGCGACGGAGCCCTTCACAGTCACCATGAAGTGCAGGCTAACCTAATTACTCAGTCCAGCGGCACCTGCGTCGGTCGTCCCGCCGTCCGTGTGTGCAGCAGCACCAGATTCCCGGCACCGGGTCGGCGCCTCTCGGCGTTGGCCTGGCCGACCCTGCTCAGCGACGCCACCGATTGGGATTCGGACTCAGATTCCGTTGGGAGTGAACATCTCCCGGTGTTCGGCGACGAACTGCTCGACCGTCTGCCCCTGCCGACCCGTCACCACCGCGACGTCGTCGGTGGACCTGTCGTATCTGCCGGCACGATGGAGTTCGGCCATGGTCGCGATGTGCTTCTGGGTGTGTTCCGGCAGGCCAAGTGGCACCAGCACGCGCGAGTACCAGTCGTCGAAGTCGATGTCGGCCCCCGTCACCGCCTGCCCCAGCGCCCGGGCATACCGTTCGGCCAGGCCGTCGATGGTCAGCACCTCCGGACCGGTCAGCTCGTAGACGTGTCGGGTGTGCGCCTCGGGATGCAGGAGGAGTTGTACGACCACCCGGCCCACGTCGGACGCGGCGATCGGCGACGTCCGTCCCTCGCCGAACGGCAGCGCCAGCACGCTTCGCTCGCGCACCGACGCGGCTGCCAGGAAGGTGAACAGCGGATTGTCCAGGAACACAGTCGGTCTCACGTGCGTCACCGGGAGTCCGCTCCAGTCCATCACGTGCTCGGCGAGCCAGTGCAGGCGCTGCTGGGTGGATTCCTCGGTGCTGAGGAGCGTCATCTGCGACACCGTCATCTGCGACATGTTCACGATCGTCTCGATCGCCCCGTGGTCACGGGCCACCGCGCAGACGATCGCAGCCGCCTCCAGGTAGGACGGCGAAACGCTCATGTTGAAGAACACCCGACGCACGCCTCGCATCGCGGTGACGACGTCGCGGGGCTCGGTGAGGTCGCCGACGACGACGTCCGCCCCCAGCTCGCGCAGCGCGTCGGCCCGCTCGTCCTCACGATGCACCATGGCCCTGACGGAGGCTCCCCCAGCGAGGAGCCCGGCGACGACGGACCGGCTCACCCCGCCGATGCCGCCGCCGGCACCGGTCACCAGATGCTCGGCGGCCTCAGTCATCGTGCCCAAATTCTGAACCGAACGGTTCGGTAAGTCAACACGGGCGCTAACATCGCAAGATGGGGCGCCGCAAGGAGTTCGACGACGAGACCGTCGTCCGGGCGGCCCGTGCCGTGTTCTGGGAGCGCGGCTACGCCTCCACCTCGCTCGCCGATCTTCAGACGGCGACCGGTCTGAGCCGCTCCAGCCTGTACGAGACCTACGGCAGTAAGCGGGGACTCTTCGACCGGGTCGCCAGAAGCTATCTCGACGAGATCGTCGGGCCGTTGCTCGAGCCGATGGAATCCGACGGCGCGGGCCGCACCGAGATCGTGGCGTACTTCCATGCGCTGTCGCACTTCCTGCGCGACTCGCCCCGCAGCGTGGCGACCCGCGGATGTCTGATGCTCAACACCGCGATGGAGTTGAACATCCTCGACCGCGACGCTGCCCGCGTGGTGCGCGGATACCGTGCGCGGGTCCGTGCCGCGATTCACCACGCGCTCGGCGGCATGGCCGACGCCGTCGTCGACCGCGACGCCAAGGCCGACATCCTGACGGCGGGCCAGATGGGCCTGATGACGACGTCACGGATCGACCCGATTCAGGCGGCGGAGTTGGCGGAGACCATCGCCGCCGACATCGACACGTGGTAGACCCCTGGTAGCTGTACCGCCAATCGAGACAACTCACCGCCGGCGGCCCCGCCGCAGTCCACCATGGGAGCATGACCGAACGCGTGATCGACCGGCTGACCGACGTGGCCGACCAGCTTCGAGAACAGGCCGTGGAGGCCGAGCGACTGGGCCGCCTGCCCGACGAGACCGCGAAACTGCTCAAGTCGCTCGGCAACATCCGGCTGCTGCAGCCCGAGACCTACGGCGGCTACGAGGTGCATCCGCGGGAGTTCGCCGAGACGGTCATGGCGACCGCCGCGCTCGATCCCGCCAGCGGCTGGATCAACGGCGTCGTCGGGGTACATCCCTATCAGCTTGCGTACGCCGATCCCCAAGTGCAGGAAGAGATCTGGGGTTCGGACCGCGACACCTGGATCGCGTCGCCGTACGCACCGCAAGGCATCGCCCGTCCCGTCGACGGTGGCTACGTCTTCAACGGCAGGTGGCAGTTCAGTTCGGGCACGGACCATTGCGACTGGATCTTCCTCGGCGGCATGCTCGGCGACGACGGCGGCAGGCCCGTGATGCCACCGACCATGTTCCACCTGATCCTGCCGCGCAGCGACTACGAGATCGTCGAGGACTCGTGGGACGTGGTGGGGTTGCGTGGCACCGGCTCCAAGGACGTCATCGTCCGCGACGCGTTCGTCCCGGACTACCGGGTCATGAACGCCACCGAGGTGATGGACGGCACCACCCAGCGGGAGTCGGGCCTGACGCAGACGCTCTACCGGATGCCGTGGTCGACGATGTTCCCGCTGGGCATCACGTCAGCGGTGATCGGCATCGCCGAAGGTGCGCTCGCCGCGCATCTCGACTATCAGCGCCACCGCGTCACGGCCGCCCGCACGGCGATCAAGGACGATCCCTACGTGCTGTACGCCATCGGCGAGGCCGCCGCCGACATCAACGCCGCCAGGCAGGAACTCCTCGCGAACGTCGACAAGATCTGGGACATCGTCGATTCCGGCGCCGAGGTGTCGTTCGAGGACAAGGCGGCAGGCCGGCGCACCCAGATCCGCGCGGCGTGGCGGGCGGTGATGGCCGTCGACCAGATCTTCTCCCGCTCGGGCGGTAACGCAATGCGGATGGACAACCCGCTGCAGCGGTACTGGCGCGACGCCCACACCGGTCTTGCGCACGCGATCCACGTCCCGGGTAGCACGTTCCACGCCGCGGCGCTGAGCTCGTTCGGCGTCGACCCGGCGGGGTCTCTGCGAGCGATGATCTAGTGCCCGTGCATCCCCAGATATCGCTGCAGCTAAGGACTTTCACCACCGACCCGGACCACGACTGGTCGAACACGCTCGGACTTGCCACGGCGATGGACGACGCGGGGATCGACCGGGTGGTGGTGTCGGACCACGTCGTGTTCGGCGAGACGCTGCAGGCGTACGCGAAGCCCGAACTCGGTGGCGTGGCGGGCGGGCGCCAACCCACCGGACCGGACGGGCAGTGGCTGGAGCCGCTGACCGTGCTGACGGCGATCTCGTCGACCACGACGCGAATCCGCCTCGGCACCGCAGTCCTGCTGGCGGCGCTGCGCAGGCCCGCGGTACTGGCGAAGGAGGTGGCGACGCTCGACGTGTTGTCCGGCGGGCGCGTCGATCTCGGCGTCGGCGTCGGCTGGCAGCGGGAGGAGTACGAGGCGGTGGGCTTGGAATTCGAGCGTCGCGGCCGGGCCCTGGATCACACGCTCGAGGTGTGCCAGACCCTCTGGAGACAGCAGCGAGCGAGTTACTCCTCTCCCGAGTTGTCGTTCGACGGTATCCACCAGATGCCCAAACCGCTTCAGCCGGGCGGTGTTCCGATCTGGGTGAGCGGCACCGTCAACACCGCCGTCGCCCGCCGGATCAGCCGGTTCGGCTCCGGCTGGATTCCATGGGGAACCGCTCGCGACGACCCGGCCGCCGCGATCTCCGCGATGAAGGACGCGATCGCCGACGCTGGCGGTGATGCCAGCGGACTGCAGGTGCAGGGCAATGCGGTCACCGTCAAGCGGGCGGGCGGCTCCGTGGACGTCGAGGCGACGGCGGCTTCGGCGCCCCCGCTCGTCGAGGCCGGGGTCACCGATGTGCGGTTCACCCTGTCGGTCCCCAGGGATCGACAGCATGCAGTCGATCTGCTGTCCCGACTCGTCGGCGCCTTCCACGCCGTCACCCGTTGATCGACCGACATGTGACGGTGCGGTTTACCGGCCCACGACCTCCGGGTACGCGCATCTGATGGTCAAAGCATTCGGATACCAGAGCAACGGCGGCCCCGAGGTCCAGGAATTCCTCGATCTCGACATGCCGACGCCCATGCCAGGCGAACTGTTGGTGGAGGTGCGGTCGGCAGGCGTGAACCCGGTGGACTGGAAGATTCGCGCGGGTCTTTTCGGCGGCGCGAGCGAGAGCGACTTCCCCGGCGTCCTCGGCAGCGAGGTGTCCGGCGTGGTCCGCGAGGTCGGCAAGGACGTCGACGGCTTCGCCGAGAATGACGAGATCTTCGGATCGGTGGCGCCGGGATCCGGCGGTTACACCGAGTACACGCTGGTCACCGCCAGCGCCGCCGCCCACAAACCGCCGCAGGTGTCGTTCCACGATGCCGCGACGCTCCCCGTCGCCGCGGCCACCGCCTACGACGGCGTGACGCAACTCGATCTCAAGGAAGGCCAGACGCTGCTGATCAACGGCATCGGCGGCGGTGTCGGGGTCGCGGCCGCGCAGATCGCCAGGGACCTCGGTGTCAACGTCATCGGTACCGCCAGCGAGGACAAGCGCGCCCTGGTCGAGACGCTCGGCGCCACCCTGGTCGCCTCGGGCGACGGCGTCGCCGATCGGATCAGGCAGATCCTGCCCGACGGCGTCGACGCCATCCTCGATCTCGCCGGGGGTGATGCGCTCAAGGCGGTGGCCGGTCTGGTCACCGATCGCACCAAGCTGATCAGCGCCGGCGACCCGAGCGTCGAGGAACTCGGCGGCCACATGATCGAGCGCGACCGCACCAGCAGGGTGCTCGAGATCGTTGGCGCGTTGGTGGCCGACGGCAAGCTCGATCCCCACGTCGAGGACGTCCGGCCGCTCGACGAGGCGGCGGACGCCGTCGCAGCCGTCGAGATCGGCCACGCGCGAGGCAAGGTCGTTATCGAAGTCAGCTGACCACTGAACGCAGCGTTCTCGTCAGCAAGCTACCTCCAGGGGACGGGGCAGCGGTCAGGCTGGCGCTCTGACTCACCCGCGCGGCAGTCCGAGGATGCGCTCGGCGATCACGTTCAACTGGATTTCGACCGTTCCGCCGCCGATCAGGAAGGCGGGCACGAACATCTCGTTGGACACCACGTCGGCAGGCGCCTGTCGCAGGCTGGCCTCGGGACCGATCAGGTCCAGCGAGATGCCCGCCGTCAAGCGGCTCAATTCGGCTGAGGCGACCTTCACCACCGATGCCCCAGGACTCAACAGGTCCCCGTGCAGCTGGCGGACGGACTCGCGATAGTTCAGTGCCGCAACGCCCGTCGTCTCGGCGACGATCTGGCCGAGAGCTTCGATGGCGTCGCTGCGGTCACCGGAATACAGG
Organism: Mycobacterium sp.; assembly: GCA_025963385.1. Classification (GTDB taxonomy): domain Bacteria; phylum Actinomycetota; class Actinomycetes; order Mycobacteriales; family Mycobacteriaceae; genus Mycobacterium. Next base: position 59,228 of record JAOPUT010000299.1, read on the forward strand.
CCGCCGGCGATGATGCCGCGGACCCTGTCGTCGTCACCGAGGGTCAGCATCGAGCTGATCGTCGTGCGCTCGTTCAGCAGCGTGGTCATGGTCAGCGCCCAGCCCTGGCCCCGCTCCCCCAGCAGCTGGTCGTCGGGAACGAAGACGTCGTCGAGGAACACCTCGTTGAAGTGTGAGTCACCGCTGGGCTGCTTGAGCGGACGCACGGTGACACCCGGCGCGTGCATGTCGACCAGGAAGTAACTCAACCCGCGGTGCTTCTTCGCGGCGTCCGGCTCGGTGCGGGCCAGGCAGATCCCCCAGTGCGCATGGTGCGCGTCGGAGGTCCACACCTTCTGTCCCGTGAGTGACCAACCTCCATCGACCTTGTCCGCCTTGGTCTTCAGACTCGCCAGGTCGGACCCCGCCTGCGGCTCGCTGAACAGCTGGCACCAGACGATGTCACCGTGCAGAGTGGGCCTGGCGAACCGCTCCTTCTGTGCGTCGGTGCCGTGGGCGAGGATCGTCGGCACCGCCCAGTCGCCGATGAGCACATTGGGTGGCGTGAGGTCTCGCTTCGCGTACTCCTCGGCGAGGATGACCTGCTGTGCGACCGTCGCCCCGACGCCCCACGGTTTCGGCCAATGCGCCGCCACCAGACCGGATTTCGCGAGGAAGTCGCGACGCGCTCCCCTGGTGTAGACCTTCGTCGGGTCGTCGGTGCTCGGTTCGTCGGCGGGCATGGTCAGCGCCTGGTCAGCACGCCTGCCACCCACCCCCGGAACTCGGGGTCGCCTGTCTCGCTGGCGGAGATGGTGAAGTCCCGCTTGACATTCAGCGCGACCTCACCGAGCCGGCGCAGGGCCGTTCGCACCGAACCAGCTTGTGCCGCAACACTTATCGCTCGTCGCCAGTACAGGTGCAGGTCGTGTTCCCAGGTGACGGCGATACCGCCGTGGATCGTGGTCGCCTCCATCACCGCGTCGACGGCCCTGCCGATGCCGATGACGACGGCCGTCTCGGCGGCGATCCGCTGTTGATCTGCGTCCTGGTCCAGGCTCCGGATGGCGTCGGCCGCGACCGCGGACGCCAACTCCTCCGCGATGAACAACCGTGCCGCCTTGTGCTTGACGGCCTGAAACATCCCGATGACCTGGCCGAACTGCTCGCGCACCCTGGCGTACTCGACCGAAGCCCGCAGGGACCACTGCATGACCCCCGCCGCGTCGGCGGCCAGCAGTCCGATCACGACGGTGTGGGCCGCGGTGGCGTCCAGGCCGACGATCTCGTCGGCCGCTGCCACGTGGACGCCGTCGAGCGTCAGCCGGCCGACGTCGCGCGTCAGGTCGGTGCCCTCCAACACCTCCCTGGTGACACCTGGCCCGTCGAGATCGACCGGCAGCCAGACGATGCCGTCCGGGTGGTGGGCACCGACGATGACGACGGTGGCGGAGGGCAGTCCGAGCACGGGCAGGCTCGAACCGGAAAGCGACCAACCGTCGCCGTCGCGGCTGGCGGACATCCCGTGCGACGGCGGGACGACGGCTCCGGTGGCGCCCGAGGCGAACTCCCGAAGCAGGGCGGAACGCTTGGACCCGTCCTCGGCCAGCGTCACCACGGCGCTGGCCGTCACCGTCGGCAGCAGCGGGCCGGGCAGTAACGCCGCGCCTGCCGCTTCGACGACGACCGCCAGGTCTTCGAGGCCGCCGCCCTGCCCGCCGAAGTCCTCGGGGATGTGGACTGCGTGCAGGGCCTGCTGGACGAGCTCGGCCCAGTGCGGCTGTTCGACACCTGCCGCGAGTTGATCGAAGGCCAGTCGGGTGGCAGCGACGGGCGTGTGCCGCGCCGCGAACCCGGTGACGGTGTCGGCCAGCGCCTGGTGCTCGTCGGTGAGAGCGATCGCCATTGCAGGCACTCTAGAGCGAGAAGTGGTCGTCGATGATGCCGAGCCACACCTGGGCCGAGTCGATCGCGACCTTCTCGCTGATGAACGCATGCTGGGTGCCGGTGTAGATGTCGCGGAACGCCCTCTCCAGGCGGCTGCCCTCGCGGATCGAGGTGGTGCCCGCCAACAGGTGTGCCCACTGCGCGCATTCGCGCGCCACGTCGGTGGCGTAGACGGCGGCGACCCGCATGTCGACCCGCAGCGTCGGCGTCAACTCGTCCCCCGCCGCGACCGCCGCTTCGGCCGTGGTGAACGCCTCGAGCACCAGCAGCCTGGCCGCCCGCCACGCCGCGACGTGGTGTGCCAGCCCCTTCTGAAAGGTGGGTCGGCTGGCCAACGATTCCATGTCGCTCATCCGGTACTTCGTCGCCGCGAGTTCCTGGACGTCGTCGAGCATGCTCTTGGCGACGCCCAGCGCCCACGCCGCATGGCCGGCCGCCGTCACCGGCATCATGCCCATCCGCCCGGCGGGCGACGTGCCGCGTACCGGCTCCGTGGTGAACAGCCGGAAGGTGCGGCGCTCCGGCACGAAGACGTCGGCGAGATTGTAGTCGTAGGATCCGGTTCCCTTGAGCCCCTGCACGTTCCAGCCGTCGGTGAAGTCGACCTCGGCGCGTGGCACCAGTGCCACCATCAGCTCCGGGATGCCCTCGCTGATCCAGCGCATCTCGCCGTCCTGCATCGGGATGAAACCCGCTGCGACGTACTGCGAGTGCCCGGTGCCGGAACCGAAACTCCACGCGCCGGTCAGTCGGTAGCCACCGTCGGTGACGATGCCCTGCCCGTTGGGCGCGAACTGTCCGCCCATGGTGACCCGGTTGTCGTTGGCGGTGAACACCTCGTCGAAGCCCGACTCGGGAAGATACGACGCGGCCGCGAACGACGACGGCAGATTCGCGATCCCGATCCACCCGAATGACCCGTCCTGCCAGGCCATCTCGATCCAGGTCTCGATCATCTCGGCCAACGACGGTTCCACCCCGCCTGCCTGCGCCGGGTTCAGCGCCCCCATCAGCCCGCTGGCCCACATCGCCTCGACGATGGGCGCCGACAGCGTGCGCAACCGCTCCGACTCGGCGGCCTCGCCACGGACCAGGTCCCGCATCCCCTTCGCCATCGCCACTACCCGGTCCCGCGGTTCCGCCAGCGACGTCATCGTCGTCCTCTCGTGGTGGTTGCGTCGTCACGTTACCGTCGCCACCGGAGCGAGTTGACAGATTCTCGAAGTTGTTTACCTCTCGTCGAGCAGGCGCAGTTCGGACGGCTCGCGCAGCAGCCCCTCCAATATCTCGTTGCCTTCGACGTTGTACGGCGCGAGCATGTGCTCGTCCCACGCGGCACGTGAGCGGAACATCTCGAGCATCACCCAGGAATCGGGATCGTCCTGCGGTTGGGTGAGGTGCATGAACACACACCCCGGCTCCTGCAGCGTGTTGTGGCGCATCGACTGCAACTGTGCCTCCGCCTCGGCAAGCCGGTCGAGGCGGGGCCTGATCGTGACGACCAGGAACAACGGCCCGTCTGGACCGGCGGGCGCGTGCGGGTCGACCCCATGGTGCGTCATCGGCCCGGAATCGGGACCGTGATCGAGTTCTGCAGGGTGTCGATGAACGAGTTCACGTTCTTGCTCTGCACGAAGGTGGCAACGGCGTCGTACATGGCCTGCTGGAAGCTGGACGGCATCAGCTCGCCGTGGGTGATCGACAGAAGGATCTTGTCCCCCCACAACGACTTCGACGCCTGCCGCTGGTATGGGGGCAGTGACGACACGTCGACGTCGCTGCGGATCGGCACCGATCCCTTGACCTTGTTGAACGCCAGCGAGGTCGCGGGATCGGCGACGGTCTCCAGGAACTTCATGGCGTTCGCACCGTCCTTGGCGTCGGCCGAGACGACGAAGGTATCGACGATCGCGAGATATGAGCCATCGGTCCCCGGGTATGCGACGTACCCGAAGTCCTTGCCCTCGACCGCCTTGTTGGCCACGAGTTCGCCGTACACGGAGTCGTTCATGGACAGGAAGGCGCATCCGCCGGTCGCCAGTTTCTTCGCGGCCTGGTCCCAGGTGAGCCCACCGGCACTGGGATCGGCCTGCGACACGATCTGTCCGAACCGCGCCAGAGCTTCCTTGACCTGTGCTCCGCGCCAGTCGAACTCGTCATCCCTGATGGCGTTCCAGCCGCCGGAGCCGACGACTCCGAGGAGCGTGTTCTCGAAGAGCTCGTCGGCGGTGAACCGGTCCTTGCCGCCGAGGCACAGCGCCGGGGTGCCGCTCGCCGCCACCTTGGTCAGATCATTGGCGAACGCCTCGGCCGTGTAGCCGGGGCCAGGGACCGCGACACCGGCCTTACCGAGCACGTTCTCGTTGAACCACAACACGTTCCCGCGATGTGATCCGGTGGGCACACCCCACTGCTTGCCCTTGTCGGTCGCGGCATCCAGCAGGGTCGGCGGCAGCACGGGCGCCAACTTCGTGCGGTCGTAGACGGACGTGGCATCCGCCAGCCTGCCCGCGTCGACCCACGCACGCAGCGAACTGCCGAGGAACGTCTGCCAGACGTCTGGTGGGTCACCGGCCTGCAGGCGGGCGGCCAGTGCCACCTGGACGTTGCTGCCACCACCGCCGGCGATCGATCCATCGGTGACGGTCACGCCGGGGTTCTTGGCCTTGAAGGCGTCGAGCAGAACCTCGAAGGCCGGGTGTTCCGACGGCGACACCCACCACGACACGACGTCGAGCTTGTCGGTCGGTTCGGAGAAGTTCGCCTTCTGACCACCGCCGCAGGCCGCGAGGACCAGCGCCAGCGCGACGATCGCATGGCGTTTCATGCCGATTCTCCTGTCTTCTGGGGTGCGGCCTTCAGGTCGTAGACGGCGTAGCACGTCACGACCGCGAAGCACAGGGCAGGGACGATGAACGAGATCGCGGGGCTGGTGGCATCGAGGATGGCGCCCTGGATCAGGGGCATGATCGCGCCGCCCACGATCGCCATGACCAGGCCCGCGGCACCGAACTTCGTCGCCGGACCCAGTCCCTGGAGGGCGACGCCGTAGATCGTCGGGAACATCAGGGACAGGCAGAACGACAGCGCGACGACCGCCGCCACGCCTGCCACGTTCGGCGACACCATGGCGAAGATGCACAGCAGGACGGCCAGCCCGCCGAGCACCGAGAGCACCTTGGTGGCGCGGACCTTGCCGATCACCCAGGTCATGACGAACCTCGAGATCAGGAACACGATCAGGCTGACCTGCAGAAGGTAGCCACCCAACTGGAGTGATCCGTTGAGTGCCTGTTGTGAATACTGGATGAGGTACGTCCACGTGCAGACCTGAGCCGCGACGTTGAAGAACTGGGCCACCACCCCGAATACGTAGCGCTTGTTCGACAACAAGATCTTGAGTGGACTCTTCCCGTCGAGGTCGCCGGATTCGAACTCCTCGACGATCGGCGGAGACCTCTTGATCGCGATCACCAGCCCGATGGCGATGAGGACGAAGCCGAGGCCGAGGTAGGGTCCCATCACCGCGCCCAATTGACCTGCCCGGATCGACTGTTCTTGTCCCGGAGACAGATTCGCCATGTTCATGGGCTCGTCCAGCTTCGGCAGGATCAAGGTCGCTGCGAGGAACACACCGATGTTGGTGCCCACCGGATTGAAGGCCTGCGCGAAGTTGAGTCGTCGGGTGGCCGTCGATTCCGGGCCAAGGGACATCACGTAGGGGTTGGCGGAGGTCTCGAGGATCGAACAGCCCGCGGCGATGGCGAACAGAGCGACGAGGAAGGCCTCGTAGGTCATGATCTTGCTCGCCGGATAGAAGGCGATCGCACCGGCGGCCGCAAGCAGCACGCCGGTCAGCAGGCCCGCCTTGTACCCGAACTTCTGATTGATCATCGCGGCAGGGATCGCCAACAGGAAGTAGGCGCCGAAGTACGCCAACTGCACCAGTGACGCCTGGAAGGTGTTCATCTCGAAGATGCGCTTGAAGCCCGCCACCATCGGCGTGGTCAGGTCGGCGGCCACGCCCCATGCCGTGAAACAGCAAATGAGGACGGCGAACAACACCCCCATCTTGGGGTACACCAACGGCGCGTTGTCCCCCGTTGCCGTGGCTTCCGCTGGTTGGTCGGCATGCTCTGTCGTCGTCATACCCGCCGCCTCTCTTCATCGAGAACGAGTGCGCGACCACTGTGACGTGGGTCACGTAGATCCCGTCATACACCCCTTCCGCTCGGAATCGTGAAGGATGCGACGAAGACGAAGCCTCATGCCCGTTAGCGTGTGAAACGGATGTCCGCTTGCCTGAGTTCGTGCCCGTTCGTGTTCACTGCCGGGCCGAATCGGCTAGCGGCGTTGGCATTTAGCGCACGGGCTCCCCGAGCCTGCTTGCCGCCCGGTCGCGCGTCGCCCGATCCGGCAGCGCCGCCCCTGGCCGCGCGACGGTGAGTGCCGACGACAACGCAGCAACCTTCAGTACCCGCCGCAGCTCGGCGGCGGGGAGGCGCCGCAGCTCGTCCCTGCGGTCGCCGCCGAGCAGTTCGGCTCCCCACAGGGCGTCGATCAGACCGGTCATGAAGGCGTCGCCGGCGCCGACGGTGTCCACTACTTCGGTGGGATAGGCGGGGATTCGTTCGGAGCCGTCCGCACAGACCGCATAGGAGCCGTCCGCGCCCAGCGTGACCGCGACCAGCGCGGGTCCGAGCGCGAGCCACTTGGCGGCGAGGTCCTCCGGTGCGACGTCCGGAGCCAGCCAGCGCATGTCCTCGTCGCTGGCCTTGACGACGTCGCACCTGCTGACGATGGACTCGACCCGGGCCAGCGCCTGGTCGGCGCTGGCGAAGAACTCCGGCCGGATGTTCGGGTCGAAGGTGATGGTCGTGGTCGGTACGTACGCGTCGATCAATGCCTCGACACCGGCGGCGCCGGGTTCCAGGGCCGTGGCGATGGAACCGGTGTGCAGCACGGGGCGCGCCGATGGCGCCGACTCGGAGGGCACTACCCACTCGAGGTCGAATGTGTAGGTTGCAGAGCCATCTTCGTCGAGCTCGGCATGCGCGGTGCCGGTTCGTGACGCTCCCTTGCTACCCGGCGCCAGCCTCACCCCGCTGTCGTGTAGATAGTCGGCGATCCGCTGGCCTCGCGGATCGTCGCCGATCCACGTCAGGAACTCCACCGGCCGACCGAGCAGCGCCAGACCGAAGGCGACGTTGAGCGGGCTCCCGCCGACGTGTTCGCCGAGGGGCTGGCCGTCGTGAGCCACCACGTCGATGAGCGCTTCACCAACCACCAGGGCTAGCTCGGTCATCGCAATCCCCTATCGGCGACGACTCCGTCGGCGTCGCGTGCCGAGCGTATCCCCGGGGAGGCGGGCCAATCAGGTCGTTGAGCAAGAGCAGCCCAAGGCATTTCGCGCGACTGCGTCACGCGAGTTGGCTAGCCGGACGGATCGGTCGGCTCGGTCTCGGGGGATTCCACGGGCGGAGCTTTGCCCAGCCACTCCTTGAGCCGCATCATCTGGCTCACCACCAGGCCGACGCCGAGCAGCAGCCCCACTGATATGACGATGGCTGCGGTCAACGGACATCCTCCACTCGCTCTCGCTCCACCCTAGGCCCGAGCGCAACCAGCCACCCTAGAAGCCGTACAGATCCTTCAACCCTCGGATGGGCTCGGCACCGTGGATCGCCGCCCTGATGGAACTCTCGACGGAGCTGTCGGACACGAACAACATCTCGTCACCCGCTTCGAGGACGTCGTCCGGAGTGGGCAGGATGACGCTGCCGTCGCGGACGAGAGTGACCATCGCGGTGTTGGCGGGCAGGTCGAGCTCGCCGACGCGCTGCCCGACGAGTGGATTGTCCTCGGGCAGAGTCAGTTTCGCCAGATCCGCCTGCCCTTGGCGCAGCCCCATCAACCGCACCAGGTGGCCGACGTCGATGGCGCCCTCGACGCCCGCCACCATCGCCCCCGGCGTCGAGACCGCGACGTCGATCCCCCACGCCTGGGTGAACAGCCACTCGTTGCGGATCTCGTTGATGCGCGCCACCACGCGCGGCACGCCGAACTCGGACTTCGCCAGCAGTCCGACGACGAGGTTGGCCTTATCGTCACCCGTGGCGGCGATCAGGACGTCACACGTCTCGGCCCCTGCCTCTTCGAGCGTCGCCACCTCGCATGCGTCGGCGAAGAGCCAGTCCGCATCCGGCACGGCGTTCGGTTCGAACTTCCGACGTTCGCGTTCGATCAGGAGCACCTTGTGACCGTTGTCGAGGAGTTCCTGCGCCACCGATCGGCCGACGTTGCCCGCGCCAGCGATCCCGATCCGTGTTCTTCGCTCCGCCACCGGTTCATCTTCGCCCATCGATGAGTTCGTCGGCGACCCATCGCGCGACACCCTCGGGGTGCGGGTCCGACAGCACACGCAGGACGACCGCCGTCCTGAAATACTGACCGCACACTCCGGTTGGCATACCTGTTCGTCGGCCGCCACGACCCTGTCCGAACGGAAAGACTTGAGCCTGCACGAGCTGTATCTGGCACTGCTGATCGGCGGCTTCGTGCTGCTGCTCAGCATCGTCGGGACCCGGGTCGCGACCAGGGTGGGGTTCCCCAGCCTGCTGCTCTTCCTCCTGGTCGGCGTCGCCATCGGCGAGGACGGCCTCGGATTGCAGTTCGACGACGTCGAACTCGCCAGGAACCTCGGCACCGCGGCCCTGGCCGTGATCCTGGTCGAGGGCGGTCTGACGACCCGCTTCGCCGACATCCGCAAGGTGCTCGCACCGGCGGGTGCGCTGGCCACGATCGGCGTGGTCATCAGCATGGTCGTCACGGCGGCCGGCGCGCACCTGCTACTCCGGATGGACTGGCAGCTCGCGCTGCTGCTCGGCGCCATCGTGTCGTCGACCGACGCCGCCGCGGTGTTCTCCGTCCTGCGGGTGCTGCCCCTGCCGCGCCGGGTGGCCGGGCTGCTCGAGGCCGAGTCCGGCTTCAACGACGCGCCCGCGGTCATCTTCGTATTGATGTTCAGCGCGGTGCCGTTCCTCTTCGAGCCGGAGAGCGCGGTCGCCGACCTGGTGTACGAACTCCTCGCCGGGTCCGCCATCGGCCTGGGCTTCGGATTCCTCGGCGCCCTCGCCCTGCGTCGCATCGCGCTGCCCGCGTCCGGGCTGTACCCGATCGGGACGTTCGGGCTCGGCATCGTGGCGTTCGCGGCGGCGGGATTCGTCCATGCCAGCGGATTCATAGCTGCCTATCTGGCCGCGGTGGTCCTTGCGAACTCGGGTCTTCCGCACAGGTCCGCGACCCGGTCCTTCGCCGAGGGGCTCGGGTGGCTGGCTCAGATCGGTCTGTTCGTCCTGCTCGGGCTGCTGGTGGATCCCAGCGAGCTCGCCGCGGACCTGGTGCCCGCCGTCGTCGTCGGGTTGGTGCTCCTGCTGATCGCGCGGCCACTGTCGGTCGTGGGTGCGCTGGCGGGATTCAACGTCCCGTTCCGCGAGCAGGTCTTCCTGTCGTGGGCCGGACTGCGCGGTGCGGTGCCCATCGTGTTGGCGACGTTTCCGATCGTGGCGGGCGTGCCGGACAGCAACCGGCTGCTCAACATCGTGTTCGTGCTGGTGCTGGTCTTCACCCTGTTGCAGGGCCCGAGCCTCCGCCCGCTCGCGCATCTCCTGCGGTTGATTCCGCGCGACTCCCCGCGTGAGATCCACGTCGAGGCCGCACCGCTCGACGTCCTCGAAGCCGAGCTCCTGACGCTGACCGTGCGACCGTCGTCCCGCCTGCACAACGTCACCGTCATCGAGCTCCGACTACCGGATCCCAGCGTGATCACCCTGATCATCAGGGACGGCCACACCTTCGTTCCGCTGCCCGACACCCGCATCGAAGCCGGTGACGAACTGTTGATAGTCACCACCACGAAGACCAGAGCCGCCGCCGAGCGACGGCTCCGCGCCGTGAGTCGTCGCGGCAAGTTGGCCTACTGGTTCGACGAGTACGGCGAGCCCGACTAGCGGCCGAGTGAAAATGGACTCCCGCTGCGGCGGTAGACAACATGACAATCGACGCCAGTTCTCCCCTGCTGGCGAACCTCGACCGCAAGACACCAGCCCGGCGGCGGCCACCCTGGCGGCCATGCTGGTCGATGATGGCGCCGATCGTGAATAGTGGTTCGTAGTTCTCGAGAAGGGCAGAATGACATGACATCACCATCCAACCCCGTGACCGTCGTCGAGGCAGGCGACGGCAAGATCTGCCGATCGGTCGAGGTCGGCACCAATACCGCCGAACTGTTCGCGATGGTGGCCGATCCGCGCCGCCACTCCGAGCTCGACGGTTCGGGCACCGTCACCGCCAACATCAGTGGCCCCGCGGAACTGTCTGCGGGAAGCAAGTTCTCGACCAAGATGAAGATGTACGGGCTGCCCTACCGGATCACCAGCACCGTCACCGAATTCGAGCCTGGACGCGTCGTCGAGTGGCGGCATCCGTTCGGCCATCGCTGGCGATGGGAGTTCGCACCGGTGGACGCCGATCGCACCAAGGTCACCGAGACGTTCGACTACGGCAACCGGAAGTGGTTCTACAAGGCGATGGGCTTCGTCAAGAGCAACGCCAGCGGGATCGAGGCCACACTGTCTCGACTGCGCGACCGCTACCGCCTCGGTTAGCGCATCACTTGCCCGCTGCGGCCGCCGCCAGGCGTGGGCAGTAGTCGTGATCCTGGAGCTGCTCGCCCTCGGCCGAATCACCCGTCGCGGGATCGGCGCGGTCGGTCAGGATCACGAAACCCGGTCGGCCGTCGGCGCCGACCGAACCCACCACCACCAGCGTCCGCGCTGCCATGTCGTCACGGGCACCGGCCACGCCGTCGGCCAGCAGGACGAACGGATCGACGGCGCCGAGATCGTCACCGGGCACCGAGATCGCGTCGTAACGGTGCCCGGCCAGCGGCACCGGGAACGGCGCCCACCCCGGACCGATCGCGGCGGCATGCTCTGCCAATGCCGCGTGGACGTCGGGGCGCACGCAGTCGACGTGAATGTGGAGTTGATCCTGCGAACGGGCGAAGGCCGAGTTGATCGCCAGGCTGAGCCAGGATCGCGGGAGCTCGGCACCGGCCCGCTCGTCGACGAAGGAGCGCGCGCGCCACGCCGCGGCGAAGTAGTTCGGCGCCCCGGGCGCCAGGATCGCCGGATCGTCGATGCCGGAGGAGCGTTCGGTGGGGATGAGCAGGAACTGTGTGGCGCCGACGAGATCCTTGAGGACGGCGGAACCGGCGCTCGGGTCGACCGTCGCGCACGGCGCCGGGTCACCGTGTGCGAGCTGATCCGGCACGCACCGATCGTGGACGATTGTCCACAGCGCGCCTGGATCGGCGTCCGCCCGGCACACTCCCACGGTCGTCGCCGATACCAGAAGCGTCGCCGCGAACGCGGCCCAGCGAGGCCAGTGCGAAGGCATCGCCGAACGATACTGGGACGGGGTTTAACTCGCCCCGCTCGGGTATGTCGCAGTCGGGTGGGGAACATACGTCTCAAGGAGTGAACATGATCGGAACCATCATCGGCGCCATCGTCATCGGCCTCATCGTCGGCGCGCTGGCCCGACTCGTCATGCCAGGCAAGCAGAACATCGGCATGATCATGACGATCGTGCTCGGGGCGCTCGGCTCGTTCCTGGGGACCTGGGTCGCCTACAAGCTGGGCTATTCCAACCAGAACGGTGGCTTCAAGATCATCCCGTTCCTGGTCGGTGTCATCTTCGCCGTCCTGCTGATCGCCGGCTACCTGGGCATCACCGGTCGCCGCGGCACCAAGACGCCTCGATAACGAGGACGGCTACCTGGCCGAGGCCGAGGCCGCGTCCCGACGCCGAAGGTTCTCGCTGACCTCCTGCTGCCACACGCCGTAGGCGTGCGTCGTGTCGACCTCGAGTTCGAACCGGCTCACCATGTCCTCGGTCACGTCGGCGACGTCGACGTAGAACTGCTCGTACCACCGGCGATGCTGGTACACCGCGCCGTCCTCTTCGGTCAGCAACGGATTGTCGATCCGGGTCTTGTGCTTCCACACCTCGACGTCGTC
>JAOPUT010000325.1 GCA_025963385.1 Mycobacterium sp.
TGCTGGACGCCCTCAAGGCGGCGGGCATTCCCATGGCACTGGTCACCAACACGAAACGTGAGCTCACCGAGCGCGCGCTGAAGAGCATTGGCAGCCACTACTTCTCGGCGTCGGTGTGCGGTGACGAGGTCGAGCACGCCAAGCCCGCGCCGGACATCTACCTGCGCGCCGCGCAGTTGCTCGGCTTCGCCCCGGATCAGTGCCTCGCCATCGAGGACTCGGTGACGGGGTCACAGGCTGCCGAGGCCGCGGGCTGTCCGGTCATGGTGGTGCCCAACGACGTCGAGGTGCCCTCGGGGCCGCGGCGACGTCACGTGGCGTCGCTGGCCGCAGTCGACGTCGACGGGTTGCGGGCCATCCACGGACAACTGGTCGGCCACGTCGTCGCGCCCGCCTCCGAGCGGAGTTGACCGAAAGGCAGGGGGGTTGCTAGCCGCGCGGCGTCGCGCCGCGAGCAGCGCCTTTGCCGCCACGCCGATTCGCTAGCCGGCATGGGTCTGGGAGTCCGCCAATTGCCAACTGAGATACGGCCATTTCGCTCGCTGGATTGTCCTACTGTGATGTGACTCGCATCACGCAGCGCTGCGGAAAGGACGCCTCATGGCTGGCCAGGGACCCCCCGTCGGAGACGGGCCGTCGGCGATAACCGACGAAGAATTCTCCTCCGGCGGCACCGCCGTTCGAATCGCTTCGGTAGCCGCCCTCGGTGGTCTGCTGTTCGGCTACGACAGCGCCGTCATCAATGGCGCGGTCGCGTCGATCCAGGAGGACTTCGGGATCGGCGACTACGCGTTGGGCATCGCGGTGGCCTCCGCACTGCTCGGCGCCGCCGCGGGCGCCATGACCGCAGGCCGGATCGCCGACCGCATCGGCCGCATCTCGGTGATGAAGATCGCCGCCGTGTTCTTCTTCATCAGCGCCATCGGGACGGCGCTGGCACCCAACGTGTGGATCGTGGTGCTGTTCCGCGTGGTGGGCGGCATCGGCGTCGGCATCGCGTCCGTCATCGCACCCGCGTACATCGCCGAGACGTCGCCGCCACGCATCCGCGGCCGCCTGGGATCCCTGCAGCAGCTCGCCATCGTGTCGGGCATCTTCCTGTCGCTGGCCATCGACTACGGCCTGGCGCAGATCGCCGGTGGCGCCAACGAGGAGCTGTGGCTGGGCATGGAGGCCTGGCGCTGGATGTTCCTGGTGATGATGGTGCCCGCGCTCGTGTACGGGCTGCTGGCGTTCACCATCCCCGAGTCTCCGCGGTATCTCGTTGCGAGCCACAAGATTCCCGAGGCCCGCAGGGTGCTGTCGATGCTTCTGGGTGAGAAGAACCTTGAGATCACCATCGACCGGATCAAGGAGACGCTGGACCGCGAGGACAAGCCGTCCTGGCGCGATCTGCGCAAGCCGGGCAGTGGCTTCCTCGGTCTCTACGGCATCGTGTGGGTCGGGCTCGGACTGTCCGTCTTTCAACAGTTCGTCGGCATCAACGTGATCTTCTACTACTCCAATGTGCTGTGGGAGGCCGTCGGCTTCTCCGAGGGCGACTCGTTCGTCATCACGGTGATCACGTCGGTGGTGAACATCCTCACCACCCTCATCGCCATCGCGCTGATCGACAAGGTCGGCCGCAAGCCGCTGCTGCTGATCGGCTCGACGGGCATGGCGGTGTCCCTGGTCACGATGGCCGTCATCTTCGGCACCGCGACCCTCGGGACCGACGGCAAGCCGCACCTCGACGGCGCCGCGGGACCGATCGCGTTGGTCGCCGCCAACGTGTTCGTCATCGCGTTCGGCATGTCGTGGGGCCCGGTCGTGTGGGTGCTGCTCGGCGAGATGTTCCCCAACCGCATCCGCGCGGCCGCACTCGGCCTGGCTGCGGCAGGCCAGTGGGCCGCGAACTGGGCCATCACGGTCACCTTCCCGAGCCTGCGTGAGCACCTCGGCTTGGCCTACGGCTTCTACGGGCTGTGCGCGATCCTGTCCGGGATCTTCGTCTGGCGTTGGGTGCAGGAGACCAAGGGCGTCTCGCTGGAGGACATGCACGGTCGGGTGGTGGCCCATCCCAAACCCACCGCGAACGCCTGACGTCAGACGGATCGCGACGGTCGGTGGACAAACCGCCGTGACTTCGCCGCGGTGGGCGTGGAACAATCGCCTGCCGTGAAGACCTTCGACGCGCTGTTCGCCGAGCTGAGCGAGCGCGCGCGCACCAGACCGGCAGATAGCGGCACCGTCAAGGCCTTGGACGGCGGCGTGCACGGGCTGGGCAAGAAGGTCCTCGAAGAGGCGGGCGAGGTGTGGATCGCCGCCGAACACGAGAGCGACGACGCGCTGGCCGGTGAGATCAGCCAGCTCCTGTACTGGACGCAGGTGCTGATGATCTCGCGTGGGCTCACCCTCGACGACGTCTACTCCAAGCTATGACTGATTCTGTTCGCGCAAGCGACTCATCGGCGAGCGCCATGCTGCGCGTCGCAGTTCCCAACAAGGGCGCGCTCAGCGAGGCGGCCGCGGAGATCCTGTCCGAGGCGGGCTACCGGCGTCGTCGGGATCCGAAGGACCTGACCGTCGTCGACCCCGCGAACAACGTGGAGTTCTTCTTCCTGCGGCCCAAGGACATTGCGATCTACGTTGGGTCGGGGGAGTTGGACTTCGGGATCACCGGACGCGACCTCGCTCAGGAATCCGATGCGCCCGTGCAGGAACGGCTGGCGCTCGGCTTCGGCTCGTCGACCTTCCGCTACGCCGCTCCGTCGGGTCATGATTGGACGATCGACGGGCTCGCGGGCAAGCGGATAGCCACCGCGTACCCGAATCTGGTGCGAAAGGATCTGGCCACCAGAGGAATCGAGGCCACGGTGATCCGGCTCGACGGGGCGGTGGAGATCTCGGTGCAACTCGGGCTGGCCGACGTCATCGCCGACATCGTCGGGACCGGGCGCACCCTGGGTCTGCACGGCCTGGTGGCATTCGGTGAACCGCTGTGTGATTCGGAGGCCATCCTCATCGAGCGCGCCGATCCCGATCCGGGCACCGCGTCGGCGCGGGACCAACTCGCCGGCCGCGTCCAGGGCGTGGTGTTCGGACAGCAGTATCTGATGCTCGACTACGACTGCCCGCGTTCGGTTCTGGACAGGGCCACCGCGGTCACACCCGGACTCGAGTCGCCAACGATCGCGCCGCTGGCCGATCCGGCGTGGGTCGCAGTGCGCGCGCTGGTGCCGCGCAGGACCGTGAACTCCATCATGGACGAGCTGGCGGCCATCGGCGCCAAGGCAATCCTGGCGTCCGACATCAGGTTCTGCCGCTTCTGACCATTCAGTGTTAACTTTCCTGCCATGACGCAAGTCCTGGTGATCGTCTTCGCCCTCCTCATTGGTGTCGTGGCCGGGCTCCGCGCCCTGACCCCTCCGGCGGTGGTCGCCTGGGGAGCGATGCTCGGCTGGCTTCCCGTCGACGGCACCTGGGCGGGGTGGGTCGGTCATCCCATCACGGTCACCGTGCTGACCATCCTGCTGGTGGTGGAATTGGTCACCGACCAACTGCCCAAGACGCCCAGTCGCACGGTGCCGCCGCAGTTCATCGCGCGACTCGTCACCGCTGCCTTCGCAGGCGCCGTCATCGGAGCGGGAACGCACCATACGATTCTCGGGATCGGCGCGGGCATCGTCGGCGCGGTGCTCGGCACGCTGGGCGGCTACCAAGCCCGCAGCCGCCTCGTCGCCGCCAACGGTGGACGGGACCTGCCCGTCGCACTGACCGAGGACGCCGTCGCCGTGCTGGGTGGCTTCGCCATCGTGGCCATCGCCTCGACCGCGTTCTGAGGGCCTGACGTGGCAACGAGATTCGACGCGATCGTCGTCGGCGCGGGGCAGGCCGGACCGCCACTGGCCGGCCGGTTGACCGCCGCGGGCCAGTCCGTCGCGGTGATCGAACGCAAACTGGTCGGCGGCACGTGCGTCAACTACGGCTGCATCCCGACCAAGACGTTGGTCGCCAGCGCGCACACGGCGCATTCGGCGCGCCGCGGGGCCGAGTACGGCATCAACACCTCCGACGTCACCGTCGACATGGCAGCGGTGAAGGCGCGCAAGGACAGGGTGATGCTCGACGATCGGCACGGCGTCGAGTCGTGGCTCGAGGGCATGGCGGGGTGCACCCTCATCCGCGGCCACGCCCGCTTCGAGGGGGCGCACACCATCCGCGTCAACGACCAGGTGCTCGAAGCCGACCGCATCTTCCTCAACGTAGGTGGCCGCGCGATCGTCCCCGACATCCCGGGCCTGTCCGACGTCGACTACCTCACCAACGTCGGCATCCTCGACCTCGACGAACTGCCGGAACACCTGGTGATCATCGGAGCCAGCTACATCGCGCTGGAGTTCGCCCAGATGTACCGCCGCTTCGGCGCCCGCGTCAGCGTCGTCGAGCGCGGCCCGAGGGTCACCCCCCGCGAGGACGAGGACGTCTCCGAGGCCATTCAGCAGATCCTGGAAGCCG
The DNA here is from genome assembly GCA_025963385.1 of Mycobacterium sp. GTDB lineage: Bacteria > Actinomycetota > Actinomycetes > Mycobacteriales > Mycobacteriaceae > Mycobacterium. Next base: position 4,498 of record JAOPUT010000325.1, read on the forward strand.
AGGGTATCGACGTCCATGTCGGCGCCACCGGGATGCGGATCGTCAAGCACGCCAACGATTCCGGCTTCGATCTCCATCCACGCGAGGGTGCCGAGCCGATCTCGGGCAGCCATCTCCTGGTGGCGACCGGCAGGCAGCCGAACACCGACGATCTCGGACTCGACGTCGCGGGCGTCGAGACCGATGCGCGCGGCTACGTCACGGTCGACGATCAGCTGCGCACCAACGTCGAGGGCGTCTGGGCGATGGGGGACTGCAACGGCAAGGGCGCGTTCACGCACACGTCCTACAACGACTTCGAGATCGTCGCCGGCAACCTCCTCGACGACGACCCGCGCCGGGTCAGCGACCGAGTGCCGACCTATGCGCTCTACATCGACCCGCCGCTCGGTCGGGCCGGGATGTCGACCGCCGAGGTACGCGCGTCGGGCCGAAAGGCGTTGGTGGGCAAGCTCCCGATGACCAAGGTCGGCAGGGCGGTGGAGAAGGGTGAGACACAGGGCTTCATGAAGGTCCTCGTCGACGCCGATACCCACGAGATCCTCGGCGCGGCCATCCTCGGTGTCGGTGGTGACGAGGTGGTGCAGGACATCCTCGACGTGATGACCGCGAAGCTGCCCTATACGGCGATCTCGCGAACCATGCACATCCATCCCACCGTCAGCGAGTTGGTGCCGACGCTGCTGCAGGAGCTGACCCCGCTGGCCTGAGCTAGCGGCGCTGAACCAGCAAGGTCTGCGCCGACGTGCCGATGAACCCGCGGCGATCGAAGATCTCCGCGGTCGTCACGCCGATCCCGTCCTCGCCGATCGACCCCCTCGCGCGCACCGCGAAGTCGTTGCCCTCGGGCACCCGGTGCAGATGCACGGCGGTGTCGGTGTTCATGAACACGAAGTCGTTCGGATCAAGCGCTGCGCCAACGCCATTGGCGGAGTCGACGACCATGGCCAGCCGCTGCGTCGAGGTGAGATCCTCGCCGTCCACCAGCGGGACCAGCGGACTCAACCACGCCACCGCGGCGTCACCCTTCGCGTTGGGCTGGGCGCGCCACTCGATGGTCTCCAGGTACCCGGGTGCGCCCTGCCAGTCGTGGGCGTGGGGGACCGACTCGCCCTCGGTCAGCGGGGGATACCGGTCGGTGGCGACGTCACGGGTGTCGGAGGGCGCCAGCAGCCACGCCGTGACGCGCGCGACCGTCCGGTCGGTGCCGTCGAGCGCCGCCGCGGTCATCTCGGCGGCCATCAGCGAGATCCTGGCGCCTGGGCGCAGCACCCAGGCCCGGACCTTGACCGGTGCGACGGGTACCGCCCCGAGGAGGTCGAGGGTCAGTCGGCCGATGCGCAGCCCCGACCCTGCCGCCAGTTCCTCGATGGCCTTGGTCATCAGCGCCAACGGCGGTGAGCCATGCTGGATCTCGGCGTTCCAGTTGCTGGCGGTGCCCGGCGTCGATTCGAACAGCTGGTACTCGCCGTCGACCCCGAGTCGTCGGTAGAGACAGTCGATCACGCGGCGGGCTTCGCATGCGCGATGGCAGACGGCCAGCCGGGATACGGCGGTGGCGTGCCGCCGAACGTCGGGCAGTGCTCGTGGTGGGCACACCAGTCGCACATGCGCGACGGCTTCGGTCTGAAATCGCCTGTGGCACCTGCGGATTGGATGGCCTGCCACATGGCCATCAGGGTCTTCTCGAAACGCTCCAGCTCGTCGAGATCAGGTGTGTAGTCCAGCACCGTGCCGTCCGCCAGGTACAGCAGCCGCAGGCGCGCAGGCAGCACGCCACGTGACCGGAGCAACGCGACCGCGTAGAACTTCATCTGGAACATCGCCTTGGCCTCGGCGAGCTCGCGGGTTTCGGAGGGGGCCCGACCCGTCTTGTAGTCCACCACCCGCATCTCGCCGGTGGCGGCCACGTCGATGCGGTCCACGAAGCCTCGCAGCAGCGTGCCATCGGCTAGCTCGACCTCGACCCGCTGCTCGCAGCTCTCGGGATCGAACCGCGTGGGATCCTCGAGGCGGTAGTAACCCGACAGCAACGCGCGGGCCTCGTCGAGAAGCTTTGCCCGAAGCGACGCATCCAGGTCGTCGGCGAACTCGGGGTGCGACGCGGCGATCTCCTGCCACGCCGGCTCCACCAGAGTCATCGCGGTGTCGGGCACCCGGCTCGCGGCGGGCAGCGCGTAGAGCCGCTCCAGCGCGCCGTGCACGACCGATCCGCGCACCTGCGCCGGGGACGACGGCTCGGGCAGTCGGTCGATGGCGCGGAAGCGGTACAGCAGCGGGCACTGCTTGAAGTCGCTGGCGCGCGATGGGGACAGTGCCGGACGCCTGAGGGGCTCGTCGGAGGCGCCAGGGGTCGCCGATGCCCCCGATGTCACCGCGTCGTCCGTCATGCCGAAAGCCTAGGACGTGCGGCCGACAACCCCGGGCACCCGGGGCGGTGGGTCTGCTGGCAGGCTGATCGGCTGTGAAGCGCTCCGGGCCGTTCGAAGTCGGCGATCGTGTCCAACTGACCGACGCCAAGAGCAGGCACTACACGATGGTGCTCGCCGAGGGCGCCGAGTTCCATACCCACCGCGGTGCGATCACGCACGACTCCGTCATCGGGCAGCCCGAGGGCAGCGTGGTGAAGTCCGCCAACGGTGACCCCTTCCTAGTGCTGCGCCCGCTGCTCATCGACTACGTGCTGTCGATGCCGCGCGGGGCACAGGTGATCTACCCGAAGGACGCCGCCCAGATCGTGCACGAGGGTGACATCTTCCCGGGCGCGCGCGTGCTCGAGGCGGGCGCCGGTTCTGGCGCGCTGACGTGCTCGCTGCTGCGCGCCGTCGGCCCGGAGGGCACGGTGGTGTCCTATGAGGTCCGCGAGGACCACGCCGTCCACGCCGAGCGCAACGTCGTCACGTTCTACGGCGAGCGCCCTGCCAACTGGGACCTCCGGATCGCCGACCTGGTGACCTACGACGGACCCGAGGTCGACCGCGCGGTGCTCGACATGCTGGCGCCGTGGGAGGTGCTCGAGGCGGTGGCAGGAGCCCTCGTCTCGGGCGGAGTGCTGATGGTCTACGTCGCCACGGTGACGCAGCTGTCGCGGGTGGTCGAGGCGATGCGCGAACAGGCGTGCTGGACCGAGCCGCGCGCATGGGAGTCGCTGCAGCGCGGGTGGGACGTCGTGGGGCTTGCCGTGCGCCCGCAGCACTCGATGCGCGGTCACACGGCGTTCCTGGTCAGTGCGCGCAAGCTCGCACCGGGCACCGTGACGCCTGCGCCCTACCGGCGCAAGCGGCCGACCGTCTAGGGCGTCGGCGGGGGTGCGCCGCCGAGCGTCAGCAGCTGGTCGGCGGTGCGTCTGCTGAGCTGCCAGGTGTCGCGGATCGGAGCGAACTCCATGGGGAAGGTGAAGGGACGGATCCCAGGGGTGGACGACCCGATCGTGACGGTGGCGACGACGTGCCCCGGCTCGCCCGCCCACATCAGGTCGGTGGCGTCGACGGTCAGTGGGTCGAATCCGCTGGCCTTGAGGGCCTGCCCGAAATTCGTCAGGGCGGGCTGATCGTCGGCGGTGGCGTACTGCACCAGACCGATCTTCTGCTCAGCGGGAATCGAAGTGTCGGCGAGCCGGTAGAGCACGCCGGTCAGCTGGTCGACGGGAGGCAGGGGAGCGACGGTCGGCATCGCGGGCCTCGACGTGTCGAGCGTCTGGCGGTCGCCGTGCGGCGCCGCGGCGGGGCTCGGGTCCGCGCACCCGGCAAGCCCGAGCGCCGCCACCAGGGTGACGGCGCTCAGTACTGCTGCAAGGGTGCGGCGCACCGGACTAGATCAGCTGACGGCCCCAGCGAGCGCGGTCAGCGACTGCTTCGTGAGAAGCCATCCCGTCGGGCTCGGACCTTGGACGAAGGTCAGCGGCATCGTCGCGGTGGCGCCGTTGGCGCTGGTCGCGGTGACGTTCGCGGTGGCGATGGGGCCGTTCTCGTCGACATCGGCAACGGTGGCGGTCAACGGGAAGTAGCCCTTGTTGACTGCGCTGTTGTACTTCGACGACGCGGCGATCGACTCCAACCGGCCGAGATTCTCGATGTAGACGGACTTACCCGAGAAGGAACCCCCGGCCCCGAGTGCGTTGACCGTGTCCGTCAGTGGTCCGTCCAGTTCCGGCGCGGGCGCCTGCGGCATCGGACTGCCCATCACGACGGGCTGAATGGCCGCTGTGGTCGACGGCGCGCCCGAGCTCAGGCTCGATGCAATGGAAGTCACACCACCCGCTGCCGCGGCTACGACGGCTGCTGCTGCCACGCCGCTAACGAGGGTTTTCAGGATCACGGCTGTCCTTTCGATAAGCCCAACTCAACATGGAGGCTAACAGTGTTGCTGGTGTGTCGAATTCCTACACCGCACACAAAGTCTGAATCGCCGGTAGCGTTGAAGTTGTTACTGCACCAACTTTCGGTGCGGGAAGGGGCGCAACATGAGTGAGTCAGAGCCCATGTCCAGCGATGATGCTGCCGAATTGGAAGAACTTCGCCGCGAAGCCGCCGCGCTACGCGAGCAACTCGAGCATGCGGTGGGGCCCAACAGCGGCCTCCGCAGTGCGCGAGACGTCCATCAACTCGAGGCGCGCATCGACTCCCTTGCGTCGCGCAACGCCAAGTTGATGGACACCCTCAAGGAGGCCCGCCAACAGTTGCTGGCGCTGCGCGAGGAAGTGGATCGACTCGGTCAGCCCCCCAGCGGCTACGGCGTGCTGCTGGACGCCCACGAGGACGACACCGTCGACGTGTTCACGTCGGGCCGGAAGATGCGGCTGACGTGCTCGCCGAACATCGAGGTGAAGGGACTCAAGCAGGGCCAGACGGTCCGTCTCAACGAGGCGCTGACCGTGGTCGAGGCCGGCGCATTCGAAGCCGTCGGCGAGATCAGTACCCTGCGTGAAATCCTTGCCGACGGCCATCGGGCGCTCGTCGTCGGACACGCCGACGAGGAACGCATCGTCTGGCTCGCCGAACCGCTGGTGGCCGCCGAGTTCCTGGTCGAGGATCCCGACGCCGAGCCGTCCGGTGACGACTGGAAGCCCAGGAAGCTGCGGCCCGGTGACTCCCTGCTCGTGGACACCAAGGCCGGGTACGCGTTCGAGCGCATCCCCAAGGCCGAGGTCGAGGACCTGGTTCTCGAGGAGGTGCCCGACGTCAGTTACCACGACATCGGCGGCCTGACCCGGCAGATCGAGCAGATCCGCGACGCCGTGGTATTGCCGTTCCTGCACAAGGACCTGTACCGCGAGTACTCGCTGCGCCCGCCGAAGGGGGTGCTGCTGTACGGACCTCCCGGTTGCGGCAAGACCCTGATCGCCAAGGCGGTCGCCAACTCGCTCGCCAAGAAGATGGCGGAGGTGCGCGGCGAGGACACCCGCGAGGCCAAGTCGTACTTCCTCAATATCAAGGGCCCCGAACTCCTGAACAAGTTCGTGGGTGAGACCGAGCGTCACATCCGGCTGATCTTCCAGCGCGCCAGGGAGAAGGCGTCCGAAGGTACGCCGGTGATCGTCTTCTTCGACGAGATGGACTCGATCTTCCGTACCCGCGGCACCGGTGTCAGCTCCGACGTCGAAACCACGGTCGTGCCCCAGCTGCTCAGTGAGATCGACGGTGTCGAAGGCCTGGAGAACGTCATCGTGATCGGCGCCTCCAACCGTGAGGACATGATCGACCCCGCGATTCTGCGGCCCGGCCGCCTCGACGTGAAGATCAAGATCGAGCGGCCCGACGCCGAGGCGGCACAGGACATCTTCTCGAAGTACCTGACCGAGAGTCTGCCGGTGAACGCCGACGATCTCGCCGAGTTCGGCGGCGATCGGCGCGCGTGCATCAAGGCGATGATCGAGAAGGTCGTCGACCGGATGTACGCCGAGGTCGACGACAACCGGTTCCTGGAGGTCACCTACGCCAACGGCGATAAAGAGGTGATGAACTTCAAGGACTTCAACTCCGGCGCGATGATCCAGAACGTCGTCGACAAGGCCAAGAAGTTCGCGATCAAGTCGGTGCTGGAGAGCGGTCAACATGGCCTGCGCATCCAGCATCTGCTCGACTCGATCGTCGACGAATTCGCCGAGAACGAGGACCTGCCGAACACCACCAATCCCGATGACTGGGCCCGGATTTCGGGCAAGAAGGGCGAGCGGATCGTCTACATCCGCACGCTGGTCACCGGGAAGTCGTCGAGTGCCAGCCGGGCCATCGACACCGAGTCGAACCTGGGGCAGTACCTCTAGACCCCCACCCACCGCGAGCAGACGCAAAGGCCCCCCTTTTCACCCGAAATGGGGGGCCTTTGCGTCTGCTCGGCGGGACATATTGAGCTGGCAGCCCTGCGACGTTACGGAAAATTAGCAAAATTCACCCCGCCGAAACATAAAACGGTATACCGTTTTGATCGACATGTTGATACGCCGTATTGCCGAAGGCACCAGGGGTTTGGTGGACATCGCATCATGACCGATCTAGCCAGTCCGTTCCTCGATGAGCAGACAAGTCCACTCGACGAGCGTCAGCGCGCTGTCGTGCAGCGGATCTCCGACGCTGAACGTGCCCACATCCTGGCCCTGCCGAGCAACGACCCGCTGGACCAGAAACTACGGTTCCGGGTTGAGGCCACCGGGCCGGAGATGCTCGGCCAGCCGACCGCGATAACCAGCACCATCAGTGCAAATGACCATTCTCTCGACGCGGTGGCCGACCGGTTGGCGGCTGGGGTGCGCCGGATTTTCCTGGTGGGGTGCGGGGACTCGCTGGCTGTCATGATCGCCGCGCAGCACCTGCTGGAAACCACCGTCGGGGTGCCATGCGAGCCGGTACAGAGCCTGGCGTTCGCCTACTACCGGGCCACCCGGGTCGACCGGGAATGCGCCGTAATCCTGCTGTCGAGCTCCGGTGAGACCACGCGCACGGTGGAAGCACTGCTGCTGGCACAACATCGCGGAGCGTATACCGTTTCCTTGACCAACACCGCCGGATCGACCCTGCAGGACGAGGCCGATACCTCGCTGAAAATCGACGCGACCCGGGTCGGCTGGCCCACGCAGTCATCGACCGCCGCCCTGGCGTTGCTGTTCGAACTGGGGGTGCGGGTCGCCGAACGTCGTCGATCACCCGTCGCCGACGGGTTGCGCCGCGAACTCGACGCTCTGCCCGGCGTCATGGGCGAGGTCCTGGCTGCGCTCGGTCCGGTGATCGCCGGCATCGCCGAGGCCGAAGTGCGCGCGGGTGTGCAGACCGTACTGTTCGCCGGTGCAGGACCGAACCTGGCCGCCGCGATCGTCGGCGCCGACAAGGTCAAAGAATGCACGGTGCTGCACGCGCTGGACATCCAGACCGAGGAGTACCAACATTACAACTCGCAGAAGGCGAATGAGCCGATCTTCGTACTCGCTCCGTCCGGGCCG
>JAOPUT010000330.1 GCA_025963385.1 Mycobacterium sp.
GACCACTACTCACCGACGCCGAGCGCCGCTACCTGCTCTGCGACGCCACCTGCGAGGCCTGGTTCCAGCGTGACGGTCGGGTCATCGGCTCGGGGCGGGCGACCCGCACCATCAGCCGCCGGTTGCGTCGGGCCCTGGAGCACCGCGACCGCTGCTGTGTGGTCCCCGGCTGCGGGGCCACCCGCGGACTGCATGCCCACCACCTGCGGCACTGGGAGCACGGCGGCCCCACCGAATTGTTCAACTTGGTGCTGCTGTGCCCCTATCATCACCGCCTGCACCACCGCGGTGGGATCACCATCACCGGGCCCGCCGACCGTCTCGTCGTCACCGACGCCGAGGGCAACCGGCTCGACCCCGGATCGCTGGCCAGGCCCCCGACCACACCCCCACCCGCGGTGGCGCCGTGCTCCGGTCCGACCGGGGAACGCGCCCAATGGTGGTGGTACCAACCCTTCGAACCCCAACCACCACCGACATAGTCACTCAGCCGACGAACTCGTCCACCGGATCGTCGGTGGTCCACTCCGGTTGCGGCAGAACGTCTCTCAACAGACGCTGTCCGCGCGCCAGATCGACTACCAACTAGGCCCTAGAGCTGCGCCCAGACCGTCTTCTGCTTCAGGTAGGCGTCGAGGCCGTCCTTGCCGAACTCGTGTCCCCAACCGGACTGCTTGTAGCCGCCGAACGGCACGTCATGGTCGAAGACCAGCTGGCAGTTGATCTGCACACTGCCCGCCTGCAGCCGCTTCACGATCCGGTGGGCACGCGTGACGTTGGTGGTCCAGGCGGTGGCGGCGAGTCCGTAAGTCGTGTCATTGGCCATGGCGACGGCCTCGTCTTCGTCGTCGAACGGGAGGATGGACACCACCGGCCCGAAGATCTCCTCCTGGTACAGCCTGCTCGTGGCCGGATCGACGTTGGTGAGAACCGTGGGGTGCACGAAGTAGCCCTTGCGGTCCAGACGGTGTCCGCCGGTCACCACCTCGACGCCGTCGCGCTTGCCTTCGTCGATGTAGCCCAGGACGCGGTTGAGCTGTTTGGCACTGATCAAGGGCCCGCTCATGACGCCCTCTTCGGTGGGGCCGCCGTATTTCATGAAGTTCGCCACCCCAGCGATGCCCTCGACCACCTGGTCGTACACCCCGCGCTGGACGAAGATGCGCGAGCCGCACACGCAGCCCTGGCCGGAGTGGATGAAGATTCCCATCGCCGCGCCGAAGATGGCCTTGTCCAATTCGGCGTCGTCGAAGATCAGCACCGGCGACTTGCCGCCGAGCTCCAGCATGACCTTCTTGAGGTTGCCCGCCGAAGCCTGGACGATCATCTTGCCGACCTCGGTCGACCCCGTGAAGGCGACCTTCTCGACGTCGGGATGGGCGCTGATGGCCGCACCCGCGGTATGCCCGTAGCCGGTGATCAGGTTCACCACGCCCTCGGGCACTCCGGCCTCGTGGATCAAGCGATCCAACAACAGTGCCGAAAGCGGTGTTTCCTCAGCGGGTTTCACCAGGCTGCTGCATCCGGCGGCGAGCGCGGGAGCGATCTTGGCGCACGCGTTGAAGATGGGTCCGTTCCACGGAAAGATCAGACCGACGACGCCGTAGGGCTCCTTGAGGGTGTAGGCGTGCTGATCGACGTACCCTGCCGAGGCGATGCCGGTCGACCTCACGTTGTAGGCGGTGCCGTTGACCTTGGTGCACCACCCGGCGTAGTACCGGAAGAATTCGGCGCAGGTGGGTACGACCAACTCCGACTGCATCTTCATCATGCCGGTGTTGGCGGAGTCGATCTCCGCGAACTCGGCCGCGTGCTCGTCGATCAGATCTGCAATGCGCCACAGGATCTTGGCCCGTTCGGTCCCGGCCAGCCCCGACCAGACGCCGGCCTCGAACGACGACTTCGCCCGTGCGACCGCCTCGTCGACCCCCTCGGCACCGCAGTCGGTGAATTCGGTGAGCTGTTCCTCGGAGACGGGATCGATGATCGGGATGACGTCACCCGTACCGGGCCGCTTGCGAATGTCATCCAACACGGTCTGCAGCGTCATGTGATCTCTTCCAGTTGCGGGTCGCGAGTGTGCTGTGCAACTGCTTAGCACCTGCGACTCGACGGGGTCAAGCACTGCGGAGGGGAGTCCGGAAAAGTCTGAATCTCCCCTTGAGCCCCATCGGCGTGTATAGCCTCTGCCTTGATTGACCTGCATTGCTCTGGCCAAAGGAGTTCAACCATGAAGAAGCTGCTAGCAGCGATGTTGACGGCCGGTGCCGCGGTGGTGTTGTCGATGGTGGCCGCACCTGCCTCGCACGCCGAGGTATGCGGCGACGTCGGCGGCCGTCACGTGGACGTTGGCGGATGCACGCACGTCGCAGGCGACGTGGCGGCGGGTGTCGCGCTCGCCAACGACGACGACTGGGCTGCGCAGGAAGCCTCCGGCCAGCCTCCGTGCTACACGCCGTCCGGGGTGCCCTATTACACGCCGGGATCCGACCCCTGCGACTAGCGGTCGCCCCTAGCTCGTCTTGACGCGCGGGGCCAGCTGGACGACCTCCGGTACGACGGACGGGTTCGCGTGCGACAGGGTGACCAGCGATACCAGCGTGCTGGCGACATCGCGGAGCGCCGACATCTGGGCGGGAAGCTGGCGGTGCTCCACCCACGATTCGAAGAACTGCGCCAACAGGTCGCGGTCAGCCCCGCGGAGGATCTCGGTGTCCTGAGTGGGTCCCATGCCGACACGCACGATGGACAGCTCCGGGTGCTCGCTGCGCCACGACCGCAGGATCTCGTCGAGGGCGGCCTTGCTGGCGTCGTAGGCGGATACACCGGCGCGCGGTCGGCCGACGTCGTTGCTCGACGCAACCAGCACCACACCGTTCTCGGACAGGTGCGGGAGCGCGGCGCGCAGGACGTAGTTCGCGCCGAGCGTGTTGACGCTGAACGCGTGAATCCAGGTGGCGAGGTCGGTGTCCTCGATATGGGCGATCGGCACCACCGTGCTGGTGAACACGACGGCGTCGAGTCCGCCGAGTGCCTCGGCTGCGGCATCGACGATGCGCTTGATGGCCGCGGTGTCCTCGACGTCGAGTTCGAATGCCCACCCGCCGATCTCGTCGGCCAACTTGGTCAGCAGCTCCATGCGCCTTGCAGCGACGGCCACCTTGGCGCCACGCTCGGCAGCGCTTGCCGCGACCGCATGACCGATTCCGGACGACGCTCCGACGACGAGCAGACGCAACCCGTCGGCATCCTGTTGACCACCCACTGGAAACCACCTTCGGCAACACGGTAATACGGTTCTCATCACCCTAGAGCGTCGACAAAGGTTGCCTAAGCTCGCCCTCCGTGACGGGCGCGCGCCGACGTCATGCCGCGAGTCTGGCCAGCGTGGGAGCCATTTCGGGAATGGTCGACGGCGTCGACGGGGCAAGAGTGACGGGTCCAAGGAGCTGTGTCGCCTCACTTGGATCGCCGATCACGACGCCGTGCGCCGTGCCGTTCTGGGTGGGGACGTCGATCGTCGTGCCAGGGACTAGGCCGTCGCCGCTTTCGGTGTTGCCGGCGAACCACTCGTTGAACCACTGGACGGAAAGCTCGTCGACGGCAGGCGGGTTCTGCGGCTGGGGGAATCCCGCCGCGACGTACAGCGCGAACTGGATGAGGGGGTTGCCGCCCTGCATCGAATCCGAATGCACTCCGCCGTCGAGCACGACGCCCTTGTACCGGTCGGGGCGGGCTGCGGTCAGCGCCGCGTTCACGTTGCTCGTCGAGTTGTAGAGATTCCTCGGAGCGCCGATCTCGCGCACGGGAATGAACCCGGTGAGCGCCTCCTTGGCGTCCAGCGCGGCCAGGGCGTTGGGCAGGGTGTCAGGTAACGGCACTCCGTCGAGCAGGATCACGCCTGCCAGATCGGCGGCGGCGCAACTGTCGACCGTGCAGTCCTCGGCGAGGTGGCCTGCCGCTCCCGAGACCAGGTTGGCGCCCAGTGAGTGGCCCGCCAGCGCGAAGCTTCTCGGCAGCACTGCGTCGACCCCATACCGTTCCGTGAAGCCGGCGTCGATCGCACTCTGGGTGAGTGCCTCGCGATTCCCTTCGAACAGGTCGCCGATACTGTCCGCCATCGTGGCGCCTCCGAGCCAGTTGGCATCGCCGGCAAAGGGATTCGACGACAGCGTCGGGGTCACGACGATGCTCTGCGTCTTGGTCGCGAGGTTCGCCGCGGTGTAGCTGTACATCGGGCCCAGGGCGAGGAAGCCGTGCTGCAGCAGGATCATGTGCTCCGGTACGTCGGTGCCCTCGGGGTAGTACCAGTTGGCCGCCACCCGCTGACCGGTGCTCAGCAGGATGGTGGAACTTCGCACGGTGACGGTGCTGCCGGGTGGCAGCACCGGCGGCCCGGTGACCAGCGCCTCGAGCGCTTGCACGGTGTTGAAGACGAACGATCCGACGTTGACGACGACTGCAGCGACGACGCCCTGGATCACGCCGAGCAGCGTGGGCGCCGCGGGTGCCGGGGCAGCCACCGCGGCCACGGCCTGGACGACCGCCGCGGGTGCTGCGGTCGGCGCCGTCGCCACCTTCGCGGAGATGGCCGGAGCGGCAACGCGTTTCGCGGCCTGCTCGGTCTTCGCCGCCGGGGCGATGCCTGCGGGCTTCTCGGATGCGCCTGTCGTGTCGGTGTCATCGAGGGTCGTGGACGTCGTTTCCGAGACCGTGCTCCCGGCTGTCTGCGGCTTCTTTCGGGGGGTGCCGGATGCAGACGTATTGCGCTTCGCTGGATGGTCCGCCTCGTCGGCGGACGGCGCCGCGGTCGGCTCGGACGCTGCGGGGCCGGCCGTCTCGGTGTCGCTCGGCGTCGCCTGGTCGACATTGTTCTCGGGCTTCCCGTCCTTCCCGTCCCCTTCGGGCTTCGCCGGCGTGGTCGTGTCGGGCTTGTCGAGGCTGGATGTCGGCTTTGGACGAGATTTGGGCGCGTCCGGACCCTTGGCGTCCGGACCTTTGGCATCGGAGCCCGCCGAGTCCGATGACGAGGCACCACCCGACTCGGACGACCCGGCGCCGGAATCCGCACTCGCCAGGCCGGCACCCGCCAGCAGCGCTGCCGAGACCCCCGCGGTGACGAGCCCTGCCCCTACCCATGCCGACAGCTGTTCCACGTGGTCGATCCTGACAGGGGTCGCCGTCCTGCATGGCCGTTTCGGCCGTCGACGTCCCGTAGCTATCGTCGAACGGTGCATCTCGAGGAACTTGAGTGGTTCGTCGCGCTCGCCGAGACCGAGCACGTCACGGATGCCGCCGCCGAGTTGGGCGTCAGCCAGCCGACGCTGTCGCGTGCCCTGGCGCGCTTCGAAGAGCAGGCAGGCACGCCGCTGTTCGACCGGGTGAACCGACGGCTCCGGCTCAACGCCTACGGCCAGATCATGCTCGAGCACGCCCGGCGCAGCATCGCCGAAATGCGGTCTGCCGGGGAGCGCATCGACGCACTGCGCAACCCCGATAGCGGTCGCGTTCGGCTGGCGTTCCTTCACTCGTTGGCCAGTTGGTATGTGCCCGAACAACTTCGACGGTTCCGCGATATCGTGCCGGGAATCGGCTTCGACTTGTTCCAGGGTCCTGCGAACGAGATCACGGAGCGGGTGCAGGGCGGTCAGGCCGATCTGGGGATCACCGCGCCCCGGCCGGACGGGACGGTCTTCACGTGGCATCAGCTGTACGTCGAACGTCTGTGCCTGGCGGTGCCGCCTGGTCACCGGTTGGCCACCAGGGCCAGGATGCGGCTGTCGGCTGCGGCGGGGGAGTCGTTCGTCGCGCTGGCCGAACCGTACGGGCTGAGGCAGCTGACAGACGAGTTGTGCGCCGAGGAGGGCCTCGTCCCCGACATCGTGTTCGAGGCCACCGAGATCCCGACGATGGAGGGGTTGGTGGCGGCCGGATTCGGGGTCGCGGTGGTTCCCGTCCCGCGCGAGGGGGCAGGTGAATCCAAGACGGTCCACGTCCCGCTGACCAACGCGGGCGCCAAGCGGGAACTGGGGCTGGTGTGGGACCGCGGCCGTCCGCTGTCGCCGCCCGCAGATCGGTTTGCGCGCTTTCTGACGGGGTCGTGACCGGAGTAGCACCAATGATGCGGTCTGCGCATCGGTTTACCGAATATCATGCATTGGACACATGGTCGCGTGCTTTCTACCGTTTGACCAGTGTCGATCGATCGAACCACCGCACCTGACTGGGTCGGACATGTCCGCGGATCCGCAGAGTACGGTCGGCTGCTCGCCGCACTGTTCTGCGCAGGCGTGGCGACGTTCGCACAACTCTATTCACCCCAGGCAGTGCTGCCGCTCATCGCAAGCGGTCTTCGCATCGGGGCGGCCGACGCGGCCCTGACCATCTCGGCGTCCACCGTCGGCCTCGCCGTCGGCGTGATTCCGTGGTCGACGCTCGCGGACCGGATCGGGCGCGTGAAGGCGATGACGATCTCGGTCGGCGTCGCGACGACGGTCGGACTCCTGGTGCCCTTCGCGCCCACCTACGAATTGCTGCTCGCCGGACGCTTCCTCGAGGGACTGTTCATCGGCGGGGTGCCCGCCATCGCCGTCGCCTACCTGACCGAGGAGATCGACCCCGCGCACGCCGCGAGGGCGGCGGGCACCTTCGTCGCAGGGACCACCATCGGCGGACTGCTCGGCAGGCTGGTGTCGAGTCCGGTGGCCGAGGTCGCGGGCTGGCGCATGGGAGTGTTCACCGTCTCGGTGCTGTGCGGCATCGCCGCCCTGGCCTTTGCGAGGCTCGCGCCAGCGCCCCGCGGGTTCGTCCCGTCGCGGCAGTCCGGCGCGAACCCCGAAGGCACGCTGGCCCATCGGTTGGTCGCGAACCTGCGATCCCGTCGCCAACTCGCCCTGTTCGCCCAGGGTTTTCTGCTGATGGGCGGCTTCGTGGCGCTGTACAACTTCCTTGGGTTCCGGCTGACCGGCGCACCGTTCTTCATGCCGCAGTTCCTCGTCAGCCTGGTGTTCCTGGCCTACCTGGCCGGCACCTGGGCCTCGTCCCGCGCGGGCGCCGAGGCCACGCGGTTCGGCCGCAAGCGGATCCTGCTGGTCTCGATCGCGATCATGGTGACCGGAGTCGCAATCACCCTGAGCACCAACGTGTTCGTGGTCCTGGCCGGTCTGGTGGTCGCCACCGCGGGCTTCTTCGGGGCGCATTCGATCGCATCCGGCTGGACGGGCCAGTCCGCCCCAGTCGGGCGGGCCCAGGCATCGTCGCTCTACAACCTCTTCTATTACGGAGGGTCGAGCCTCATCGGGTGGTTCGGTGGGGTCGCCTTCGACGGATACGGCTGGACCGCGGTCGCCGCCACGATCCTCGGGTTGGCCGTGCTGGCCGCCGTCGTCGCGGCGCTGTTCCTGCCCAACGACCGCAGTCTCGGCGAATGCAGCGCTTAGAGGATGTCGAGGATGTCGTTCTTCAACGCCTCGGCCTGGGTGCCGAACACCGCCTGGACGTTGTTGCCGACCTCGATGACGCCGGCGGCGCCAAGACTCTTCAGGCGGTCCTGATCCACCTTGTCGGTGTCGGCGACCTCCATCCGCAACCGGGTGATGCAGGCATCGACGTTGACCAGGTTCTCCCGGCCGCCGAACGCCGTGATGAGTTGCTCGGCCTTGCTGTCGGTCGCGGTCGCGGTAGGGGCGGGCGCGGTGAGGGTCCCTGCCGTGGCGGCCGAGCCTCCGACCGTCACGGCGGTGGCGGCATCGGAGCCCTCGCCGAGGTTCGCGCGCTCCTCCTCCTCGAACTCGTTCTCCGGCTCCCGACCCGGAGTCCGCATGTTCCACTTCGTGATCGCGAACCGGAACAGCACGTAGTAGACGACGAAGAACACGACACCCATGCCGATGAGCAGTGGGATGTTCTTCGCCGCGGGGGCGGTGCCGTACAGGAGCAGGTCGATCAGGCCCGCGGAGAACGAGAATCCCAGGTGGATGTCGAGTAGGTAGGCGATGGCCAGCGACAGACCGGTGAGGATGGCGTGGATGACGTACAGGGGGAACGCGACGAACATGAACGCGAACTCGAGAGGCTCGGTCACGCCCGTCAGGAACGCCGTCAGCGCCGCCGCCGAGAGGATGCCGACCGCCACCTTGCGCTGCTTCTTGTTCGCGACGTGGATCATGGCCAGCGCCGCCGCGGGCAGGCCGAACATCAGGATCGGGTAGAAGCCCGCCGTGAGGTGGCCCGCCGAAGGGTCGCCTGCCGCGAACCGGGTGAGTTCACCGGTGACGACCTTGCCGTCGGGGGTCTGGTAGTCGCCGTAGATGAACCAGACGAACGAGTTCACGATGTGGTGCAGCCCGAGGGGGATCAGCATGCGGTTGGCGAACCCGTAGATGAATGCGCCGATGGCTCCCGACCCGCCGATGAACTTGCCGAGACCGGTCAACCCCGCGTCGAACAGCGGGTAGCAGTAGCTCATCGCGAAGGCCAGGAACAGACAGGCCAGTGACACCACGATCGGCACGAAGCGTCGACCGCCGAAGAAGCCGAGATACGAAGGCAATTGGATGGTGTGATAGCGGTCGAACAGCCACGCGGTGAGCAGGCCCACCACGATTCCCGCAAAGACGCTGTAGTTGATCTGAGCCTGGTCACCCGCCTTGTCCACCTGGCCTGCCAGCACGATCGGGGACATGGTCTTGAACACGGCCTGCACCACGAGGTACCCGACGACGGCGGCCAGCGCGGTCGAACCGTCGGCCTTCTTGGCGAAACCGATCGCGACACCGACGGCAAAGAGCAGCGGCAGGTTGCTGAAGATCGCGTCACCCGCCGCGCTCATCGCCTGGAAGAACGGCCCGATGACGGGTGCCTTGATCCTGCCCAGCAGGTCGTCCTGGCCCAATCGCAACAGGATTCCCGCCGCGGGCAGTACCGCGATCGGCAGCATGAGGCTCTTGCCCAGTCGCTGCAGTTGCGCGAAGCCTGGAATCCGCAGACCCGACTTCTTATGCGCTCCATCGGTTTTCGTCGTGCCGCTCATCTTCGGTCACCTTCCTCTGCCGCAACCGCCGCTCGCCGCCGAAGCTGTGCGGAAGCTTAGACGAGAACGTGGGAACACGAGACCGACTTGCGCCGGTGCTCGTATTGTTGGGGCGGACGAACGAAGGAGTCCTCCAGTGAGCACGACGCACGTCCTCGCCCCGGTCGCCGGGCGCGCGGTTCCTCTCCACGACGTTCCCGACCCGGTGTTCTCGCAGGGCATGGTGGGTTACGGCGCCGCCGTCGAACCGCCGCACGGCGTGGTCGAGGCGGTCGCACCGGTCAGCGGCACGCTCCTGAAGCTGATGCCGCACGCCTACATCGTCATGACACCGGACAACGTCGGCGTTCTGGTGCACCTCGGGCTGGACACGGTGGCGCTCAAGGGCGAGGGCTTCACCACGCACGTCACCCAGGGCGACGTGGTCACGGCCGGCCAGCTCGTCATCACCTACGATGTCCCGGCGATCGTGGCCAAGGGGCTCAATCCCATTGTCCCCGTGGTGGTCATGGACGAACGCGAGGCCGACAACGTCACTGCCTCCGAGGCGGTCGTCGCCGGCGCAGACATCGCCTCCGGCGCAAGCCTTTTCACCGCGAACAAGTAAATGGAAGTCGTCATCTGCCGCGACGCCAAGGAGATCGGCGCCATCGCCGCCGACGCGATCGGCGCGCTGCTCACCCGCAAGCCCGACGCGGTCCTCGGCCTCGCCACCGGCTCGTCACCGCTGGCGATCTACGACGAACTCGCCACGCGCTACGAGGCGGGGCTGATCTCGTTCCAGCAGGCGCGCGGATTCACCCTCGACGAGTACGTCGGGCTGCCCGCCGATCACCCGGAGCGCTACCGCACCGTCATCGACACCGTCTTCGTGTCGCGGGTGAACTTCGCGCCGGGCGCCGTTCAGGGTCCCGACGGCGGGGCAGCCGACATCCCGGCCGCGTGCTCGGCGTACGAGGACGCCATCCGTGCCGCAGGCGGGGTGGATCTGCAGATCCTCGGGATCGGGACCGACGGTCACATCGCGTTCAACGAGCCGGGATCCTCCCTCGCGTCACGCACGCGGATCAAGACGCTGACCAGTCAGACCCGCATCGACAACGCCCGATTCTTCGACGGCGACGTCGAATCGGTACCGACGCACTGCCTGACCCAGGGGCTCGGCACGATCATGGAGGCCAGGCATCTGGTCCTGGTGGCCACCGGTCGCAGCAAGGCAGAAGCGGTGCACCACCTGGTGGAGGGCGCCGTCAGCGCCATGTGGCCTGCCACGATCCTGCAGCACCACCCGCACGTCACGGTTCTCCTCGACGACGCCGCGGCCCGCCGGCTCCAGCTCATCGACTACTACCGCGAGACGTATCGCTCCAAGCCCGGATGGCAGGGCATCTGAGCAAGACCATGTTGATCACCGCCGACACGCTGATGACGGGCCGAGAGCTGTTGCGGCCCGGCTGGATTGAGATCGACAAGGGTGTGGTTCTCGCCGTGGGCGCAGGCGCCGCGCCGCGGGTCGCCGACCACGATCTCGGCGCGGTGACGGTGGTGCCGGGATTCGTCGACACCCATCTGCACGGCGGCGGCGGAGGGAACTTCACCGCGGCCCTCGACCACGACACGGCCACCGCCGTCGAGCTTCACCGCAGGCACGGGACGACGGCGCTCATCGCGTCCCTCGTCACGGCGAGCCCTGACGAATTACTCAGGCAGATAAGGGGTCTGGCCGACGACGTGCGGGCAGGCTTGATCGACGGCATCCACCTCGAAGGCCCGTGGCTCTCCACCAGGCGCTGCGGTGCCCATCAGCCGTCCCTGATGCGCGACCCTGATCCCGCAGAGATCAACCGCGTCCTCGACGCGGGTGGCGGCACCGTACGAATGGTCACGATCGCACCGGAGCGCGACGGCGCGACGGCAGCCATCCGTCGCCTCGTCGACGCGGGGGTGGTGGCCGCCGTGGGACATACCGAGGCGACCTACGACCAGACCATGGCCGCGATCGACGCCGGCGCGACGGTAGGCACGCACCTGTTCAACGCCATGCGTCCCATCAACCAGCGCGAGCCGGGCCCGATCATCGCGCTGCTCGAAGACCCCCGGGTGACCGTCGAACTCATCACCGACGGTGTGCACCTCGAGCCCGCGATCTACCGGCACGTCACGCGCAGTGTGGGTCCCGACCGGGTGTCGTTGGTCACCGATGCGATGGCGGCGACCGGAATGGCCGACGGCGCCTATCAACTCGGTCCGCTCGCGGTGGACGTCGTGCACGGGGTGGCACGGGTCGCGGGGACCGACACCATCGCGGGAAGTACGGCGACGATGGACAGGGTGTTCGGCTTCGCCGTCGAGCACAGTGGGCTGGCTCGCGACGACGGGTTGAAACTCGCTGTGCGACAGGCGTCGCTGAACCCCGCGCGGGCGCTGGGTCTCCCGGACGCCGGGCTGGCCGAAGGGGCGGCCGCCGATCTCGTGGTGCTGGATCCGGATCTCGCGGTGGCGGGCGTGCTGCGTCGGGGCGAGTGGATCGTCGAACCCTCGGACGAGCCGTGAGTTCGTTCAAGATCGGCCGTGGGCTTCCTGTGCGGTTATTCTGGCGACCGGGGGTATCGACATGAACTCAGCGCCCACGCTGAACGCTCGGGCGTCGATGGGGTGGCTGCGGCGTTTCGTCCGCACGACGCCAGGCGTGGTTGGGCTGATCGCGGTCGTCGTGGCGGCCGCGTGCGTGTTGGCCGGGGTGGTCATCGGCGGTCAACTCGACGGCCGGATCTCGGAGAGTCGTTCCGTTCTCGACCGCTCCGAGCCGTTCGCCTATTCGGCGCAGAAGCTCTATGCCGCACTGTCGGCCGCCGATGCGGCCGCCGCGACGGAGTACCTGTCCGGTGGGCTCGAGACGGCCGCGATGCGGGCGCGGTACCAACAGGCGCTGGCCGATGCCGCCGAGGCGTTGACCGATGCCACGGTGGGAGCCACCGACGGCGACACCCGTGCCGCGCTGGCACAGATCTCGGCCGATCTCGCCGCCTACACCGGCCAGGTCGAGTCGGCGCGGGCCAACAACCGCCAGGGTTTCGCGGTCGGCGCCGCGTACTTCCGGGAAGCGTCGTCCCTGATGCAGACCTCGATGCTGCCCAGTGCCGAACGGATCTACGCGGGCGGCCTCGCCGCGGTCGACGAGCACCAGGGCGCGGTGAGCGCGCTGCCGATCGTCGGCCTAGTGCTTCTGGTCGTCGTCCTGGTGGTGATCGCGGTCGGATCACTGATCCTGGTCGGACGCACCAACCGCCAGTTCAACCGAGGTCTGCTGGCCGCAGCCATCGTGGTCGTCCTGGTGATCGCGTGGATCGTCGTGGCCAATGGATTCGCGGCGCGCAGCATCGAGCAGAGCCGGACCGAGGGCACCGCGAAGTTCGAGAAGCTGGCCGATGCGCGCGTCCTCGCCCAGAAGGCCAGGACGGACGAGACCCTGGAGCTGATCTCGCGCGGTGACGTCACGGCGGGGGAGAAGGCGTTCAACGATCACGTCGGCGAGCTGGCGGCGAAACTCGACGACGGTCCGGTGGCTGCCGTCGACGCGCTGCGCGCCTGGACCGCCAGCCACCGCAAGCAGGTGGAGCTGTACCAGGGCGGCGACTATCCGGCCGCGGTCGCGCAGGCGATCGGTAATGACCCCACCGCGTCGTCGGCGCAGTTCACCGCCGTCGAAGCCAGCCTGAGTGACGCCATCGAGAAGACCCGCGCCACGCTCCGCGACGACGTCTCCGCGGCAGGTGGACGCCTGGCGTGGAGTCCCACCGGCGCGCTGGTGTTGATGGTGATCGCCGCAGCGGCCGCCGTGGTCGGGTTGTGGCCGCGGCTCAAGGAGTTCCTGTGAAGATGCGAATCATGGTGGGGCTGGTCGTTCTCGCGCTCACCGCGGGGTGCGGTGCACCGGCGGCACCGCAGGCCGTCACCGTCTCACCGGTCAACGCCATGCCAGGTGGTGCGGCGGAGATCACGGAGGCGCCGCCGGGAGGGAACGCGGACTGTGGCGACCGGGAGGCCAGCTCAGCGCCGTTGAGCCCTCTCCCGAGACCCGGTGCCATGCCTGCCGGTTCGACGATGGCGGCCATCGCCGACCGGGGCCGTCTCGTCGTCGGGGTCGATCAGGGCACCAACCTGTTCGGCTCCCGGAATCCCGCGACGGGCGAGCTGGAGGGCTTCGACATCGACCTGGCCCGCGAATTGGCGCGCAGCATCTTCGGCGATCCCAATCGCGTCGACCTCAGGGTGGTCACCGCAGCCGAACGGGAGACGGCGTTGGAGCAGGGGCAGGTCGACCTGGTGGTCCGGACCTACTCGATCACCTGCGACCGCAAGGCCGTGGTGGCGTTCTCCACGCCGTACTACTACACCGAGCAGCGGATCCTCGCCGTCAAGGGATCGGGAATCTCCTCTGCCGCAGACCTTTCCGGCAAGCGCGTATGCGCGGTCAAGGGAACCACGTCGTTGTCGGCGCTGTATGCCCTGAATCCGCGGCCCACGTTGTTCGGTGTCGCCAACTGGCCCGACTGCCTGGTGATGCTGCAACAGGGCCAGATCGATGCGATCAGCACCGACGCCTCGGTGCTCCAGGGATTGCAGCAGCAGGACGTGAAGAACCTCGAACTCGTCGGTGACAGCATCGGCAAGGAGCCCTACGGAGTCGGCGTCAAGAAGGAGAACGAAGACCTGGTCCGATTCGTCAACGGCGCGCTCGAGCAGATGCGCAGGGACGGGACCTGGGAGCGCCTGTACACCACCTGGCTGACCAGTCTCGGACCGTCGCCGGGTCCCCCGATCGCGCGGTATCAGGACTGAGGGCGATGTTGAGCACCGAAGAGATCGACCGCGAATTGGCGTCGCGCACCAGGGAGGTCGACGCGGCCTCGGCCACGTTGTTGGAACTCGACGGTCACCCCGGACTGCAGCACGTGCGCCGCTATCCGCCGACCGGCGTCACCGCGCAGCGGTGGACCGCGGTGCAGAAATCCCTCGACGAGCTGTGGCAGGACGTCGCCAGGATGACGTCGATCCTCGACTCCGCAAAGGCGGTGCGGAAGCGACGGTCGAAGCTCGACGAGGACGACAGGGCCGAGGTGACGCGATGGCTGCGCGAGCGCCCGCTCGAGGTATCCCGTGAGCGAATCCCGCTGGCGCAGCGGATGATCACCGGACCCGGCGAGACCGTCGGTTACGTCGGGCTGGCCGACATCTCGGAGGCCATGCGCCTGACCTACCCGCCGGTGGCCGAGTTCCTCGACGACGTCGACAGGATCAACTCGCTCATCGTGGATGGCCTTGCGCCTCTGCAGCAGCGCCTCGACGACGCAGGCGCGGCGTTCCCGACCGAGGTGGCGGATCTGCTGGCGTCGTCGGCGACCGACCCGCTGGCCCTGACGCCGCAGGACGTCGAACAGCGCATCGCCGTCATCGCCAAGGAGGTCGAGCGCCGATCGGCCGAACTCGCCGAACTGGCTGCGCTGCGGGCGAATTGGCCTGCGGTCCTGGCCCAGACGGCGGCGCTGCTGGACGCGCTGCGGCAAGGCGTCGACCGGCTGGCAGAGGTCCGCGCGAAGGCCGAGCGCGACGTGGTGTCCGGTCCGCTTCCCGTTCACGACGACGTCGAACCCGGCTTGCGCGCCGAGTTCGGCGCGCTCACCACGCCCGACCCGCCGGCGCTGCGTTCACTGCGGGGCAGGATCGAGGCGGCGCTGCGGGTGGTGGCCGACGACGAAGAGCTCGCCCAGGGGCTGCTCGACCGACGCGTCGAACTCAAGGGCCGACTGACCGCATACCAGGCCAAGGCGGCCCGCCTCGACCTCGGGGAGGATCGAGACCTGTTGGCGTCCAGCCGAATCGCCTCGGGTCTGCTGCACAGGAGACCGTGTGATCTGCGCGCCGTCACCAGAGCCGTCGCCGACTACCAGCAGTTGCTGGTCGAGAAGCAGGAGAGCGTGAAATGACCTGCGCCGAACCGGGGTGCAGTGGCACCGTCGTCGACGGCTACTGCAACGTGTGTGGCACAGCGCCGCCGCCGCCAGGGTCGGCGCCTACGCCGTCGACTTCGCAATCCGTGGCCACCGCCAGGGGCACGGCGGCCAGCCGCCCCACCGCGCGGTCGGCGGGAACGGCCCGCACCGGGTCCTCGAGATCGTCGAGCGCCCGTGGCCGCCTCGGCGCAGGAGTCGTCGCCATGCCGCGGGTGCCGAAGGGCAACCCGGCCGCAGCCATCCTGACCGACCCGAAGGTTCCGGAGAGCAGTCGCTTCTGCGGAAACACCGATTGCGCCAAGCCGGTCGGTCGGGGCAGCGACGGGAACCCCGGTCGTGTCGAGGGGTTCTGCACCCAGTGCGGCACGCGATACTCGTTCGTTCCCAAGCTGTCTCGCGGTGACCTCGTCGGCGGGCAGTACGAGGTTCAAGGCGCCATCGCGCACGGCGGGCTCGGCTGGATCTACCTTGCGGTCGACCGCAACGTGCGCAACCGTTTCGTGGTGCTCAAGGGCCTGATCAACTCCACCGATGCCGACGCCATGGCCGCCGCGGCCGCGGAGGTCGACACCCTCTCCGGGGTGGAGCACCCGAACATCGTCAAGATCTACAACTTCGTCGAGCACCAGGACCCCGGCGCGGCGGCCCCCGTCGGCTACATCGTGATGGAGTACGTGGGCGGCACGTCTCTGAAGCAGATTCGGAAGGCGCGCAACGGCCCCCTCCCTCCCGATCAGGCCGTGGCCTATCTCATCGAGATCGCACCGGCCATCGGTTACCTGCACACCCAGGGGCTCGCGTACTGCGACTTCAAGCCGGACAACGTGATGCAGACCGACGAACAACTCAAGCTGATCGACCTCGGGGCAGTCATCGCGATGGACGACGAGGAGAGTGCGATCTTCGGCACCGCCGGTTATCAGGCGCCAGAGATCGCCATGACCGGACCGACCGTCGCCAGCGACGTCTACACCGTCGGGCGCACCCTCGCCGTGCTCGTCATGGACGTGCCTCAGGAGCGCGGACGCTTCGTCGATCAACTGCCGGGGCCCGACACGGTGCCGGTGCTTGCGAAGTACGAATCGCTGTACCGCGCAATCCTTCGCGCCACCGATCCCGATCCCGCGCGCCGGTTCTCGTCGATGGAGGAGATGGCCGACCAGTTGACGGGTGTGCTGCACGAGATCGCGTCCGCCGACACGAACGTCGAGCAGCCGCGGATGTCCACCTACTTCAGCCCGCAGCGCGAGGTGTACGGCGCGGGCCGCAACGTGCCGGTGAAACCGTCGAGTGTGATCGCCGCGCTGCCGGTGCCGGTCGTCGACCCGACCGACTCGGGCGCCGCCCTTCTCGCGACCACCAGCGGCACGCCTCCCGCCCAGCTGGAGCACGCGCTCGACCTGGCCCGCGGCGGCACCAACCAGCCCAAGAGCAGCTCGGTCGAGATCCCGCTGCGGCTGGTGCGCGCGTCGTTGGAACTCGGTGCCGCCAAGGATGCCCGCGCACGGCTCGCCGAGCTCGAACAGATGATCCCCGGGGACTGGCGTCTGCCGTGGTACGGCGGGCAGGCAGCCCTTCTGGAGGGTGACTTCGACGGGGCGGCAGCCGATTTCGATACCGTCCTGGCGACGCTGCCGGGTGAGCTCGCCCCCAAGCTGGCGATCGCGGCGACCGCCGAGCTGCGCGACGCCCGCGACGAGGCCATGCGCTACTACGAGATGGTGTGGCGGACGGACCGCAGCTACACGAGCTCCTCCTTCGGGCTGGCCAGGCAGCGGGACCGGGCGGGAGACCGCGCCAACGCGGTTGCCGCGCTCGACCAGGTCCCGCCCGCCTCCGCGCATTTCACCGATGCAGGTGCCACCGCCATCGAGATCCTGCTCGAGGGACGGACGTCGGACAGCCTCGACGAGCAAGCGTTGCTCGATGCCGACAAGCGGGTCGGCGGTCTCAACGTCGAGTCCACTGCCAAACGGGCGACCATCCGGCTGCGGGTGTTGGCCGCCGCGCTGGGCTGGCTTGAGGCGGGACATCAGCCCAGGACACCGCGCCTCCTCGGCACCGACTTCGATGAGGCCGGCATCCGCAGTGGGATGGAGCGGTGCTACCGCGACCTCGCCCACGAGGCGACCGGGGTGTGGGATCGCATCGAGCTGGTCGAGAAGGCCAACGCGATCAGGCCAAGGACAAGGGTATGACCGACGAGCCAACCGCCTGTCCCACGTGTGCCGCGCCGGTCGGCCAGTCCGACCGGTTCTGCGAGAGCTGCGGGGGAGCGCTGTTCGAGGTGCCGACGCCGGAGTTCAGCCGCGTCGCGATACCGCGGACGGGTCTGCCACTGGAGGGGCCGTGCGCCGACTGCGGCAACGACGCGTTCTCCGACGGGTACTGCACCGGATGCGGTCACCGGCGGGCCGAGCCCGATCGCGACGAGGCGCAGTTCGGCGTGATCGCGCTCATCACCGACCGGGGACTGCACCATCCCCGCAACGAGGACGCCGCGGCAGCCGGGCTGGTGACGGGAGTCCAGGGCAAGCCGGACGCCATGGCCGTCGCGGTGTGCGATGGCGTGTCCACGTCGGGTGACCCGCAGATGGCCTCGGTCGCCGCATCGAAGGCAGGCGTCGAGGGCATGCTCGCTGCGATCGCCAAGACCGGCACCACGCACGACGCCGTATTGGCGGGGCTGGCCGAGGCGACGAAGGCGGCGGCCGACGCAGGCAGGGACCTGAACCCGGCGAACGCGCCGTCGTGCACCTACACGGGCGCCGTGGTGATGGCCAATCCCGAAGGGGCGGTGGAGATCACGGTCGGCAATGTCGGTGACAGCAGGGCGTACTGGCTACCCGATCCGCCAGGGGTTCCCCGGCAGTTGACGGTCGACGACTCGGTGGCGCAGGAATTGATGACCGCGGGAGCCGCGGCGAACTCCGAGTTCGTCCTGCGTGGCGCGCACACCATCACCCGGTGGCTCGGCGCAGACTCCGAGGCGAAGCCGTGGTCGGACTCGAGCGTGCAGACCCTCACGGTCGCAGGTCCCGGCTCGCTGCTGCTGTGCTCGGACGGACTGTGGAACTACCTACCCGAGGCGGCCGACATCGCGCGGTTCTGCGTCGGGATCGACCCCGTCGAGGCGGCGCGCGCGCTCACCGAACACGCCCTGACGGCGGGCGGCCAGGACAACATCACAGTCGCAGTGATTCCGATCGGAGGAGCTTGATGAGTTCAGCTGGGCAACAGGGTATTTCGGTTGACGTCGATCACAATCCCTATCTCGCCGAGGGATCGGGCACGGTCGACGCCGTCGTCAGCATCACCGTCGGAAGCGATGTCGCAGCGGCGGCGGCGCCCACCGAGCGCGTCGAGGCGATCATCATCGATTGCTCCACGTCGATGCTCAAGCCCGCAGGCAAGTTCGACGCCGCCAAACGCGCCACCATCGCGGCCATCGACGAACTGAGCGACGGTACGTACTTCATCGTCGTCGCGGGCACCGCGGAAGCTGCGGCCATCTATCCCACCGAGGGGCTGCCGACACGGGCGAGCACGGCGACCAAGGCCGAGGCGGCGCGGGTGGTCGACGGTCTGCGGCCCAACGGGGGCACCGCGATGGGCACCTGGCTGGCGTACGTCCGCAACATCGTCGGAAGGCATCCGGGTGCGCTGACCCACGCGATCCTGCTGACCGACGGCAAGGACGAGCACGAGACCCCCGAGCAGCTGCGGCGCGAAATCGCCGACAGCGTCGGTCAATTCACCTGTGACTGCCGCGGCGTGGGCACCGCCTGGCGCGTCGACGAGCTGCGGTCCATCTCGTCGGCGTTGCTCGGGACCGTGGACATCGTCGCCGATCCCGAAGACCTCGCTGCCGACTTCGCGGCGATGATGCGGACGTCGATGGGCAAGGCCATCCCCGACCTCACCCTGCGGCTCTGGACGCCTGCCGGCGCGACGATCGAGTTCGTCAAACAGGTGGCGCCGACCGTCGAGGATCTGACCCATCGACGCGTCGACGCAGGCACGCAGATCGGGGAGTATCCGCTGGGCTCCTGGGGCGCCGAGGACCGCGACTACCACATCCAGGTCGCGGTCGAACCGGCCGCGGCAGGCAAGGAGAAGCTGGCGGCACGGGTCAGCGTGGTGGCGGGCGAGGAGATCCTCGGCCAGGGTCTCGTCAACGCGGTGTGGACCGCGGACACGGCCCTGTCGGCGCGGATCAGCCGTCGGGTGGCGCACTACACCGGTCAGGCGGAGCTGGCGCAGGCCGTCCAGGACGGGTTGGCCGCCCGCCGCGAAGGTGACGTGGCGACGGCGACCGCGAAACTGCAGCGCGCGATGCAACTCGCCGTCGAATCGGGCAACGACGACAAGGTCGCGGAGCTTGGCAAGGTCATCGACGTCGATGAGCGGACCGGAACGGCCCGGCTGAAACGCGAGGTCGCGGCGGCCGACGAGATGGCGCTCGACGCGCGGTCGACGAAGACCGCTCGAGTTCGGAAGGAAGAGGGGGCCTGATGCCCATCTGCGCTGAGGGACACAGCTCGACCGCCATTGACTACTGCGACGTGTGCGGTGCCCCCATCGGCACTCCTGCGGCGGTGGGCACGCCGCCACCGGCGGCGGAGACAAAGGCGTGCCCCGCGTGCGGAGCAGCGGTCAGCGGCCGCTTCTGCGAGACGTGCGGACACGACTCCGCGCTGCCCGCGCCTGCGACTCCGCCACAGGCGGCCACGGCGGTGTGGACCGCAGTCGTGCGCGCCGACCGGGAGTTCTACGAACGCGTCATTGCCAGGGGCGGCCCCGATACCGTCGACTTCCCGCAGTTCTTTCCAGAACGGCGCATCACCTTGCAGCGGGACACGGCGTTGATCGGCAGGCACAACCGCGACCAGGGCGTGACACCCGAGATCGACCTCGGCCTACAGCCCGCCGACCGCGGCGTGTCGACGCAACACGCGGTGCTACGGGTCCGCGACTCCGGGCCGACGATCACCGATCTGGGATCGACGAACGGCACCAGCCTCAACGGCAGCGAAGACCTCCTGGCAAACGGCGAGGAGACGCCGCTCGCCGACGGGGACCGAATCCACGTGGGGGCGTGGACGACCATCACGATCACGAGGGAGCCGTAATTTACGGATTCGTCGGTTTTGCCATTGCCCTGACCAGGGTGTTAGGCCCAGACTGTCAATAGGTGCACAGAATTGGGGGCGCTGTGACCGAACCGGAGGACCGCACGTCGCGCGTCTCGAGAGAGTCGGCCCGGCTGAACCGGCAGCTGAGGGACGCGCGGAATCAGTCCGCGGCAAGCCGTGAAATTCTCGCCGCCCTCGGTCGGGACGCGGCCAACATCGACGCCGTGCTCGACGCCATCGTGGAGTATGCCGCCCGACTGTGCAGTGCACGGGCCACCCAGCTCTTCCTCGCCGACGGCGACGTGTTCCGGGTCTCGAGGGTCTCCGGAGAAACCCCGGACGAGTACCGCGAGTACCTCGTGCACAACCCGCTCGCCAGGAACCGCCTGTCGATGGTCGGGCGGGCTGCCGAGGACAAGCGGACCAACCAGATCGCCGACGTGCTCTCCGACGCCGGGTACGGACGCACCGATCTGCAGAAGCTCACCGGCTTCCGCACCCTGCTGTCCACGCCGATGCTGCTCGAGGGCGAGGTCGTCGGCGTGCTGTCGATGTGGCGGACCGACGTCGCGCCATTCAACGAGCAGGAGACCGAACGGCTCGAGGAGTTCGCCGCCCAGGGCGCCCTCGCCCTGCGGCAGGCCAACCTCATGCGTGCGCTGAAGTCGCGGGAGGCGCTGCTGTCGAGCAAGGTCGAGCAGCTAGAGGCGCTGCGGGAGGTGGGCGAGGCGGTCGGCTCGAGCCTCGACCTCGATGTCGTGCTCGACCAGATCGTCAGCAACGCGGTGCGCCTGACCAATCGTGGCTTCGGTGACATCACGCTGCGCACCGAGGGTGGCTCGATCCTCGAGTACGACGACGCCGCCGAGGTCTTTCACGTCCATCCGGTCGGAAGCAGTCGGGCGCTGCGGGAACGGCTTCGGACCATCACCATTCGTCGCGACTCGACGATGGTCGGCCGGACCGCGATCGAGCGCAGGCCGCTGGAGGTTCCCGATCTCGGCCGCGTCGAGCGTGACCCGCATCTGGAGGCGCTGTTCGCCGACGGCTGGCGTTCGGTGCTGGCGGTCCCGATGCTGCGCGGCGAGAAGATCGTCGGCGTGCTGGTGATCCGCCGCCGTGGCACGGGTGCCTTTCCCGCCGACGTGATCACGCTGTTGGAGACCTTCGCCAGCCAGTCCGCACTGGCCATCCTCAACGCGCGTCTGTTCCGCGAACTGCAGACCAAGACCAGCGAGCTCGAAGTGGCCAGCAGGCACAAGTCTGAGTTCCTCGCGAGCATGTCCCACGAACTGCGGACGCCGCTCAACGCGGTGAACGGATTCTCCGAGGTGCTGCTGAACCGCTCGTTCGGCGAGCTCAACGATCGTCAGGAGGGCTACCTGCGCGACATCTGGAACTCGGGCAAACACCTCGTCGCGCTGGTCAACGACATCCTCGACCTGGAGAAGGTCATCGGCGGTCACGTGGTGCTCGAGCCGAGCACCTTCCTGGTGAGCAGCGCCGTGGAGGCCACCTGGGCGATGCAGCGCGAGCGGGCGACGCAGCACGGGATCACCGTGACGCTGCACGTCGCCGATGACGTCGACCTGATCGAGACCGACGAGCGGCGCTTCAAGCAGGTGTTCCTCAACCTGCTGTCCAATGCGGTGAAGTTCACGCCCGACGGCGGCAGCGTCTGCGTCCACGCCTGCAGGGAGGGCGGGGAGCTCGAGGTCACCGTGACCGACACCGGGCCCGGCGTCGCTCCCGAAGACCGGGAGCGCATCTTCGACTCGTTCCAGCAGGGCAGTCGCGGAGCCCCGAAGGAGGAGGGCACCGGTCTGGGGCTGACGTTGTCCCGGCGTCTCGTCGAACTGTTCGGCGGCCGGATGTGGCTCGACAGCACGGTGGGCGTCGGGAGCACGTTCGGCTTCACGGTGCCGGGACTGCGGGAGCCGCGGCGCGAGGACGCCGTCCCCAAGCGCGGCGGGCTTCCTGTCATCGTCCTGCTCGACGAGGACGTGGCGTCACAGGACCTCGTCGAGGCCTACCTGGACGCCCTCCCCGCCGAGGTGATGCGCGCCTGGGACGGCGTCAAGGCGCTCGAACTCATCCGCACGGTGCGACCCGCCGCCGTCGTACTCGAGGTGGGCCTGCCGCGCCTCGACGGGTGGCAGGTGATGACCCAGCTCAAGGCCGACCCCGTCACCGAGGACATCCCGGTGATCGTCGCCTCGACCGTCGACGACCGGCCGCGGGGGTTGGCGCTCGGTGCTGCCGCCTATCTCCTCAAACCGATCCGCAGGGACGAACTCGTCGGCGCACTGCGACGCGTCGGCGCGCTCCCCGAGGCGTCGTGATGGACACGCCCGTGACCGTGCTGGCCGTCGACGATCAGTCGGTCAACCTCAGGCTCCTCGACGCGGTGCTCACCCCCCGAGGGCATCGGGTCATCGCGGCGTCGTCGGGGCCCGAGGCACTCGCGCTACTCGAGACCGAAGACGTCGACCTGGTCCTGCTCGACATCCTCATGCCGGGGATGGACGGCCATGAGGTGTGCCGGCGGATACGATCAACGCCCGCAACGGAATTCCTTCCGGTCGTGATGATCACCGCCAGCGGAAGCGAACAGCGGCTGGTCGCGCTCCAGTCGGGCGCCGACGACTTCGTGATGAAGCCGTTCGACCAGGCCGAGCTGTTGGCCCGGGTGGCGTCGCTGGCGCGGATCAAGCGCTACCAGGACACCATCCGCCAGCAGTCCGAAGAGCTGGCGCAGTGGAACACCGAGCTCGAGAATCGCGTCGCTCGGCAATTGGAGGAACTGGAGCGGGCCAGCCGCCTGCGTCGCTTCCTGTCGCCACAGCTCGCCGAACTGGTCGTCGGCGACGAGAACCTGCTGCAGAGCCATCGCCGCGAAATCGTGGTGGTGTTCTGTGATCTGAGGAACTTCACCCCCTTCGCCGAAGCCAGCGAACCGGAGGAGGTGATGGGGGTGCTCGCCGAGTATCACCACGCCATCGGTTCGCTGGTGCACAAGTACGAGGCCACCCTCGAACGCTTCACCGGCGACGGGATCATGGCGTTCTTCAACGATCCGGTGCTGCAGGACGACGCCACCGAACGTGCCGTGCGGATGTCCATCGGCATCCGCGATGCCGTGAAAGAGCTTGCTGCGCAATGGCTTCGAAAGGGTCACGACCTCGCCCTCGGGATCGGTATCGCGCAGGGGTTCGCGACGCTCGGCCGGATCGGGTTCGAGAGCCGGTTCGACTACTCCGCGATCGGCAGCGTCACCAACCTGTCCGCCCGGCTGTGCGGCGACGCCGGACCGTGGCAGGTGCTCGTCACCGACCGCGTGCTGGCCGCCACCGAGCACGTCGCGATGTCCGAACCGGTCGGCGACCTCAAGCCCAAGGGCTTCAGCCGCTCGGTGCGAGTACACAACATCACCGCACTCAAGGAAGGTTAGTGGGAGACATGACACGACCAGAGGACCCTGGCAGGCAGCTGTCACAGCTCGACGAGGAGGAGCGCTACCGCGTCTTCGATCATCTCCAGCAGGCGATGCCCGGGGTGTGGGCGTCGATGCAGCGTGGCTTCGACGACGAATCGGTGGTGGTGGTGCCGTCTGTCAGCCTGGACGGCCCGAGCTCGAGGAGCGGCACCATCGTGCAGGCGATGGAGGAGCGCGCCCTGTTCCTGTTGTTACTGCTGCGCCAGCCGAAGTTGCGGATGATCTACGTGACGTCGCAGCCGGTGTCGGAGGCCACCATCGAGTACTACCTCGGGCTGCTGCCCGGCGTCATCCCGAGTCATGCCAGGGCCCGGCTCACCCTCGTGCCCGTCGGCGACGCGTCGCCGGAGTCGCTCAGCTCGAAGCTCTTGGCACGCCCGCGGCTGCTGCGCAAGATCCGCTCCCTGATCCCCAATCCCGCCAAGAGCCACCTGATCCCGTACAACACGACGCCGCGGGAGCGGGACGTGGCGCTCAGCCTCGGCATCCCCATGTACGGCGCCGATCCTCGGCTCGAGGGACTCGGCACCAAGACCGGCTGTCGCAGGATGTTCGACGAGCTCGGGGTGCAGTGCCCCGTCGGCGCCGAGGACCTCCACACGGTCGACGACATCGTGGCCGCCGTGCAGGCCATGCGGGTGAAGCGACCGACGCTCACCGAGGCCATCGTGAAACTCAACGACGGTGTCTCCGGATCGGGTAATGCTCTGGTGGATCTGCACGGGTTGCCGCCGTCGGGTTCACCGGAGGAGGCGGCGGCGATCACCGAGCGCCTTCTCGGCATGGAGCTGGAGTCTCGCAAGCTCACCCTCGACGTCTATCTGGCCGCGTTCGAGGAACATGGCGGCATCGTCGAGGAGCGCATCACCGGTGTCACGCTGACCAGCCCGAGCGTCCAGATGCGCGCGCTGCCCGACGGCACCGTCGAACTCCTGTCCACCCACGACCAGCTCCTCGGCGGCAAGAGCGGGCAGCAGTACCTCGGCTGTGTGTTCCCCGCCGATCCGGGCTACGCCGCGCTCATCGCCGAACCCGCGATGGTGATCGGACGTCATCTCGCGAAACTCGGTGTGCTGGGCCGGTTTGCGGTCGACTTCGTGACCGTGCAGGACGAGACCGGGGCGTGGGCGCCGTACGCGATCGAGCTCAACCTCCGCAAGGGTGGGACCACCCATCCCTTCCTCACCCTGCAGTTCCTCACCGACGGAAGCTACGACGGCGAGCGGGGGGTGTTCCTCACGCCCAGTGGCAGCACCAAGTACCTGGTGGCCACCGACCACTTCGAGGACGACCGACTCAAGGCGCTCACCGTCGAGGACCTGTTCGACATCGTCGTCAACGAAGGCCTTCACTTCGACCAGGCCCGTCGTACCGGGGTGGTGTTCCACATGATCAACTGCCTCACCGAGTGCGGTCGCGTCGGGTTGACCGCCGTCGGTGACGACCCCGAGGACGCGCAGCGGATCTACGAGGAGATCCAGGCGGTGCTGATCCGGGAGGCCGACGTCGCACTCGAGGAGGGAGCCGTGATCGGTTGAGCCCGCGGAAGGTCAGTAACCTGGTGCAGGTGTTGATCGAGGACCTGGCCTCCGTGGCTCGCGCGGGGCACTCTCTGCGGCTTCGATAGTGGAGATCAACGACCGGGTCTACCTGTTGCTGCGTCCGCTCAGCAGGGTCTTGTCGCTGCGCGCCATCGTCGTGGCCTCGGCGTTGGCGGTGATCGTCCTGGTGCTGGTCCTCGGCACCTGGGTGTGGATCGGCGTCACCGACGACCAGTACAGCCAGCTCGACCGCAGGCTCGACTCGGTGAGCAGCCTTGGCGACGTGAGCAACCTGCTGAACTCCACCCCCGACGCCAATGCCGACGCCCATCAGCCCCTGCCGGACGGCAACGTCGTGCGCACCGCACGCATCGGCGGCCTCACCGTCTCGGTGCCGAACAACGTCGTCCTGCCCGAGCTCGCCGATGGTTACGCGACCACCGAGATCGGCGGCGTGCAGTACCGGGTGCGGACCTTCTCCGCGGGGCCCGGCTCGATCGCGCTCGGTGCGCCACTCGCCGAGACGCAGCACCGCATCGACCAGCTGCACCTGCGCGTCATGCTGATCTGCAGCGGTGTCATCGCGGGAACCGTGTTGGTCGGCTGGGTGATCTCGCTGCTGATGATCAACCCCTTCCGGCTGCTGGCCCAGCAGGCCAGGGCGATCAACGCGCAGTCCATGCCCGACGAGGTTCAGGTCCGCGGGGTGCGGGAGGCGGTCGAGATCGCCGAAGCGGTCGAAGGCATGCTCGCGCGCATCGGCACCGAGCAGCAGCGCACCAGGGCCGCACTGGAATCCGCTCGGGACTTCGCCGCCGTCGCATCCCACGAGCTGCGCACGCCGCTGACGGCCATGCGCACCAACCTCGAGGTGCTGTCCACGCTGGACCTGGCCCCCGAGCAGCGCGACGAGGTGATCAACGACGTCGTGCGCACCCAGGGCAGGATCGAGGCCACGCTGACGGCCTTGGAGCGCCTTGCCCAGGGTGAACTCACCACGGCCGACGACTTCGTCGAATTCGACGTCACCGAACTGCTCGACCGTGCCGCACACGACGCTCAACGCGTCTACCCGCGCCTGCGAGTCACCCTGACGCCCTCTCCGTCGAAGCTGATCGTGGGGCTGCCCGCAGGCCTGCGGCTGGTGATCGACAACGCCATCGCGAACGCGGTGAAACACGGTGACGCCACGGAGATCACGCTGAGCGTGGTGAGTTCGATCGCCGGCGTCGAGATCGCGGTCGACGACAACGGCGCAGGCGTTCCCGAGGAGGAGCGGGCCGCGGTCTTCGAGCGGTTCGCCCGCGGTACGACGGCCTCGCGGTCGGGGTCCGGGCTTGGCCTGGCGCTGGTGGCCCAGCAGGCGGAACTGCACGGTGGATCGGCGCACCTCGACGTCAGTCCGCTGGGAGGCGCGAGGCTGCTGCTCCGGCTTCCCAGCCAGGAATCGAGATGGGATAACGCGCTCACGCCGTCGGCGACGTGAGCCCCTTCCGACCCGGGGACGGAACTCGACGAGGGCTGGATCGCGTCCGCGTTGGCAGGTTGCTGCCAAGTGGCTGAATTTTCGTCTGAGCGGAATTAGCTTTGGCGTCAAGGTGTTTCAACCTATGGAACGACGAGAGGCCGCTCCGGATGGATGAGTGATTCACCAAGAAGAGGCACGCAAATGAAGAAGTTTGGATTTGCCGGCATCATCGCCGGCGGACTGGTCGCAGCGGTCGTCGGTCTGGCCGCTCCCGCCCAAGCCGACTTGAGCCACGATCAATGGGCAAACTCGCAGAACCAGCAGAGCGCACCGGTGCCGCACGTCGACACCAGCGTGCACCAGAGCCCGTAACGGACCGCACGAGAGAGCAGGGGCATCCGCATTGCGGGTGCCCCTCTTTCGTCTTCGGGTCATTCCGTCGCGAGCGTCCCTGGCAAGTGCAGGTGGGCATCGGACTCGTCGAACATACCGCCGGCGAACTCGTACCAGAGCTGCCTCATCGGGGGTCCCAGCTCGGCGAGGTCGCGCTGGGGCTCGGACCCCAGCATCGGCGAGTCTGCCCAGTCGGCGTAGGTGCCCATCAGGAAGGGAAGTTCGATGCAGTGGCACGCCCCGAACGGG
>JAOPUT010000349.1 GCA_025963385.1 Mycobacterium sp.
CGGCGCGGACTGGGTCTGGCTCGCCGACGACGACGGCAGGCCTGCGGACGCCGACGTGCTCGGCACGCTGTTGGGCTGCGCCGGGCGGCACGGACTGGCCGAGGTGTCACCCATGGTGTGCGATCTCGACGATCCTTCGCGGCTGGCGTTTCCGTTGCGGCGCGGGCTGGTGTGGCGGCGCCTGGTCTCCGAGTTGCGCGTCGACGCGTCGGCGAGCCGACCATCGGATCCTGCGGGCGACCTGCTGCCGGGCATCGCTTCGCTGTTCAACGGTGCCCTATTCCGGGCGTCGGCAGTGGAAGCCGTTGGCGTGCCGGACCTCCGGCTGTTCATCCGCGGTGACGAGGTGGACGTGCACCGGCGGCTGGTGCTCTCCGGCCTGCCGTTCGGCACCTGCCTCGACGCGGTCTACCTGCACCCCCAGGGCTCGGACGAGTTCAAGCCCATCCTCGGTGGGCGCATGCACACCCAGTACCCGTCGGACGAGACGAAGCGGTTCTTCACCTACCGCAACCGCGGTTATCTGCAGGCGCAGCGCGGCCAGCGCAAGCTGGTTCCGCAGGAGTGGTTGCGCTTCGGCTGGTACTTCCTGGTGACCCAGCGTGACCCCGGCGGATTCGTAGAATGGATTCGGTTGCGCCGCTTGGGAAGACGCGAAAAGTTTGGGCGGGGCGAGCGAAGCGACGGGAGACACAACGGATGACGTTCACCGACGCGGCAGCGCAGTCGAAGACCTTCGCGCGGGCGTGGGCCGACCTGGCCTCGGGTTTCGGCAAGCGCGAGCTGTGGCTGCACCTCGGGTGGCAGGACATCAAGCAGCGCTATCGCCGCTCGGTGCTGGGACCCATCTGGATCACCATCGCGACGGGCACCATGGCCGTCGCGTTGGGTGGCTTGTACTCCACGCTCTTCCACCTGCCGCTGGCCGAGCACCTGCCGTACGTCACGCTCGGGCTGATCATCTGGAATCTGATCAACGCCTCGATCCTCGAGGGTGCCGACGTGTTCGTCGCGAACGAGGGTTTGATCAAGCAGCTCCCGACGCCCTTGTCGGTGCACGTCTACCGGCTCGTCTGGCGGCAGATCATCCTGTTCGCCCACAACATCATCATCTTCGTGATCATCGCGATCATCTTCCCGCAGCCGTGGAAGTGGACCGATCTGGCGTTCATCCCTGCGCTGGCGCTCATCGCGCTGAACTGCGTGTGGGTGGCGCTGTGCTTCGGCATCCTGGCCACCCGGTACCGCGACATCAGCCCTCTGTTGTTCAGCCTCGTCCAGTTGCTGTTCTACGTGACCCCGATCATCTGGAACGACGAGACGCTACGCCAGCAGGGTGCGGGCACGTGGGCCAAGGTCATCGAGTTCAATCCGCTGCTGCACTACGTCGACATCGTGCGCGCCCCGCTTCTCGGCGCGGATCAGGAGATGCGGCACTGGGTCGTGGTCATCGTGCTGACCATCGTCGGCTGGACCGTGACGGCGTTCGCGATGCGGCAGTACCGCGGGCGCGTGGCCTACTGGGTGTAGCTGCGCTCGAGTGGCCCCCCGTTCGCCGGGCCGCCGTATCCTTGGCGGGTGGAACAGGCGCCCAAAGCCGACATCCTCGCCGCGCTGGACGAAAGTGGTAAGCGGTTCGTCTCGATGGTCCGGGGGCTGGATCCGGATCGCGCCGCGCACCCGGTGCCTGGGCTCGACTGGTCGGCCGCGGAAACTGCGGCGCACGTTGTCACCGTGCTCAACAGGCTGCTTGGCGATCGTCGACGCGCCAGCACAATGGAGGGGGTTGCCGAGCTGAATG
Organism: Mycobacterium sp.; assembly: GCA_025963385.1. GTDB lineage: Bacteria > Actinomycetota > Actinomycetes > Mycobacteriales > Mycobacteriaceae > Mycobacterium. The sequence continues at coordinate 1,802 of JAOPUT010000349.1, forward strand.
CGACGAACCTCTCGGAGTACACCGACCGAGACATCACTGTTGTCGCCGACCGACTCGAGGCGAATCTGCGTACGGTGATCGACCGCGTCTACTCCAAGCTCGACTTCGACCGTCTGTATCCGTTCCACGGTGGATCAACGATCTCTGGCGGTGGTGGGGCTCGATGGATCGTGTGCGAGTTGCTCGTCCATGGCTACGACATCGCCGCGGCAACCGGAAACGAGTGGGAGATACCGGCCGCGGAGGCATCGATCGCGGTTCGTGGCCCTGCTGAGTCGATGGATCGGCTGGTCGAGAGCAAGACCTTTGCTCGACATCGAGTTCGGCTGGGAAACGACGACATTGTCGAATTCGTCGCATCCGCGGGAGCCCTGCCCGCCGGTGACGAGCCTGTCGACGCGGAACCCGACGAGTTGCTCCTGGCTCTATTCGGAAGGATCAAACCGTCCGATCCGCGCCTGGCCGCGGTTGTCGCTGATCTGTCGCACCTTTAGAAGACTTGGCGCTTCCCGCAATTGGCCACGCCCACCCGCCGAAGACCCCGTGCCGCCGAGAGAGCCGCGCGCATCGCGGCCGACCCGCCGCCGTTCTGACCGGGCGTCCCAGGGCTAGAGTTCAGAACCGAACCGGGCACGTGCGGCGCCCGCGTCAAACGGGATCGATGGGTGCGAGCGTGTCCGATTACTCCGAGAGCCCGACAGGCACGCTGTGCACCTTCGGCGAACGGCGGCACGACGACGGGACGGTGATCATTTCGTGCGTCGGCGAACTCGATCTGACGACGAGCCCGGAACTGGAGCGACGCATCGGGCTCGCGCTGGAACGGTCGCCGCAGACGGTGATCGCCGACCTGAGCCGCGTGGACTTCCTGGCCTCCAGCGCCATGAGCGTCCTCGTCGTGGCCGCCGAACTCTGCACGCCCGACGTCCGATTCGTCGTCATCGCGCACGGCCCGATGACGCGGCGACCGATGGAACTCGTCGGAGTCACCGAGATGCTCACGGTCCACGCCACGCTGGAGAATGCGCTGAAGGCACTCGCGAAGTAACACCGGTCAGCGGCGCGGCGCCTTCATCCGAGTCGCCACGTTGAACCGGTTCCACGCGTTGATGGTCACGGCCATGGCGATCACCTGCGCGAGTTCCTTCTCGGTGAACACCTCGGCGGCCGTGGCGTAGACCTCATCGGAGACGTGGCCCTTGTCGAGTTCGGTGATCGCCTCGGTCAGCCGAAGAGCCGCGCGTTCCTTGTCGGTGAACAGCGTGCCCGCTTCGTCCCATGCCGCGACGAGCGCCAGGCGCTGCTCGGTCTCACCCAGTTTGCGGGCGTCCGCGACGTGCATGTCGAGGCAGAAGGCGCAGTGGTTGATCTGTGAGGCGCGGATCTTGACCAGTTCCCCGATGGACGGGTCGACGTCCTTGGCGGACGCGGTGCTCAGCTTCATCATCGCGTCGTAGAGCTCCGGGGAGACCTTGTAGATCTCGAGGCGGTCGATGGCGGTGGGGTGATCGAGTGTCTGTGTCATGGGCACCACGCTAGCGGCGAAAGAACCGCCTGCATGGTTCAATTCAGTGGTGACTTCATGGGCCAATTCGGGGACGCGCGATCTGCACCTCGACCTGCGCGGCGCCATCACGCCGGGCGCTCGGGGCGCACGAGAACTGCTGATCACCGCGCTGCGGGACGCCGCGCGCTCCGGCCGCCTCGCATCGGGCACCATGCTGCCGCCCTCGAGGACACTCGCCTCCGACCTCGGACTGGCCCGCAACACCGTCGCCGAGGCGTACGCCGAACTGGTCGCCGAAGGCTGGCTGGCGTCCCGGCAGGGGGCAGGCACCTGGGTGGTCGACGCGGCGGCCAACCCGCTGCCCACCCGGCCGCGCGGCACCCCTGGCGTGCCAACGCACGACTTCATGCCCGGCTCGCCGGACGTCTCAGCGTTCCCCCGCACCGCGTGGCTCGCCTCGACCCGCAGGGCACTCACCGCCGCCCCCAACGAGGCGCTGCGAATGGGCGATCCCCGCGGCCGCATCGAGCTGCGCGAGGCGCTCGCCGACTACCTGGCCCGCGTCCGTGGGGTGCGCACCTCGCCGGAGTCGATCGTGATCTGCGCGGGCACCCGGCACGCCGTCGAGATCCTCGGCAGGGTATTCGGGATGGACAAGCCGATCGCGGTAGAAGCCTACGGGCTGTTCATCTTTCGGGACGCGCTCTCCGCGCTGGGCGTGGCGACCACCCCGATCGGCGTCGACGGGCACGGCGCCGTCGTCGACGAGCTGGACCGCACCGCAGCGTCCGCCGCGCTCCTCACCCCCGCGCACCACTTCCCACACGGGGTGCCGCTGCATCCCGCGCGACGCAAGGCCGTGGTCGAGTGGGCCTACCGGACCGACGGCTATCTGCTCGAGGACGACTACGACGGAGAGTTCCGCTACGACCGCCAGCCCGTCGGAGCGGTTCAGGGTCTGGACCCCGACCGTGTCGTCTACCTGGGGTCGGCGAGCAAGAGCTTGTCACCCGCACTGCGACTCGGCTGGATGGTGCTGCCGGATCATCTGGTCGACCGTGTGCTGGCCGCCGCTGGCGGCCAGCAGTTCTACGTCAACGCGATCGCACAGGTGACGATGGCCGACTTCATCGCAAAGGGCAGCTACGACAAGCACATTCGGCGGATGCGGCTGAGCTACCGGCATCGCCGGGACCGGCTGGTCGAGGCACTGCGGCCGTTCGACGTCGGTATCAGCGGGCTCTCGGCGGGTCTTCATCTGCTGCTGACGCTCCCCGACGGGACCGAGGCGGAGGTGCTGCGGCGGGCCGGCGAGGCGGGGATCGCCCTGTCCGGGCTGTCGCTGCTCCGGCACCCCGACGCGGCGCCCGAGACCCATGCGGGCGACGGCATCGTCGTCAGCTTCGGCACCCCCGCCGAGCACTCCTTCACCGCGGCCGTCGACGCGTTGTGCCGGGTGCTGGCCAGCGTCGCCGCGCGCTGACCGGCAATACGTCGGCCGGGACGGGCCGGTGATGACCCTTCGTCGGGCTGGCTAAGCTGCCCGCGTGGCCGAACCTCCGATGTCGCCGAACCTGAGCCTGACGACCCAGGCCTGGCGCTTCGTCGTCACCGGTGGGCTGTCCGCCATCGTCGACTTCGGGCTCTACGTCCTGATGTACAAGGCGCTCGGGGTTCAACCCGACCTCGCCAAGACGTTGAGCTTCATCGCAGGCACCACCACGGCCTACCTGATCAACCGTCGCTGGACGTTCCAGGCGCCGCCGAGCACCGCCCGATTCATCGCCGTGGTCGTGCTCTATGCGGTGACCTTCGCCGTCCAGGTGGGCCTCAACCACTTCTTCCTCCAGCTGTTCGACTACACGGCGTGGGGCGTCGCGGTCGCGTTCGTCATCGCGCAGGGCACCGCGACCGTGATCAACTTCGTGGTGCAACGCGCGGTGATCTTCAAGCTGAAGTGAGGGCGGTACCCTCGTCACGATGTCTGCAACCACCACCAAACGGCTGACGGGCTGGGGCCGCACCGCACCGAGCGTCGCTCGGGTGCTGTCGGCCCCCGATGCCGAGACCATCGTCAAGGCCGTCACCAGTGCCGACGGTCGCGGTGTGATCGCCCGCGGCCAGGGCCGCTCCTACGGTGACAACGCACAGAACGGCGGCGGCCTCGTCGTCGACATGAACGCGCTGAACCAGATCCACTCGATGAACAGTGACAGCCACCTCGTCGACGTGGACGCCGGCGTGAACCTGGACCAGCTGATG
>JAOPUT010000370.1 GCA_025963385.1 Mycobacterium sp.
CGACGAGTTCGCGTTCGACCACTGCGACGCTCAGGCCCGCGGCGCGTGCGCGATCGGCGACGTTCTGGCCGACGGGACCGGCACCGATGACGATGACGTCGTAGACGTTTTGGTCCCTATTCATGGATGCCTCTCCGGTCGGTTTCCGAGTCCGTTTCTCTCAAACGCCCGCGGCAAATTTCGGCGATCGCGCCCCTTTACCTCGGGCTGCGGGCTGTCATCGCCAAGTCCTTCGCCCGCATCCACTGGCAGAACCTCGCCAACTACGGCGTACTGGCCCTCGAGTTCGAGAATCCCGGCGACTATGACTCGATCGAGCAGGGTGACACACTGCGCATTCAACACCTTCGTGACGCCCTTGTCCACAAGGACACCCTGCAGGTCGACAATCTCACCAATAATTCGACTTTTACTGTGCGCCATAGGCTTTCAGCTCGACAAGTGCGAGATGTATTGGCAGGTGGATTGATTGCCCGGCTGGCACGAGAGGAGAACTGACACCCAGAGTTTGATCCGACTGCTCGGTTACGGCCGGCGCAGCGGCCCTTTGGGCTGGTGCCCTGTTGGTCGTGCGTGCTGAGGTGCACATTAGTTCGGGGTCCGTCCCGGATCGTTTTTTGGTCGGGTTGGCCACGTTGGGTCTGCTAGCCCACGCCGCCGAACAGCAGCCGCTGATGTGTGTCATCGACGATCAGCAGTGGTTGGATCGTGCTCAGCGCAGGTGCTCGGGTTCGTGGCGCGTCGGCTGGCGGCCGAATCGGTTGGGCTGGTTTTCGCTGCGCGGGTGCCGACGTCGGAAGTGGCTGGCCTGCCGCAGCTTTCGGTGCAAGGTTTAGCACCGGCGGATGCGCGCGCGCTGCTGGATACCGAGGTGGCCGTGCCGCTGAATGGCTGGGTGCGCGACCAGCTGGTGGCCGAAACACACGGTAACCCGTTGGCGCTGCTGGAATGGCCGCGGGCATTGACGACCCAGCAGTGGGCCGGAGGTTTCGGGCTTCCTGCTGCGGTGTGGATCCTGCCCACCTGGATCGGAATCGGATTCATCTTCCAAAGTGTCGCGGAAACCGTATTGGCGATCAACTACAACGCATTGCCCGAACGAGGCTGGCACATCTTCACAGGAGTGCTGACCACGGTCGCCGGCATGGTGGTCGTTGGCCTGCCGATCGACTCGATCGTGGTCCTCGCGATTGTCGCCGGGGCATGGCTGGTCGTCATCGGGACCGCACAAATCGTGTGGGCCTTGAAGGCGCGCAAGGCGACCGCCAAACTCGAGCCAGTCATCGACCCAATGAAAGCCAAGCGCCGTCGGCTAATTCGCCGAACACCGCGCAAGGACTCGAGGGGCACGCTCGCTCATCGGGCCCTGGACGGAGCACCTCCGGCTCAGCGTCGGGGGTGTTTCTCGTATCGGGTTCTGCTGCAGCATGTCTCAGCGATTCGGCTATCTGCCGTTCGATCATCGAGATGCACGGAGGCCCCTGTCGGCCACCGCCAATGACCCAAGGAGGGGCGGTATTTCAGTTCACCCTGTCTGTGCGACGAGGCGAGAGCACTCCGCAGTTGAGCCAGACTGCTCAGGTCCGTCGCGGTCCGAGGATCACCACGGAATTCGTTGTGCTCTTCACTGCATCATCCTGAACATTTCGATCACGGGCCCCAGTTCGGCGGCGTTGGCGATCAAGTCGACGTGTCCACCGGCGTGCGGGTGCAACGTCGAGTGGGGCAGCAGTCGTTGCATGATCCTGGCGTTCACCGAGGGGACGACGGGGTCGTCGAGCCCAGCGATGACCAACGTCTGCTGCCGAATCAGCGGTAACGCGAAGGTGCTGGTCCACACCGCACCCGCGAGCAGCTGATAAAGGTATCCGACGCGCGAACCGGCCATCGGCTGACGGTCGAACAACCGGCTGACCGTCGACGGATCAGTGCGAGCCGTTCCACCATAAAGATCACCGGCGATCGAAGCGGCGTACTCGTGGTCGACGAACCGGCGCGGTGTGACCATCTTGGCCAGCACGCACGGTCTGCCGGGCACCATCATCAGGCCGGTGCCGGTCGACACGAGGATCAACCGCCGGCAGCGGTGCGGGTGCTGGAAGGCGAACTGCTGGGCCAGCGCTCCTCCCCAGGACAATCCCAGCACGTCGACGGGGTCGCGTATGCCGACCTTTTTCAGCAGTCGTCCCAATAGCGCGGCCAGATAGGGAAACCCATAGGGCATCGGGGAGACCCGCGAAGCGCCAGAACCCGGGACATCGAACCGCACCACGGTGGTGTCTGGGGCGAGTTGGGCCACGAGGGGATCGAGCACTTCGAGGCTTGCCCCGATGCCGTTGCACAACACCAAGGGCACTCCGCCGCCGGTGCGGATATTCACTCGCACTCGTTGCCCAAGCACCGAGACCAGTCGTTCCTCCGTCATGCCGGGCGCCAGCAGTCCGGTCATGGATTCAACACGATCGCGCTGGCCACCATGGTGTCATGCCTCCTCGATGCGAGATCTTCGGTGATCGCCAGGGCGAGCAGGGCGCCGGTGCGTCCCTCTAGGTCTGCGCGACATCAGCGACGCTGGCACATTCAGCGTCATCCATGCCGGACACTAGGCGCTGACTGTTGTCATGCCACTGTCTCGAGAGAACGAAGATTGGCATCATCGTTGTCGGTCGGACACCTTGTTCCAGTGCTGGGAGCAGTCCCGCCCGACGAACGAAGGACTTCGTCCGAGTGTCACCAACCCCCGACGACTTCGTCCCCGCTGGTCACTCATCGGGTCGAGTCGGGATGGAGCCTCGTCAAGAAGGTGCTCGTTCCTCACACAAACGGCCCCGGCCCTCCCGATAACGAGGATGGCCGGGGCCCAGGAATCAAGTCCATTCGTGAGCCTTGTCGCAGGAGTTGACGCCGCGGTGAACGGAGGGGGAACCTTTAGGGATGATCGAGTCGAGCGAACGGACGGTCATCGACCAGGTGGTCGACAGGCTTGTCGAGAAGTATCCAAGCGTCCCTGGTGAGAAGGTGGCAGACGTTGTATACGACTGCTACGCACGCTTTGACGGGCGACCCATCCGTGATTACATCCCGCTATTCGTGGAGCGTGGGGCGCGCACTCAACTGGCTCGGTTGAGCAACTAGTCACCTCACGCCGCGCGGTCATTTCAATGCCAGCGTTTGAGGCCCTCGCCAAGGCGATCCAAGGTGACGAGCTCGCGTTCTCGGCTTGCGCCGCGTCAGCCTCGCGCCTCGCTGCTGCGCCTTCGTTGACCACACTTCCGACCACGAAACGACGGTAACGGGTGCGCCTCAGAGGTGCCCGACAATCGTCGCGGCGTCATTTTTTGGCCATGACCGCGCGCTTTCTACGCCGTTAACTGACTCTTCATCGTCAAGGGTTTGGGAAGAGCGTGGTGGCCGCACCCCACAGTGCGCCGGGATTTAGCCGGTCGGGGTGAAGCGCGAGCATCGCGTCGTAGAACTCCGTTGCTGTGCGCGAAGACTCGAGCAAGCTGCGGGCATCGGTCAGATACGTTCTAGTGGAATCGATCTGCGTCGGTTCGTCACACGCGTCAGGCTTCTTGTGGCCGGCGACGACGGCGACGGGCTCGAGTTTCTCGGCGGCGTCGAGTGCGGCGAGCCAATCGTCGATCCCCGTGACACCGCCGGATTCGGTCAGATACTGATGGACCCCGTTGTAGACGACGTCACCGGCGACGAGCAGACCGATCTCAGGGACGTGCAGCATCGTCGTCGCGTCGGTATCGGTGTGGCCCACTTCGATCGGACGCAGAAGCACACCCTCGAGTTCGAGACCGCGCTCGTCGACCACATCGACGCGGACGTCACCGACGGGTAGTTGACCGGGGAAGACCCGATCCCAGAACTCGGCGCGGAACGCGGTGGTGTTCTGGCCGGCCATGTGCCTCTTCGTTCCCTCGGTGGCTCGGATCGCTACTCCGGGAAAGCGATTCAACAGTGACATGGCGCCGAACCAGTGATCGCCGTGACCGTGCGTGATGTAGATCTGTCGCAGCCGCCGGCAAGAGGCATCGATCCAGTCACCCACCTCGGCCGCCTGCGCAACGGTCAGCGGCGGGTCGACGAGTACCGCGTCCTGGGCTCCGTAGATGAGAGTGGAGGTGATCGGCGACCACATTCTCGTGCTGCCGTCCGGCAGCGGGCCGCGGCCTGACTGTCGGATCTGATCAGTGACGAAGGTCGTGTACTGCAGCGAAGGATTCATCGGTCCTCAACCAGGAAATGTTCTGCTCCGATGACGTCGCTCAGCCGGTCTCGGATCTCGGCAGAGAATCGCAAGACGGCGCCGAGCGGCCGATGGTGCACCGCGGCTGAGACGACCTTTCCGTCGGCGCCGCGTTCGAGCACGGTGACGCCGTTGATGTCCATTCCGCCGAAAGCCGTTGCACGCCATTGCAGATAGGTGGTCGTGCCGTTGTGAGCTTCGGCGGTGAATTCCAGCGATTCGTAGATGGAACTAGCCGTCGCCATCACTGTTGCGACGCGGTCTCTGCCCTTGATCGGTTCAGCAATCGTGGTGGCATTGAGCACGACGTCGGGGGCGAACTCGTCGGCGAATGCCGCCGACGATTGTTCAGCGAATCCGCGACGCCACCCGGTGGCTGATTGCTCATCGGTGGTCCCGTCGGCGAAATCGATGAGCATGTCCGCGATCTCTTCCGGGGATTCGACGTGCATCCAGTGCCCGCCCCCTTCGATGACTTCGACGCGGGCTTGGGGGAACCGGGGGCAGACGACGGCCAGTAGTCGTTCGGTGACGAAGCCGTCTGCGCCGCCGCGAACAAGCAGCACAGGGCCAGTGAAGTGACTGATCGCGGGCGCATCTACGAGGCCGGCGTTCCACACATCGGCGTAGCGGGCGACGACCTCTGGCAGCACGGTTGCGCCGATGGCGGTGAGCCGGTCGAGCCGGCATTCGCCCAGAGCGGGTGACAGTTGCGCTCTGGCCGCACGCTGGGCCGCCACATCCCCTCCGAGGCCACGAAACGGCGCAATTGCCTCGTCGGGCAGGTGGGTCCCGGTAAGGGGAACAGGTGTGAGCAGCACCAGACCAGCGACCTGGTCAGGGTGATCGGCGGCGAGCATCTCGGCAACCTGTGATCCCATGCTCTGGCCCACGACGATGACGCGAGCGCCGAGGCCGGTCACGATGTCTGCGGCTTCGGCCACCAGCGACTCGAGCGTGAGATCTCCGATATCCGAGACGGATGCGGAACGCGATCCGAAACCAGGAAGGTCGTAGCTCACGGTGTTCGCTTTGTCTGCCAGCGACGCGCTGACGTCCTCCCATACCGTGGCATCATCGAGGAATCCGTGGACGAACAGGAACGTCGGCGCACCCTCGCGGTTCACGGTCGTCTCTGTGATCGCCAAATCCCCTCTGGTGGCAATCATTTCGCTGCAACCGTAGATCCGGACGGCGACCACTCGCCGGTGTCGATCGGCGAGTATTCCGTCGGGTGTCCGTCGAGGCGGCCCGCACGCTGCACGCTCAGTTGATCGGTGAGACCGTCTGGCAACGGGGTGGTGAAGATGTTGTCCACGAGCGTGTACTCGCCGGCGAGCCTGCCGAAGGCATTCAATGCACCCACATCGATGCGTCCACGCGACAGATAGAGGTCGTCGCGGACGTGGATGCGTTTGACCTCGCCCCAGACGACGTGATCGGGCAGAGGCGGCATCGGGATGATCCGGTTCACCACGCACTCGAAGGAAATCGGCGCATCTTGGATCCGTGGCGCCGAGATCACATCCGAGGGTGCCTTCTCGAGTCCGAGTGCCTCGAACTCGTCTACGCCGCTGTCGAATTCGAATGCGGACCTGTGGACCGCGTCGGCCTGTCCGATGGTGGCGATGTTGACGACGAACTCATTCGTGTCGCGGATGTTGACGAAGGTGTCCTTGAGGGTGACACCGTCGGCGCGGGGTTGAAGCGATATCGACAGGATGGGTGGTATCCGTCCGACAACCGTGAAGAACGACACCGGGGCGATGTTGCCGACACCGGTGGTCGAACTCGTGCTCACCCAGGCGATGGCGCGGGGCAATACGCTCCCGATGAGGAGTTTGTAGCTCGACGTGGGATCGAGATCTGCTGCATCGATGATCATGACGTTTCTCTTTCTCGGATAGTCGAATTGGCTACGACAGCAGCGCGACTGCGCTGTACCAGACCGGACCCACATTGAGTCGTTGCGGGTACAGACGAAGCATCTGGTCGAAGAATTCGCGGGGGGTGGGATCTCCGGCGAGCAGTCGCTGGGCGTCCAAGAGGTAGTCGCGCGTCTCATCAAGAATGCCCGGTACGTCGGGAAGGTCCTTGTTCTTGTGGCCGGCGACGACGGCGCGAGGATTCAGCCCGGCCACCTTGTTCAGTGCCTGCAGCCACGACTTGAGGCCCCCGTGCCCGCTCTCCATGAGATATTGGTGAACGCCGTTGTAGGCGACGTCGCCAGCCACCACCAGCCCGATGGACGGGACGTGCAGAACGGTCGTGTCATCGGTGTCGGTGTGGCCGACCTCGACCCCCACCAAGTCCTCGCCCTCCAGTTGGAATCCCTCAGTCGGAACAGATTGGTAGACAATGGGACTCGGAGGTATCTGGCCGGGAAAGTCGACGTCCCACATCTGGGCGCGGCCGTCGGTGGCCTGTTCATGCATCTTGGCGATGCTTCCTTCGGTGGCGTAGGCGATGGCGCCCGGAAAACTCTGCAGCAACAGGTCGGTACCGAACCAGTGGTCGCCGTGGCCGTGCGTGGCGTACACATACGTGAGCTTCTTGCCTGACCGTTTGATCCATCCGACGGTGCGCTGCACCTGCTCGCGGGTGAACGGCGGGTCCACCAGTACGGCGTCGTGGTCGCCGAAGATGAGAGTCGATGAGACCGGTGACGACACGATCGGGCTGCCGTCCGGGAGCCGCTGTTCTCGGTGGCGAGGCAGGCCACCGTGGACCATGACCTCATAGCGCAGGTCAGTCATGACGGGTTCCTTTCGGTGGTCGGGTTGGACTGCCCGAGGTGCTCGATGAACCAGTCGCGAGCGGCGCCCGCGGCCTGCTCGAAGTGGCAGAGGTACGGGTCGAAATGGCCGCCGTCGATCGTGACCAGCTTCTTGGGTTGCAGCGCCGTCTCATAGGCGGCCAACTCGAGGTCGGTGACCGTGATCGTGTCGTGAAGACCGACGACCATTAGCAGCGGAGTGGGGGACACTCGCGAAATCCATGCTCCCGGCTCGTACATCCGGGCAGCCCGCGAGGAACGGACCGTCATGACGTTCTGCCAGACGCCGTCCGGCACCGGCTGGGTGTAGAACGCGACTGCGTCCTCGGCCCGGTAGGCCGCCGGAATCGACGGATCCGAGCTGACGACGGCCTGGGTCGCGGGTGCGTCGCCCCGGAATCGGCGGCGCTCGTCCTCGGCGAACGCTTCTTCCAGGGCAGCCACCTGGTCCGGCGCCACGCGACGCAAGCTCTGTTGATAGCCGCTGATCGTCGGCACCTGTGCCACGACTGCGTGCAGCCTTCGATCGGTGGCGCCGAGCACGATGGCGTGCCCGCCGGCGTAGCTCGAGCCCCAGAGCCCGATCCGGTCCGGATCGACGGCAGGGTGACTTTCCAGGAGGGAGATCGCCTGCCGCCAGTCGGCGATCTGGACCCACGGATCGATGTCGAATCGCGGCGAGCCGTCGCTGGCTCCGAAGCCGCGATGGTCGTGCACCAGGACCGCGAACCCCGCGTCGGCGAAGAACCGGGCGAACCGCTCCAGCCCATGCTCCTTCACACCAGCGAAGCCATGGGCCATCGTGATGCCCGGATGCGGGCCCGGTGTCTCGGGCAGGAACAGCCAGCCCCGGAGGGTGACGCCGCCCTCTACGGTGAATTCGACGTCCTGTCGGTGTGTCATCTCCGCTCCCTTCCTTGCCGTGCAACATCGAGCCTGTGCCCGCTGAGTCCGGGATGGGGACGCCGCAATGATCCTGGTAATGGGAGGAACAGCCTTAGGCTCAGCAGGTGGCGACTGGCAATGCCTTCGGTGATTACCTGCGAGCGCGCCGGGAACAGGTCCGGCCCGAGGACGTCGGGTTGGTGGCCGGTGCGCGGCGCCGCGTCTTGGGACTTCGTCGCGAGGAGCTGGCGTTGTTGGCCGGTATCAGCTCCGATTACTACCTCCGCCTGGAGCAAGGGCGCGACAAGAATCCGTCCCCGCAGATCCTGGATGCGCTGGCGCGGGCTCTTCAGCTCGACATCAAGGGCACGGAGTACCTCTATCAGCTGGCCAGCGGCCGCCACGTCCGGCAGCCTGACCTCGAGACGGCCGCCGACGGACTGGACTTGATGATCGAGCAGATGACGATGCCGGCGATCGTGGCGAACAGATACCAGGACGTACTTGCCGCAAATGCGATGGCGCGGGCGCTGTCACCCGCCTATGCACCTGGGCAGAACTTTCTGCGCTGGCGGCTCGTTGACCCGGCCGCCAAGGAGTTCTTCGTCGACTGGGACGAAGCGACCGAGATCGCCGTCAGTGGCTTGCGGGAAGTCGCGGGAAGTGCCTCGGACGATCCGCGCATGCGCGGGCTGATCGACGAATTGTCCGCTGCGAGTGCGCGGTTCCGTGAGCTGTGGGCGCGTGCAGACGTGGGGTATCGCGCGGGGATCGCGCACTTCCGTCACCCCGTTGTCGGCGACCTCCACCTTCGTCGCAACCGACTCAGTGTTCCGCACTCGGGCGGGCAGCATCTGATCGTCTTTCACGCCGACCCCGGTAGCCCATCGGCGGAAGCGCTCGAGAAACTGCGCCGCTGACTAGTGGCAGTGACCCGGCGCGAGCGGGCATTCACGACAACCTCGGAATCCTCGGTGAAACGTGCCAAAGACGCAGCGTCCTAGGGCTACATCCATCCGGCGCTAAAGATCAGTCCAAGGGCCATTGCGACGCCGCGCCGACGCGACCATCGTACTAACTGTCAAGCAATGGACGACTAGCCGGGCGAAGGCCGGGCCGATGCCAGACCCACCGCCGCGTGCGTGAACGGAAGGGGAGGACCATGCTGACTGCGGCATGTGGAGTGCTTTCGATGTTGCCGGCGATGTTGGCCATCGCAGAAGCGTCGATGAGGCGACAGCACGCTCGCGCGACGAAGTCGTCGAGTCGTCAAGCAGCTCCGCTCTCATGGCGAACCCAAGAAGTGGCCGCGAAGCCGTACCGTCGCACGGATTTCGGCCGACGGATTTACAGGACACCCGTGTCGACGAACGACGCGAAGGGGATTCGCCGGTGCGTCAACCGGCTACAACAGAGGCGAGCGCAAAGACGACGTCAGCAAAAGGAATTCCAAGCGTGGCTACAGATAACGGCGAACCCGCTCTGATCGCGGAATCGCTGACTGCCACCTCAACGTCACCCCCGTGAAGGTTCGTTGCCTGACCTGAACGCCATTCGCAGGGTGAGCGCCGCCAGTAACGTGATGACGGCCGCTGCGACTGAAACAGCGGACCACGCGAATACCGTGGCGGCGATTGTCGGCGCTGCGACAGCCCAGTGGGCAACCGTGTTCGCCGCCGCCGCCAAGGGAAAGCTGAACGACCAAAACGACAGGGAGAACGGACGGCCCAGGTATTGGGGGACGATGAACAGTTGAATGAGGGTCATCATCGCCAGCACCGCCGCCAGGCCGATGCCGATAGGGGTAACGCTGTTGTGGTTCAGGCTAAACCAGGCCACACTCGCGGTGGCCGGGGGCACCATGAGCGCAGCAAGCGTGGGAAAGCGTGAGTCGCTGAGACGCTGCTCGGTCATCAGGCGGCCGATGATCACGGTGCCGAACGTCACCCAGAAGAACAGCCCGAGCATGAACAGCCCAAGGGCCATCGTATGCCATCCGTTGGCCTGCAGGGAGATACAGCTGATGAATGGACCGCCGATGACCGGCAATGAGAAGCCAGGGTGAATGAGGTGGCGTTCCCGCGGCCTGGTGATCCAGTCTGCGACAAGCGCCGCTGTTGCGACGGCCCAAGTCGCCACCAGGGCAAGGTCGAGAATTCGAAATCCCTGCGTTCGCGTGCCGATCTGTGCGAGCAAGACCAGTGGGATCAACGAGACGTAGCCCAGAGCGAAGCCCTGGTCGGGGTGACGCAAGTCGGCAATGAACGCCCTGGGATCTGCGCCACCGTGAATGACGTACATGACGGTAATGGTCAGCCATACAACAAGACTCAGCCCCCATAGCACCAGCGGTAGCCACCCTGGTGCACCAAGCGCAACGGTCGTACGCAGTGATCCGGCCAGTCCGCCCAGGCCAAGTGCAATGGGGTACAAGCGTAACCATCGGTCTCGCCCGACGACCGAGCGAGCATGCAGTCGCAGTACGGCCGGGGGTTTCGCCGCGGTCGACTTCGGTGCCGCGCTCGTGCTCACGTCAAGAATCAGCGCGTGCCGGTACTCGCAGATTCCTCGCGACCATTCGTCAACCTGGCCCCGCCGACACCAGGGCCGACAGGGACAGTCTCGCGGGACAACGAAGCTACCGGATGGGCTTAGTAGAAGCTGATGTCGCTCAGGTCGATCGCCACCATGAGCTGATCCTTCAACGCGCAATTGTTGGCGTCGGCGCGATACGCCCTCCGAATCGTGGGCAGCCTGATGCCATCGGTTTCGACGATTCCGCTGACGTACTGAACGGCGGGAAAGCCGCCCGCCACGTCGACCCGGTAATCATGGCGACGCATTCGATAATCGTCTCCGACATAGAACTCCTGCACCCTGCTGTGGCTGGCGATCTGTGGAGGGAATACGGCTTGCAGGCCTCGCCATGTCTCACCACCGTCGGAAACGGAGTCGATCTCGCGGACCGCGACGTCGTCCATCGCCAACAGGAACGGGGTAGTGAGGTAGGTCCATAGCGCGTAGCCGTTGAAGTAGGCGCGCTGCAGCGGATTCCACGGAGTGGAGAAGTCATGGCCAGCGAACGATTGTCGCGGATCGAGTTGTTCGGAAACGAGTCGGCCGTCCAGCTTTTCGATCGCAATACGCTGCGGGGTGAAATCCGTCTTCTGGTCATCGGCACCGAAGGGCCGTACCGAGGCCCATTCGCGGTGCAATGCCGCGCTCATCCGCCTCGGAGTCGGGTCCTGGGGCTGCCCCTTGACTGCCCATAGACCGCCGCCCGAGACGATGGTCGCTTCGACGCGATCGAGCTGACGCCAGCGCTCAAGTCCACCGTGCGCATCCAGCACAGCACTCAACAGGTCGGTCACGTCACATCTCCCCGCGTAGTGAACATCCTTCGCCCTCTCCGCCCCATCAGTCCGTGCCTGGACTGCGACCCCGCGCCGCACTGTGCCCACACAGCCATTGTTGGACTACTGGGCGAGGTATTGGTGAAACTTGGCATCAGCTCTCGCGGGGAACTCGATGCGGCGTGTGCCCCATGATGATGGGTCGGGGAGTGCGTCAATACGTGTAGTCGTCGATCACACGTTTCACCACGCCGAGTGATTCGGTCAGGACTTCGATGGCTACCGAGCCGAGCGCCAACCGGATCGCGTGTGGCGGATGTTTCGTAGTCGCGAACGGTTCGGCCGTGGACACGGAGACGTTTTCGCGCATGAGGGCCACGGCCACTTGATCGGCTCGGGCTTCCTCGGGCAGCGGTAACCATAGGAGATAAGACGAGGGATGTCCTACGAGTTCGAGTCCAGCGAGAACCTTCCTCGCGACGATCTGTCTGTGCCGGGCGTCGTCGCGTTTCTCCGCTTCGAGCCGATCGACGGTGCCGTCGTTGAGCCATCCGGTGGCGATTGCGGTCATCAGCGCCGGCGTGTTCCAGGTGGTCGCGCGAATCGCCCGTTCGATCGCTTCGACGAATTCTGTTGGTGCGACCACGAATCCAAACCGCAGGCCGGTGGCCACGCTCTTGGATATCGCGGACACGTACAGCGTCGATTCCGGGGCGATCGCCGCGAGCGGACTCGGAGGACTTTCCGCCAGATACGCGTACGACGCGTCTTCGATGAGGAGAATTCCGTGCTTGCCAGCAATCGAGGCCAACCGTTGGCGGTGTTGCATGCTGGTCACCCACCCAAGTGGATTGTGCATCGTCGGCATCGTGTAGATCGCTCGGATCCGTCTGGTGCGGCAGAGTTGTTCGAAGACGTCCAGATCAGGGCCGTCGCCCGAAGCGGGTAGTGGTAGCAGCTCCAGGTGAAAGACCTGGGCGAGCACCTTGAAGCCGGGGTACGTCAGTGCATCGACGGCCACCACGTCACCGGGCTGCAGCATCGCCAGTGTGACAACGGCCAATCCGTGCTGCGCGCCGCTGACGATCAGTACCCGATTTGCGGGGACCGAGAGCCCGCGCCGCTCCAGGTGAAGCGCGACCGAGGCCCGCTCGTGCGTGCGGCCGCCGTGAGGCTGGTAGCGCAGGAGGGCCTGCAAGTCACCTGAGGACGCGAGCCCCCGCAGCGCATTCCGCAACAGATCGGTCTGTTCGGGCAGGGCGGGGTAGTTGAAGTTCAGATCGACGACGTCATCGGCGAACGCCCGCCTTTCGATGTCGTCGCGCGGAGATAGCGACGACTCCCGAACAAAGGTGCCGCGCCCGGCTTCACCGCTGACGAGACCCATGGTTGCGAGCTCGGCGTAAACCCGGGTCGCTGTCACCAACGCCAGTCCATGTCGGGCGGCGAGCTCGCGGTGGGTCGGTAATCGCGTGCCCGGAGGGATCTTTCCCGCACGGATATCAGATGCCAGCGCGTCTACGACGCCCTTGTATCGGGCACGAACCATCCGACGATTGTATGCATGACAATAAATTGATCGTATTGGATTTGGTGAATTACCGTCGAGTCATGCACATCGCCATCCTCACCTTCGACGGGTTCAACGAACTCGACTCACTGATCGCGTTCAACGTTCTGAACCGCGTCCACCAAACGGACT
The DNA here is from genome assembly GCA_025963385.1 of Mycobacterium sp. Taxonomy (GTDB): domain Bacteria; phylum Actinomycetota; class Actinomycetes; order Mycobacteriales; family Mycobacteriaceae; genus Mycobacterium. The sequence goes on from JAOPUT010000370.1 coordinate 12,978, forward strand.
GGCAAGTTTCGATCGCCAGTCCCACCCCGAAGGTCCGTTCGATGAACGGGCTGGTCATTGAATCTCACGTCGACCTCCGAGCAGCCAGCACCGCCGACGCGGTCATCGTCGGCAGCGGTAGGAAGACGCGCGACGTCGTGGCGGATCCGGCGCTGATGGCCCAACTGAAACTCGACCCGTCCCGTCAATTGCTGGGAGCGCAATGCTCGGGAACGTTGGTGTTGGCCAAGCTAGGTCTGCTCGACGGGATCCCCGCGTGCACCGATTCGGTGACGAAACCCTGGGTCCAGGAAGCAGGTGTCGAGGTCCTCGATCAACCCCTCTTTGCGAAGGGCAACCTGGCGACGGCGGGTGGGTGCCTGTCGTCGACCTACCTGGCCGGGTGGGTGATCGCCAGTTTGCAGAGCGTCGACGCGGCGAAGGACGCTCTGCACTACGTCGCGCCGGTTGGCGAAAAGGTCGAGTTCCTCGCCCGCGCGATGTCCAACATCGAGCCGTACCTACACGACACGGTGTCTGTGTAGTGAGCGTCCCAGTCAGAGCAGTACGGAATCAGAGTTCAAGCTGCGCAGGGCATTCGGCAGCTCGCGGCGTGAACTTATGCCGAGCTTGTTGAAGACCTTGCGCAAGTGCCACTCGACGGTGCGATGGCTGAGGAACAGTTGATGGCCGATCTCCGGATTGGTCAGACCCTTGTCGGCCAGGTGGGCGATCTGCGCCTCCTGCGGTGTCAGGCGTTCGCTGGCAACGTCGGCGTTGCGCTTGCGGACGGTCTCGCCGGTGGCGAGCAGTTCGCGCTGCGCGCGGTCGGCGAATGCGCCCGCACCCATCGCTTCGAACGCGGCGTGGGCGGCCTTCAGCTGAACACGCGCATCGACGCGACGATGTTCACGGCGAAGCCACTCGCCGTAGATCAGTTGCGCGCGGGCATGGTGGACGACGACCCGAGAACGGCCGAGCAATTCGATCGCCTCGCAGTAGCGGTCCTCCGCGTTGGAACCATCGGTGAGCAACGCTCGTGAGCGGGCCTCGATGCCCCGCGCCCACGCGGTGTTGCTCGCCGAGGAGCGTTCCGCCAGTTGCCCGAACGCCGCTTCGGCGACGGCTCTATCGCCGTTGCGGGCCGCGGCCTCGATGAGTTCGGGAAGCACCCAGACGTTGAATCCCAAGCCGTCGGGGTCGTACGCGCGCTGCGCTGCAATCATGGCGTCGGCGTATTCACATCTGCCGATGTGAAGCGTTGCCACCGCCCACTCGGCGGCTTCGACACCGAAGCCTTCGCCCCGCGCTGTCGCGTCCGGGATGATCGCCGCGCGCAGCCGGTGCGTCACGTCGCTGTCGCCGCGCCAGGCGGCGAGCAGGATCGAGAAGTCTGCGATCCGCGCATTACCGGTCGCGGCGATGATGCGGTCGGCTTCGTCGATGAGCTGTTCGGCGACGTCGAACTTGCCCGCGAACAACTGGTGGGCCGCGGAGTAGTTGAGCGCGAAGGGCAGCAGGTTCAGCGACCCGCGCTCGCGCGCGGCCGCGCTCAGTCCGGTCGCGATGTTCTCGCAGGCTTCGTCATCCCACAGGTCCATCGCGAGCTGGCAAGCCAGCCAGCACCAGAGCATGTTCTCGTGGCGAAAACCCTCCTCCTGGAAGGCTTCCAAGGCGTGCGCCACAATCGGAAGTGCGTCGGCGTAGCCGCGCGTCATTCGGATGGTCAGCCCTTCGAGCATCAGGTCCACAGCGCGCGATGACTTCCCACGCAGCGCGGCGATCGCCGAGTCGGCCGCATCGATCACGCCTTGCGGCCTGGCGAAGCGCCCACTGCGCACCACTGCCCACAGGGCTTCGAGATGTGTCTCGCGCGCCGACTCGGGATCGACCCTCTCCAAGTGTTGGGCCGCAGCGCTGAGCAATGCCGGCGTGTCGCCCCCGCGGGTTCGCGCGAATGCTATGTGGGCCGCCAATCGCTCGGCCCGCGCGCAGTCCACCTCGTCGAGCGAGGACTGGGCTGCAACGGCGAGAAGCGCCTCGGCGCCGGCAAGCGCGCCGGCACGCATCTTGGCACGCGCGGCGGAGATGGCACGCTCACCGCGCCGTCGGATGTCCGGCGTCAGTTCGACGGCCCGCTCCAGGAACGCTGCGGCCGCTTCCGGTCCGGCGCGCGCCTGCGCGCGCGACGCACATCGCTCCAATTCGACGGCGATGGCTTCGTCGGGAACGGGGGTGGCATGCGCGCGATGCCATGCCCGCCGATCGGGTTCGGTCTCTGGGTCGGTCGCGTCAGCGAGCGCGGAGTGTCCTCGGCGACGCACCTCGGGGTTCGCCGCTCGGTAGGCAGCAGAGCGCACGAATGGGTGTGAAAAGCGCACCCGCGGACCGATTTCGATCAATCCCGCATTCTCGGCCGGGACGGCGCTGTCGGCGGCGAGGCCAAGGTTGTCCAGTGCCCGCATCAACAGATTGACATCGCCGACCGGTTCGGCGGCCGCGACGAACAACAGCTGTCTCGATTCATCGGGGAGCGATTCGATGCGTCGCAGGAAGCTGCGCTGGACGCGCCCCGAGAGACTTCGTGCGTCGGGAAGGCCGAAGCCACCCGCCAGTTCCGCCGGTGTCAAGTTTCGCGGCAACTCCAAGAGCGCCAACGGGTTTCCCCGCGTCTCGGCCACGATCCGGTCTCGCACCTGTTCATCGAGGCGCCCGGTGGCGGCCCACGCCAGTAGCTGCCGCGCGTCGTTGTCACCCAGTCCTTCGACGACGAGCTCCGGCAATCCGTCGAGTTCCTGCACTGCACTCGGCTCACGGACGGCGAAGACCAAGGCGACCCTCTCCGCGCCGAGGCGGCGGCCAATGAACGCGAGCACCTGAATCGACGCCCGGTCGAGCCACTGAGCGTCGTCGATCAAGCACACGAGCGCGCCGTTCTCGGCCATGTTGCACAGCACCCCGAGGGTGGCCAGTGCCACCAGAAAGCGGTCCGGCTCAGGCCCCTGTTGCATGCCGAATGCAACCTTGAGTGCAACGCGCTGTGGTTCCGGCAAGTCCCGTGAATGTTGTTCCACTGATTCGGCCAGCAGCTGTTGCAGACCCGAGAGCGTCAGCTCGGCCTCGTATTCGACGCCCGACGCTTGGGCGACTTGGCACCCTTTCGCGCGCTCGGATACGTAGTCGAGCAACGCCGACTTTCCGACCCCCGCCTCTCCGCGGAGGACCAGCACACGGCCGCGACCCACCCGCGCGTCGTCGATCAGTTGATCAAGCGACGCGAACTCGGCGTCGCGGCCCAGCAGCCACGCTCCCGGCGTGTGGTGCGCCACGGCAAAATTATGACTCTTGGTCCGCAGAGGCAACGGAGAATCGATCGTCGGCGCAGATGTGGATCAATCCACGAGGTAGGTCTCGTACAGGATGTTCACGGTTGTACGGCCCGCGACGGTGACCAACACGCTGTTGTTGAGCCAGTCCAAGTTGGGTGCGGAGGTCTCGATGTGCGTCGCCGCATGGACGAGATGCTGGCCGGGGTCCGCGTTGCCATGGCCGACACCGTTGGATCGGACGTAGAGCAGGGCGCCCCGGTCGGTCTGCAGGGTGTAACGCATCTCGACGGCCGCCGCCCCGTCTGGAAGGTCGATCTGCCAGGAGGCGCTGCCTCCGGGTAGCAGGTTCCCCCTAATTTCGGGGCCGGTGAACATCCCGCCCACCAGCGGCACGAGCCGACGACGGCCGCTCGGCGAGTCGCCGTAGTCCAGCGTCGGCCCCGTCACCGCCTTGAGGCTGTAGATCTGGGTCAGGACCGGATCGGGAAGTTCGTTGATCACCTCGCCGAGCGTGCCGCAGCCGCTGCCGGGATCGCGCCAGGGTATGCCCTGGTTTGCGACACGAGGAACCCTTCTCGCCCGGGTCGGCCCAGGGCACACCAGGGCAGCACCAGGGTATGCCCGGGCGCGATCGCACCGCGATCGGCGGGAGGCTGGTTGTCATGCCCGGCCAGACAGCAAGCACTGACACGTCAGCAAGTTGTATGCATGACAACAAGTTGAGTGTATTGGGTCAGCTTCATACGCTTCAGCGGCAAGGGCATCCGGCCTCGTCGCCAGTGGCCTAGCACTCCTAGAGGGGTTCCGTCATGCCATCAGCCTGCACACTCGACTTCGGCCAGCAGCGCCTAGCAACGTCCCAGCTTCGCGGACGAGCCGAGGAGCTCCGCCAGATCGGCGCGCTGGTCACCGCGGTGGCGCAAGGGCGCGGTGGAGCACTGGTCATCCAGGGTGCGCCAGGCATCGGCAAGAGCCGGTTGCTGACGGAACTGATGGCCCTAGCCGAGAAAGATGGAGTGCGAACACTCTTCGGTGAGGCATTTGAATACCAGCAGTCGGTGCCGTTCTTCTCGCTGTTCATGGCGACGCTGCGCTCCGATCCTCCGGTCGGCGACGTGAACGCGCTGCGCCGCGCCGGCTCCTCTGCCGAGCTGAGTTACTGGGTCGTGGACAGCCTGGCTGACGCGATCCACCAGGCGGGCGCCCAGGCGCCGATGGTGATCATGTTGGAGGACATTCACTGGGCCGACACCGGCACCCTGTTGGCGCTGCGGTCGCTGATCTCCGCGCGTTCCGACGCGCCGGTGCTCTGGGTTCTGACCGTTCGGACTGGGGCCGGTGGGCCGGCGGTGCACGAGGCACTGGGGGTTCTGCAGCGTGCGAATGCGACGTTCATGAAGGTTTCCCCGATGTCGTCGAGCGCGGTAGCCGAGATGGTGCAAGACATGGTGCGCGCGACGGCCGACGAATCTCTGCTGGACCTGACGGCGAAGGCACGCGGCAACCCGTTTCTCGTCGGGGAGATCCTTGGCGGCTTGTTCGACGAGGACCGACTCTCCGTCGGAGGCGGCCGGGCGGTGGCCAGCGGTGACGATCTGCCACGTCGGCTGAGCCTGTGCATGCAACGGCGACTCGACCAGCTGTCGGACGAGGCGTCCGAGGCCGTGCGCATCGCCGCGGTTCTACCGGATCGATTCTCGGCCGGGTTACTCGCTGCCATGCTCGACCGGCCACCGTCGTCTCTGATGTCCGCGATCGGTGAGGCCGTGCGTGCCGGCCTCCTCGCCGAGGACGGTGAGCAGCTCCGGTTCCGCCACGATCTGTTGAGGGAATCCACCCGTCAGTCCCTGCCGCAGTCGCTCCGCCGGGCCATGGAGCGTCAATCGGTGTCGATCATGTTGAGCATGGGCGTCGCGCCGTCCGAGGTGGCCACTCAGCTGGTCCGCAGCGCTGAGCCGGGCGACCGGGAGGCGATCGACGTCCTGCGCCAGGCCGCACGTTCGGTGAGTCGCAGCGACGCGAATGCGGCCGCCGACTTGAGCAGGCATGCATTGGAACTCATGCCCGGCGACGACCCCGAACATGGCCGGTTGGTCGCCGAAACGGTCGGGCTGCTCAATCGGGCGAGACGGTACGAGGAGTCCGAAGAACTGGCCGTCCCGGCCATGTCGATGTCGTCGGACGAGATGGAAGCCGAGATACGCTTGCGGCTGCCAGCGTTCACGCGGCACAACACGCAGCGGCGAATCGGGGAGAATCGCCGAGCGCTCGATTTGAAGGGCATCACCGAGAAGACTCGGGCACGCCACCTGGCTCTGCTCGCCTACAACTCGATGCTGGATGACCACGATGGCCAGCAGCGCACGGTCGCCGAAGAAGCAGCCGCGGCGGCAGAGGCGATCGGCGATCTCGAGTCGAAAGTCGTTGCCAATCTCACGCTTTCGTGCTTCGACACCGCCGACGGACACGCTCATCGAGCGCTGAGCGACCTCGAGGAGTTGTGCGCACTCGGCCGCACGAACGAGCTTCCGGTGGCACATCTCTTGGCTGCAAACTACTACGCGAACCTTCTGGCGCTGGTCGGCCGGCTGGACGAAGCGGCGGCTCAGGTGGCCTCGGGTGTGCAGCGGGCGCAGCAGGAACGCAATGCGATGGTGCTGGATGTCTGGGCCACGATCGAGGGCATCGTCGCTCTTGCCGCGGGCCGGCTGACCGCCGCCCGCGCCGCGGTGGAGTCTCTGCCTTCGCCGGAGCAGGACGGCGCAACCGAGCTCGACATGGTGCGCATCGCCATTCTGGCTCAGGTGGCGATCCACACCGATGACCGAAATCTGTTGCAGCAGATGGTCATCTACGCGCGTGAAGCGCACGCCGGCGGCGCATCGATGGTGCGCCGCACAGCCGCGTATGTGCTCGCTCTGGCGGCGTGGCACCGCGACGACGTCAATGACGCGACGCGATGGTTCGGTGACGAAGCCAATCTGTTCGGGACGCCGATGACTCCGCAGGCCCTTGATCAATTGCTCCTGGCGGCGCGGGTCGCCGCGGCAGCGGGCGACGCCGAAGGCCGGGCACGCGTACTGCGTACCGCGCAGATGTTGTTGCGTGACCAGCCGACGATCCCGCTATTCGCTGCGGTCGCCGCGTATGTCAGCGGGATCGTCGACGACGACGTCGAGGCCCTGACAGCCGCTGCTGACATGCTCGTATCGTCATCGCGACCGCTCTTGTACGCGGCCGCAGCAGAGGATGCCGGTGCACGACTCGTGCGTTCCGGTCGCCGCGTGGAGGCACTCGAACATCTCAGTGCGGCGTTCGAGACCTATTCGCGCCTTGGGGCGCTCGGCGATGCGCGCCGGGTCGGTCGCGAGTTGCGTCAGCTCGGTGTCGAGCGGCGTATCACCGTTGCGCCACGCGCCAAGACGGGATGGGACAGCCTCACCGATGCAGAGCTCAAAGTGCTCGGCGCCGTAGCCGACGGCGCGACAAACCGTGCGGTCGCCGATCAGCTGCACCTCTCTCTGCACACCGTCAAAACCCACGTACACAACGCCTTTACCAAACTCAACATCAGTTCGCGTTCCCAGCTGGCGCACGTGATGGGCTGATGTCACGGTTGTCGGACGGATTGAGTCAGCCGCAGGAGATAGAGCAGCGGCGGTATGACGAAGACGAGAGCAAGCGCAACCACCACGAACAGTGCGGTCAACGTCGCGGGTGCTCCGCCATCTGTTCGCGCGCAGGCAACAGTCCCGGTGGCGCTGCAGCTGCCATTGCCCAGCCGGAGCCGGTCATCGGAGTGAATCCCATGGTGATAACGACGTGTTCGTGAAGGCGAGGTCGATGTCGACGTCATCGATGCGCCTGGGTTGGCCCGCATCGCAACGTCGCCACTGGAATCCCGTTTCGTCTTCGTAGTCGATGGTCACGCGCAGCCTGTACTGCGGGTCGTGGTCGTGTAAGACATGACGGCGTGTTGGGTCGGGGGCAGAGTGTGTGGCCATCGGTTGACGAAATGCACTGCTACGGCGTCGCGTATCGCTTGCTTGACGGCATCGGTCACCGGCCGCTCCAGCGCGAATTCCAGCGAGGCTGACAAGGCGTTCCGGACGGAATGATCGTATGCGTGGTCCGCCATTACGGCGTTGGTGACGGGCAGGCAACCACCGGGGATTTCGACACCGTCGGCGTCTATCGCCGTGACACCGACATCGAGGATGGTGGTGACCTTGGTGCTGGCGTTTTCGATCCTCACGGCCCACCACGAATCCCCGAGCAGCGGCGTTCTGACGCACGAGGGCACCAGCTTCCTTGCCTGAGCGACGAAGTGTTCCATCTTGGCGTGCTGGATCGCCGCCATCTGCTCCACGTGATGTTGGTGCTCTTCGGACGCCTCTCGTGGATCGCGGACGATGAGCACGTAGAGCGCGGCGAGCACACCGATGGTCGTCGCAATGCCGCCGGCTGCCTGGACGAACTGGAGCCAATGCGGCGTTTGGGTCGAGCCGGCTGGCGGCGCGCAGGGTTCCGCCAGTCGAACTACGAGGCGCAGGGCGTGGCTAGTCATGGGAGTAGTCGTCGTAGAAGCCCGCCCCGGACTTCACTCCCAGCCGTCCCTTCTCGACGTAACTGCGCAGCAGTCGGCGCGGACCTGCCGGGTACTCCGGGTGCTCGAGGCAGTAGTGCTCTTCGATGTCCAGCACGACGTCCAGTCCGACCTGGTCCATCATTCGGAAGGGACCCGCGCTACCGGTGTTGAGTTGGAACATCTCGTCGACTTCACGGGGGGTGGAGACCCCTTCGGCGACGACCTCCAGGCTCTCCCGCTTCACCGCTGCCCAGACTCGATTGAAGATGAAACCCGTGCTTTCCCTGCGCGCCTCGAACGGATAGAGGCCGAACAGCGGCAACGTCGAGATCACGAAGTCGAGTACGGCGCGGTCGGTCTGACCGCAGGACATGACATCGACGGCGGTCTGTTTGGGTGGCATGTAGAAGTGGATGTTCAAGACTCGTTCGGGGTGGTGGACCTTGTCCAGGAACAATCGGCTGGCGTATGACGACGAGTTGCTGGCCAGAATTGCGTCGGTGGGCGCCAACTCGTCGAGCTGCCCAAAGATCTGCTTCTTGAGCTCAAGGCGCTCGGGGATCGCCTCGACCACCAGCCATGTGTCGCGCACCGCGTCGGCGATGTCGGACTCGGCCGAAACCTGGCCCGGTACAACGTCTGTGAGCTGAGCAGTCAATGCGGGTGCCTCTCGTGTCACGAAGGCGACGGCGGCTTGCCGCTGCGCCTCGGCGAGATCGTGGATTCTCACCTGTGCTCCGTGGGAGGCAAACATCAGCGCGATGCGCCGCCCCAGCGTGCCCGCGCCGATGATCGCCACCGGCCTGCTTGCGTAATCGGTTGGGATGTCAAAGCTCATCTCTACTCCTGGTGGTCTCAAGCGGCGTCGGTCGCGCTGTTGATGTGGATGGGTTGTTGGGTCATGCCCGGCGCGAGGGTTTGCCGCCCGGTGACCGTGAGCTGGCCCCGGTTCAAGGTCAGGAACGTCGTCGTCCACGAGATGACGGTGGTCACCTTGGACTTGAACCCGACGAGGTAGACCAGGTGCAGTAGCAACCAAGCGACCCATGCCGTGAAGCCGGCGATTTCGAGCCGGCCCATCTTGGCAACGGCCGAAAACCGCGAAACCGTGGCCATGGAGCCTTTGTCGAAGTAGCGGAACGGGTCACGTGCGACGCAGTGGAAGGGTTCGTGCAGAGGTGGGCACGACCCCTTCAGCTCAGCCTTGATGGTCCGCGCGGCGTACTTGGCTCCTTGGATGGCACCCTGCGCCATCCCGGGAACGCCGGGAACCGAGGCCATGTCCCCGATGACGAAGACGTTCGGGTGACCGATGACCGTCAGGTCCGGTAGCACGATGATGCGACCGGATTTGTCGACCTCCGCGCCGGCTTGTTCAGCGATCTGAGCCGCCAGCGGGCTGGCGGAGACACCGGCCGACCACACCTTGCAGGTGGATTCGATGCGGCGGGTGCTCCCGTCGGAGTCCTGCACGGTCAGCCCATCGCGGTCGACGTCGACGACTCGTGCGCCCAGTTGCACCTCGACGCCCAAGCCTTGCAGGCGGTTGTGCGCCTTTGCGCCGAGCTTGGCTCCCATGGGTGCCAGCAGCGCCGGCGAGGCGTTGAGCAGGATCACTCGGGCCTGGGTCGAGTCGATCCGCCGGTAGGACCCCTTCATGGTCTGGGCCGCCAATTCGGCGATCTGGCCGGCCAACTCCACACCGGTGGGCCCAGCGCCGACGACGGTGAAGGTCAACAGCTTCTGCAGGACCTCCGGATTGGTGCACCGCTCGGCCAGTTCGAATGCGCCGAGAATGCGCCCGCGTACTTCGAGTGCGTCGTCGATCGTTGTCATGCCCGGCGCGAACTGCGCGAAGTGATCATTGCCGAAATACGATTGGCCCGCTCCGGCTGCGACGATCAAGGTGTCGTATGTCGTCTCGTAACGCTCGCCGAGCACTTCGGACACCACGTATCGTTCGGGCAGATTGATCTCGACGACATCGCCGAGCAGTACGTCCGCGTTGCGCTGGTCGCGAAGGACGCGGCGTGTCGCAGGCGCGATCTCGCCCTCGGAGAGAATTCCCGTAGCTACTTGATAAAGCAGCGGTTGGAACAGGTGATGCTGGGTCTTGGCGATCATCGTGACGTCGACGGGCGGGTGCCTGAGCGCTTTGGTTGCGGTCAGACCACCGAAGCCCGAACCGATGACCACGACGTGATGCGCGCTCGTTCTGGGCCGGCCTCGGATAGTTCGGCGTAGGCGATTCCGGTGAGGTTGCCCTGCAGAGCGCGGATGGGCCGGTGACCCGATCCGTCCAGAGTGGCCGCCCAGATGTTGCCGCCGAGGTCGGTGATGAACATGCGGTCATTGGGGGGATCGAGGGCGATACCGATGCCTTCCATCAGGTGGGTCGCCACGATCTCGGGGTCGGCATGCCCGATGTCGTCCAACGATGCCCGGTTGACGGTGTTGCCGTGCGGCGGGTCTCCGCGGTCGGTCCAGTACAGAGTCCGCGTGGTGTGGTCGATCTCGAGGTCGATCGGCTCAGGGAGGTCCTTGAACACCACCTCTACGTCGCTGCGCCGCGCCGCGGATTCTCCGGCGGGAAGGTCGATCGCGGCACGCAGGATCCGGCCCAGGCCGGCGTCACTGGGGCCCTTCTGGGTCCAGTAGAGATGTCCGCCGGCATGGTCGACGGTGACGCCGACACACCATCTCGTCTCGTCGCGGCGGTCGTCGTCGCCCGCACCGGACTGCACCAGCGTCTCCAGGTTGGAACCGTCGAGATCGCAGCGCATCACGCGCATGCCCTCGCGGTCACCCCAATACAGCTTGCCCCCCTCGAGGTCGAGATGAAGCTGCTTCGGGGTGTACGTGTCGCCGGAGGGAACGATCGTCGTCCGGTTGGCGCCATCGAGATCGATACGTTCGATCGACCCGTCGTTGGCCGATGGCACCCCCATGTTCGTCCAGTAGATGTGGCCGCCCACGACGTCCACGGCGACGCCGTCGGGGACGGGGCATCCCGAGACGATGAACTCCTTGCCGGAGCCGTCGGGGTTGAGAGAGAACATCCGCCCGTCGCTGCTGGCTTCGAGCACGAACAGCTTGCCTGTCGTATGAGACATCGATGTGGTCCTTTCGAAATGGTCAGTTGGGTTTACGGCTGAGACGTGGCGGTCACGTCGCCGGAATATCAGTGACGTGACACCAGCACGAAGCCGGCGATCGCGAACGTCGTCGGTACCGTCGCCATCACGCTCAGCATCACGTTCAGCATGATTTCTCCTACGGCTTGTCGCGCAGCGCGATCAGGCCGAACAGCACCTCGTCGCGCTCCTTTTCGAGCTCGGCGATCGATTTGCCGTTGACTTCCTGCATCACGCCGTCGACGATCTGCTGCGCGAGCTCGGGGGTGAATTCGGGATTGCCGAGGCCCGGCCACTGTTGGACCATCCGCGGCATCAGCGTGTCCATGAAGTGCTGGATGCCGCCTTGGCCGCCGCCGAGATGCCACAGCAGGCTCGGCCCCATGACGCCCCATCGCAGTCCGGGACCCCACGACACGGCGTCGTCTGCGTCGGCTACGTCGAGTACTCCTGCACCGATGAGGTAGACGACCTCTCGGTAAAGCGCCGACTGGATGCGGTTGGCGACGTGTCCGGGCAGCTCCTTCTTCAGAAGGATGGGCTTCTTGCCGATTGCTCTGTAGAAATCCATTGCGGCTTGGACGGTTTCAGGCGCGGTCATCGATCCGCCGACGACCTCCACGAGGGGGATGACATGTGGCGGGTTGAAGGGGTGGCCGATGACGGTCCGCTCCGGGTGGCGGCACTTGGCCTGCATGACGCTCATCGTGATACCGGAGGAGCTGGACGCGATGATGGCGTCGGGCGGGGTGGCGTCGTCGATCTCGGCGAACAGCTTGACCTTCAGCTCAGGGCGTTCGGGCGCGTTCTCCTGGACGAAGTCGGCATCTGCCAGGGCAGCCGACAGATCCGAGGTGAACTTCAAGCGGTCCAGGGACGCGCCGGGTGCAAGGCCCAGCTTCGTGACTCCGTCCCAAGCGCCCTCGACATAGGACCGCAGCGCTGCCTCGGCGCCCGGCGCCGGGTCGGTGGCCCTGACGTCGAAGCCTTGGGCGAGGTAGTGCGCCGCCCAGCTTGCACCGATCGTTCCGGTGCCGACGATTGCGATGCGCTGCACCGGCTTTTTCGAACTCATGATTCATTGCTCCTTCACGTGGTTGATGTCAGCGTCCGCGCCACACGGGTGCGCGCTTTTCGGCGAATGCCAGCGCGCCCTCGTGCGCGTCCTCGGTGTTGAGCAGGCTGTGGGCGGTCTCGGTCTGACGCGCGAACGCGTCGGCGTCGTTGAGGCCCTGGACTTCTCGCAGTACCTGCTTGACCTTGGCCAGTGCGAGCGGCGCATTCACTGCGATGCGTCGGGCGAGGTCATGCGCGGCGGCCAACGTGCCGCCGGGCTCGGTCAGCTGACTGATGAGCCCGTGCCGGTTGGCATCGATGGCCGAAATCGGCTCCCCGGTAAGCAGCACTTTGAGCGCGATGTGATACGGCAACCGCTGAGGTAGTCGGATGACTCCACCCTCGCCTGCGATCAGTCCCCGTTTCACCTCGGTGAGACCGAATTTCGCGTCGTTCGCCGCGACGATCAGGTCGCAGGCCAACGCCATCTCGCACCCGCCGCCGAGAGCCCAGCCCTCGACGGCCGCGATGAGAGGCTTGCGCACGACGGCTTGAGTGAGGCCGCCGAATCCACGATCGGGAAGGATCGGCGTCTCGCCGTTGGCGAACGCCTTCAGGTCCATGCCCGCGCTGAACGTTCCGCCGGCACCGGTGATTATGCCCACCGACAGCGTCGGATCGGCGTCCAGCAGATCCAGCGAGGATGCCAGTTGGAGGGCGACCTCGCGGCTGACCGCATTCTTCTGACGGGGCCGATTGATCGTGATCGTGAGGACACCGTCCTCGCGATCGACGACAACCAGGTCGGTCGTTACCTCGGTGGTCGTCATATCGCTGTCTCCTGTTCTGGCGCAACGGGAATCACTTTTTGTTCCCGCAGTTCGACGATCTCATCCGTACTGAATCCGAGCTCCGTCAGAATTTCGACGTTGTGCTCTCCGTGTTCGGGTGCGCGACGGGATGGCACCCGAGCCAGCCCGCGGAGGGTGATCGGGTTGTTCACCGTGTAGTCGAGATCGGTGGCACCCTCGATCGGCACGACGATGCCCGCGTCGCGCAGTTGAGGATCGGCGGCCGCTTCTGCGGCCGTCTGGATGACGCCGTAGGGCACCCGGGCCTCGTCGAGCACCTCTTTCCAGTGCGTCAACGGCTGGGACCTGAACTCGGCGTCGAGCAGATCGGCCAATTCGGCGCTGTGCCTGCTGATGGCCTTCAGGTCGGCGAAGCGTGGATCGGACAACAGATCGGCTCGTCCCATCGCATTGGCCAACGCAGGCCAAGCAGATTGCCTGGCCGCCAGCATGAACCATCGACCGTCGCCGGTTTGGTACGGATTGGTCATCGCGTTCACCGGCGCCTTGCGGTCATGCAGTTCGTACGGCGTGCCGCCGGCCAGGGCCGCGGATACCAGCATCCCCGTCGCCCACACACCCGTCGCCAGTAGCGAGGTGCCGACGTTGGCGCCCTGGCCGGTCCGTTCGCGGTGGTAAAGCGCTGTCGTGATGGCGGCGTAGATCGCCGTGGCGGTGGTGTAATCGCCGCTGCCCCAGGGAGGGGAGGTCGGCGGTGCGCCCGCATCACGCGTCGAGGCCAGCAGCCCGCTTCGCGACCAGAAAGCAGTCAGGTCGAAGCCCGGGAGCCTGGCGTCGGGTCCGGCGTCGCCGAACCCCGTCACATCGGCGTAGATGACCGTCGGGTTCCATTCCGACACCTCCTGGTAGCCGAGATGGAGGGCTTCTCGGGTGCCGTGTGGGAAGTTGGTGATCACCACGTCGGCCCATTCGACGAGCCGCCTGAGGATCTCCGTTCCGCCGTCCGACTTGAGGTCGATGGACATGCCCCGCTTGTTGCGGTTGGCCAAGTGCCAGCTGTAGTTTCCCGGCGCCGCCGGGCTTGGCGGCACCGAGCTCAGTAGCCGCTGGGGGTCACCCAGGCCGGGGGGTTCTACCTTGATGACATCGGCGCCGAAGTCCGACAACATGGTTGCCGCTGCGGGAGCCGCGATGAAGCTCGCTATTTCAACGACTTTCAGGCCGGCGAATACGGATTGCGGTTCTCGTGTAGTCATGATCGTCACCTCACACGAACGCGCTCAGGCCGGTGACCGACTTGCCGACGATCAGCGTCTGCATCTCGCGGGTGCCCTCATAGGAGTAGAGGGCCTCGGAATCGGCAACGAACCGGCCGATGTTGTAGTCGAGGACGATGCCGTTGCCGCCCAACAGCTCCCGGGCCCAGTGCACGGTCTCGCGCATCCGTGACGTGCAATACGCCTTCGCCAGCGCGGACTGTTCGTCGCGATACACCCCTTCGTGCTGCAACTGGGCCAAGCGGGTCATCATCCCTGCGCACGCGGTGGCGTTGCCGAGCATCTTGACCAACAGGTCCTGGACCATCTGGAACTTGCCGATCGGACGACCGAACTGTGTCCGCTCCTTGGCGTACTCCAGTGCGATCTCGTAGGCGGCGAACTGGACGCCCACCGACTGCCACGCCACACCACTGCGGGTCCGGCGCAAGATCTCCGCGGTGTCGCGGAACGAGTTCGCGTGCTGCAGCCGGTTGGCCTCCGGGACCCGGCACTCGTCGAGCACGATGTCGGCATTCTGGACGATCCGCAGCGCGAACTTGTTCTCGATCTTCGTTGCGGTGAAACCGGGTGTGCCCTTCTCGACGACGAAGCCCATGACCTGATTCGTCTCGACGTCGCGGGCCCAAACCACCACCACGTCGGCGAAGGTCGCGTTACCGATCCAGCGCTTGGCTCCGTTGATCACCCACTCGTCGCCATCACGGCGGGCCGTGGTCTCCATGCCACCGGCGACGTCTGAGCCGCCGTGCGGTTCCGTCAACGCGAAGGCGCCGATCTTCTCGAATCGACTCATCGCAGGCAGCCAGCGCCGCTTCTGCTCCTCGGACCCGCAGGTGATGATGGTGCCCATCGCAAGTCCGGAGTGCACACCGAAGAACACCGACAGCGAGGGGTCGGCGTGCGCCAACTCCATGGAGGTGATGCCGGTGAGCAGGTTGCTCGGCGCTGGCTCGGACGAATCGGGGTCGGCCCACTCCAGCAGGCCCAGTTGTCCGAAACCCTTGACGAGCTCGAACGGGAACTCGGCGCGAGCCCAGCAGTCGTCGACGATCGGCATGGCCTCGGTGCGGAAGAACTCGCGGATGCGGCTGATCTTCTCCCGTTCCGAGTCCGACAGCAGATCCTCGTAGGCGTAGAAGTCGGCAGGCAGGGGACCGCTCTCCAAATAGGGCTGATGCGTTGGCGGCAACGTGATGTTGACGGTCATGGTCTTCTCTCTGATTGTCGGGCGCTCATCGGCGCGGTGCGGCATGTCGTCCCGCAGCTCGGTGAAGGGTTGTTGAGTGACAAGATCCACGGTCGTCTCGCGGGCAGCGCAACACCATCGACCGCGGATTGATATTTAGGGCCGCGGGGATGTAGGGCGATGTAGGTCTAGGCCTATCAGCGCACGAGGTTCGCCAATCGGGCGCGCGAATGGATGCTCAATTTGGCGAAAGCGTTGTGTAGGTGGGTCTTCACCGTGTGCAGGGACAGGTGGAGTCGTTCGGCGGGGTCGCGGTTGGTAGCTCCATAACTCAGATCGATCGAGCCCCCGAGTCTTCGCAGCGCCTCGACATCCCAGACTGGGGGATGAGCCCGCAGTAGTTCAGTCAGCAGTCGGCTCTTGCCGATGCCAGGCGGTCCTTCGATGACTAGCACGCCCCGGCCGCGTGCCACACCGGCAATGAGCGCGCCAATCACCCTCAGCTCCTCGGCTCGCCCGCGAATTGGGGGAGTGATGAGCCGCTGGTCGCCGACGTCGAAGATGCCGGTGGATGGCACGGCCGGACGCCCGTCTAAGTTTGCTGGACGGCCAGTGAATTGCCTGTCATTGGAGTCATCGCTGAACAGTACTGCTCATTTCGGCATTCCGGCCCACTATGCACAACGCCGAATGATGCCAGCCAATCCGGCGCTCGCGTCGTGGCGGCCTCTGTTGGCGGAATGAGGGCTGGCCATTCTCGTGAGGATGCTGGGAACGACCGGTCCAGCTCATTTGCTAGACGGGGTTCCTGTGGTGCGCCCGGCAGTGACCTGGCGGCCAGTAACTACATCCATTGGGCCCGAATCGTCAATCCTCGCTCGATGGTTCTGCGTCGCCGTTTGCGCGACGGTTCAAATCGACAAATAAGCAAGGCTCGCCAGTTATGGTGAGGCCAAGTGCCGGTCAGGACGCGGCTGGCATGGGTCGAAGGACATCTGTGTGGACAGACAAGTCAAGCGGCGAAAGAACGGCGGGGCACTCAGCAAGCTGTGGCTGCCCGCGGTGGTACTCGCGGTGATCGCGATCGTGGCCTACGGCGTAAGCACAGTCCGACGCCTGAACGAAGACATCACCGATCCACCATCGGCCCGTGCCATTCCCGCCACGGTTGTTCAGATCAATCCAAAGAACGTCACTTACGAGGTCTTCGGAACGCTCGGCGGCGGTGGGAAGGTCACCTACGCGGATCTCAACAGCCAGCCGATCGAAGTCACGCTGGACTCGCTGCCGTGGTCGGTCTCGGAGACGACGATGGCGTCGTCAGCCTCGTTGAGCCTTGTGGCACAGGTTCAAGGCAATTCGGTGGGCTGCCGAATCTCGGTCGACGGGCAGGTCCGTGATGAACAGTCCGTCTCTCATGAAGGTGCCGCGGTTGCGTGCACGGTGACCGCGGCATGACCATCGCAGTGGCTGACCCGCCACCGCCGAGTCATACCGAGCCAGTCAAACGCCCGCGCCTCGCGAAACTACTTCGGACACTGGCGATTCCGATCGTTATCTTCTGGGTTCTGATCGCGGTGATCACCAACGTCTTCCTACCTTCTCTCGACGATGTCACTGCCGACAACGCCGGGCCTCTGGTTGCCCGCGACGCACCGTCGGCACAGGCCGCGATCCACCAGGGCAACGACTTCCGCGAATCGAACTACACCAGTGTCGCCGTCCTGATGCTGGAAACCAAGGACCGCAAGCTCGGGGAGCAGGACCATCAGTACTACAACGAGGTGGTCAGCCGGCTACTGGATGACACCAATCACGTTGCATCGGTTCAGGATCTGTGGGGCAAACCGGTCACCATGTCGGGGTCACAAAGCGCCGACGCCGAAGCCACCACGCTGACCATCCGTCCAGTCGGCGACCTCGGATCCTCACAGGCGAACAAGTCGATCGAGGCGATCCGCGACGTCGTGGCGAAGGTACCGAAACCGGATGGCCTGTCTGCCTACATCACCGGGCCCGCGCCCCTTGCCGCGGATACGCTCCACGCCACGGACAAGAGCACGCTGCATTCACTTGTCTCGCAGTTGGATCCGTTCATCAATCCCTTGATCGATCTGGCCCAGGCCTTCGACAACGCCGAAAACGACGACTTCTTCTTCCTCCCTCCAGACGCCCTCAAGACCGACGACTTCAAGGTCGGCATGAACTTCTTCATGACCCCGGACGGCAAGGGCGCCCGGATCGTCTTCTATCACACGGGTGAGGCTCAGAGCCCACAGGGCATCAAACAGGTTGAGGACGTCACCGCCGCCGCGCAGGAAGTGGTCAAGGGCACGTCGCTGTCGAACGCCAAGATATCGCTAGCGGGCGCGGCTTCGAACCATCGTGATGTCAGGGATTATTCGGCTAACGACATCATCATCATGATGCTGGCAACGTTCGCCTTGGTGTTCATCATCGTCTTGGCCATCACCCGGGCTCTCATTGGCGCGATCATCGTGCTTGTCACGGTGATGCTGTCTTTCGCCGCCGCCTTTGGTTTGTCGATCTTCGTCTGGGAAACCCTGCTGCACACCCAGTTACACTGGCTGACCCTGCCGATCGCCTTCATCGTCCTGGTCGCAGTGGGCTGCGATTACAACCTGCTTCTGCTGTCGCGCTATCGAGACGAAATCGGAGCGGGAGTCCAGACGGGCCTGATCCGAACGATGGGAAGTTCCCGCGGGGTGGTGTTCACGGCGGCATTCGTCTTCGCCTTTACGATGCTGGCGCTTCTGTCCAGCGATGTCATCAATATCGGCCAAGCAGGTTTGACGATCTGCATGGGGTTGATGCTGGACATGCTCGTGGTGCGATTGTTCTTGGTGATGCCGCTGGCCCGTCTGCTCGGCCCATGGTTCTGGTGGCCACAGCGAATTCGACGGCGCCCGGAACGAGCGGTGCCCGATGGCGACGCGGAGTTGGAACGCGTGCCGTGAACAAGCCTGTCGCACATCGCGGGATCAACTCCGCCAATGACTCGCGAACGATGCGGTCTCTCGTCGCCAACGCAATCGGCGAACCGTCCGAGGTTCTGCAGTTGCAGAATCGCCCGGTTCCGAACCCGGGTCCCGGCCAGATTCGGATCCGGGTGACAGCGGTGCCTGTCGAAGCAAGCGATCTACACACCATCCGAGGCCGATACGGCTTCACACCGAAGTTCCCCACCGTCCCCGGAATCGAAAGTGTCGGTGTGATCGACGAACTCGGTGACGGCACGGAGAGTCTGGCCGTCGGCCAACGGGTCGCCACCATCGGAGTGACGGGTACGTGGCAGGAGT
>JAOPUT010000385.1 GCA_025963385.1 Mycobacterium sp.
GTGCCCCCGGCAGGATTCGAACCTGCGGCCTTCTGCTCCGGAGGCAGACGCTCTATCCCCTGAGCTACGGGGGCGCAGGATCCATGGAAGTGCTGCGCCGTTGGGCGTGGACAGCCTAACGCATCGATGTCGACCCGATTGCGTCCTGGGTGGTCGGAGGCGTGCGATAAGGATTCGGGCGGGGACCACCTCAGACCATAGGATGGTTCCCCGTGACCCCAGCCGATCTGGCCGAGCTGCTCAAGACCACCGCCGCCGCGGTGCTGGCCGAGCACGGCCTCGACGCCGCCGCCCTCCCCGAGACGGTCACCGTCGAGCGGCCGCGCAACCCCGAGCACGGCGACTACGCCACCAATTTGTCACTGCAACTGGCCAAGAAGGTCGGCGTCAACCCCCGTGAGCTGGCCGGATGGCTGGCGACCGCGCTGGAGGGCACCGACGGCATCGCCGGGGCCGACGTCGCAGGGCCCGGCTTCGTCAACCTCCGGATCGAGGCTTCCGCCCAGGGCGTCGTCGTCGACAACGTGATCGACGCCGGCTCGACCTACGGCGGCTCCGACCTGCTCAAGGGCGAGAGCATCAACCTCGAGTTCGTCTCCGCGAATCCGACCGGCCCGATCCACATCGGGGGAACCCGATGGGCCGCGGTCGGCGACGCGTTGGGGCGGCTGCTCTCGACGCAGGGCGCCAACGTCGTCAGGGAGTACTACTTCAACGATCACGGCACGCAGATCGACCGGTTCGCCAACTCGCTGATCGCGTCGGCGAAGGGTGAGCCGACGCCCGAGGACGGCTACGCGGGCAGCTACATCGCCGAGATCGCGCAGCAGGTGGTGGCCGCCGCGCCCGACGTGCTGACCCAGTCGGCAGAACAGCAGTTGGAGACGTTCCGGGCCAAGGGCGTGGACCTCATGTTCACCCACATCAAGAAGTCGCTGCACGACTTCGGCACCGACTTCGACATCTACACCCACGAAGACTCGATGCACACCTCGGGCCGGGTGGACCAGGCCATCGCCAAGCTGCGCGAGACCGGCAACATCTACGAGAAGGACGGCGCAACGTGGTTGCGCACCACCGAGTTCGGTGACGACAAGGATCGCGTCGTCATCAAGAGCGATGGAAACCCGGCCTACATCGCCGGTGATCTCGCCTACTACCTGGACAAGCGTCAGCGCGGGTTCGACCTCTGCATCTACATGCTCGGCGCCGACCACCACGGCTACATCGCGCGACTGAAGGCCGCTGCGGCGGCACTGGGCGACGACCCGGACACCGTCGAGGTGCTGATCGGCCAGATGGTCAACCTGGTGCGCGACGGCCAGCCGATGCGGATGAGCAAGCGTGCAGGCACCGTCATCACCCTCGACGACCTGGTCGAGGCGATCGGTGTCGACG
Source organism: Mycobacterium sp. (assembly GCA_025963385.1). Taxonomy (GTDB): domain Bacteria; phylum Actinomycetota; class Actinomycetes; order Mycobacteriales; family Mycobacteriaceae; genus Mycobacterium. The sequence continues at coordinate 1,399 of JAOPUT010000385.1, forward strand.
CGGCGCGGTACGTGTTGATCCGCAGTTCCGTGGATACGCCGATCGACATCGACCTGGCCCTGTGGTCGAGTGCCTCGAGCGAGAATCCCGTCTACTACGTGCAGTACGCCCACGCGCGGTTGTCGGCGCTGGCCCGCAGTGCGGCCGAGCTCGGCATCATCGGGAGCACCGAGCATCTCGAACTGCTCAGCCACGACCGCGAGGGCACGCTGATGCGCACCATTGGCGACTTCCCCCGCGTGCTGAAAACCGCTGCTTCGCTTCGGGAACCGCACCGCGTGTGCCGGTACCTCGAGGACCTGGCCGGCGACTATCACCGGTTCTACGACTCCTGCCGCGTGCTCCCGCAGGGTGACGAGGTGCCGAACGACTTGCACGCGGCACGTCTTGCGCTCTGCCAGGCCACCCGTCAGGTGATCGCCAACGGCCTTCAGATCCTCGGCGTGAGTGCGCCGGAGCGCATGTGATGGCCCATCCCGCTGGTCCCCGCCACGCCGGGGACACCCGTCACGGGAACGCGCCCGCCTGTCCGCGGACGCCGGGGGAGATGCTCGCGCTGGCCCCGAACGTGTGGCCGCGCAACGCCGTTCGCGGTGCCGACGGCGAGGTCTCGATCGCAGGGGTGCCCGTCACCCGGCTGGCCGCGGACTACGGCACGCCGTTGTTCGTCATCGACGAGGACGACTTCCGGTCCCGCTGCCGCGACATCGCCGCCGCATTCGGCGGCGGCGAGCACGTTCGGTACGCCGCCAAGGCGTTCCTGTGCAGCGAGGTCGCGCGCTGGATCGACGAGGAGGGCCTGTCGCTCGACGTCGCCAGTGGCGGCGAGCTCGCGGTCGCGTTGAACGCGAACTTCCCGCCCGAGCGAATTGCGTTGCACGGCAACAACAAATCGGTGGCCGAGTTGGCCACCGCAGTGAAGGTGGGCGTCGAGCACGTGGTGCTCGATTCGATGACCGAGATCGACCGTCTCGACGCCATCGCCGGAGAGGCGGGCGTTCTACAGGACGTCCTGGTGCGCGTCACCGTGGGAGTCGAGGCGCACACGCACGAGTTCATCTCCACGGCACACGAGGACCAGAAGTTCGGGCTCTCGCTGGCCAGCGGCGCGGCCATGGACGCCGTCCGGCGGGTGTTCGCCGCCGACCACCTCCGCCTCGTCGGCCTGCACAGCCACATCGGCTCGCAGATCTTCGACGTCGCGGGCTTCGAGCTCGCTGCCCACCGCGTCATCGGACTGCTTCGCGACGTCGTCGCCGAGTTCGGCGTGGAGAAGACCGCGCAGATGTCGATCGTGGATCTCGGTGGTGGCCTGGGCATCTCCTACCTGCCGCAGGATGATCCGCCCCCGATGAAGGACCTCGCGGCGAAGATCGGCGCCATCGTCGTCAACGAGTCCGCCGCCGTCGGACTGCCCGCGCCGAAACTCGTCGTCGAACCGGGCCGCGCCATCGCGGGCCCGGGCACCGTCACCCTCTACGAGGTGGGGACGGTGAAGGACGTCGCGGTGAGTCAGACCGCGCAGCGGAGGTACGTCAGCGTCGACGGCGGGATGAGCGACAACATCCGAACCTCGCTGTATGCGGCCGAGTACGACGCGCGTCTGGTGTCGCGCGTCAGCGACGGCGCGCCCGCCTTGGCGCGCATCGTCGGAAAGCACTGCGAGAGTGGGGACATCGTCGTTCGCGACACCTGGGTGTCCGACGACATCGCCCCGGGTGACCTGATCGGGGTCGCTGCCACCGGTGCGTACTGCTATTCGATGTCGAGCAGGTACAACCTGCTTGGCCGGCCTGCCGTGGTGGCGGTGCGCGACGGAGTGTCGCGCCTGATCCTGCGCCGCGAGACGGTCGACGACCTTTTGAGCCTGGAGGTGGCCAACTAATGGTTGAAAATGAAAAGCCGATCGGTGTAGCGGTTTTGGGACTCGGCAACGTCGGGAGCGAAGTCGTCCGGATCATCGGGGAGAGCGCTCCCGACCTCGCCGCCAGAGTCGGCGCTCCGCTGGAGTTGCGCGGCATCGGGGTGCGACGGGTGGCCGCTGATCGTGGCGTGCCGATCGAGCTGCTGACCGACGACGTCGACGCTCTCGTATCGCGCGACGACGTCGACATCGTGGTCGAGCTGATGGGGCCGGTCGAACCCGCGCGCAAGGCCATCCTGACCGCCTTGGAGCGTGGCAAGTCGGTCGTCACCGCCAATAAGGCGCTGATGGCGCAGTCCACCGGCGAACTGGCTCAGGCTGCCGAAAGGGCCCGCGCCGACCTGTATTTCGAAGCGGCGGTGGCCGGTGCGATCCCCGTCATCCGGCCGCTGACCCAGTCACTGGCGGGTGACACCGTGCTGCGCGTGGCGGGCATCGTCAACGGCACGACCAACTACATCCTCTCGGCCATGGACGAGACCGGTGCGGATTACGCGTCGGCACTGGCGGACGCCAGCGCACTCGGGTACGCCGAGGCCGACCCCACGGCCGACGTCGAGGGCTACGACGCCGCCGCGAAGGCAGCCATCCTGGCCTCGATCGCGTTCCACACCCGGGTGACGGCCGACGACGTCTACCGCGAGGGCATCACCAAGGTGGGCGCAGCGGATTTCGTCTCCGCTCGGGCGCTCGGCTGCACCATCAAGTTGCTTGCGATCTGCGAGCGCATCACCAATGACGAAGGCCAGGAACGTGTCTCGGCCCGCGTCTATCCCGCGCTGGTTCCGCGTGAGCACCCGCTCGCCTCGGTGAACGGTGCGTTCAACGCCGTCGTCGTCGAGGCGGAGGCGGCAGGGCGCCTGATGTTCTACGGGCAGGGAGCGGGCGGAGCACCGACCGCCTCCGCGGTGATGGGCGACCTGGTCATGGCGGCCCGCAACCGGGTGCACGGTGGGTTGGGCCCGCGCGAGTCGAAGTATGCCCAGCTGCCCATCGCGCCGATCGGCTTCATTCCCACCCGCTACTACGTGAGCATGAGCGTCGCCGACCGACCCGGTGTGCTGTCTGCGGTGTCCGCGGAGTTCGGCAAGCGCGAGGTCAGCATCGCCGAGGTCCGGCAGGAGGGCATGGTCGACAAGGGCGGTCTGCGATGCGGAGCCCGCATCGTCGTGGTCACTCACCGCGCCACCGACGCCGCGCTCTCGGAAACGGTCGAGGCCCTTGCGGATCTCGATGTCGTGGAGAGCATCAACAGTGTTCTGCGACTGGAAGGAACCTCCGAATGAGTGGCGCGCGTATGACCGTGCACCAACCATGGCCCGGCCTGATCAGCGCCTACCGGGACCGGTTGCCCGTCGAGGACGGTTGGACTCCGATCACGCTGTTGGAGGGCGGCACGCCGCTGATCGACGCCAAGCGGATCTCCGAACAGACCGGCTGCACGGTGTACCTGAAGGTGGAGGGGCTCAACCCCACCGGCTCGTTCAAGGACCGCGGCATGACGATGGCGGTCACGGAGGCCGTGGCCCGCGGCCAGAAGGCAGTGCTGTGTGCCTCCACCGGCAACACCTCGGCCTCCGCGGCGGCCTACGCCGCGCGGGCGGGCATCACCTGTGCGGTGCTCATCCCGCAGGGCAAGATCGCGATGGGCAAGCTCGCGCAGGCGGTCATGCACGGCGCCAAGATCATTCAGATCGACGGGAACTTCGACGACTGCCTCGAGCTGGCGCGCAAGCTGACCGCGGACTTCCCGACGGTCTCGCTGGTGAACTCGGTCAACCCGTACCGAATCGAGGGGCAGAAGACCGCGGCGTTCGAGATCGTCGACGCCCTCGGTGAAGCTCCCGACGTGCACGCCCTGCCCGTCGGCAACGCGGGCAACATCACCGCGTACTGGAAGGGCTACACCGAGTACCACCGGGACGGGTTGGCGACCAAGCTGCCCCAGATGCTGGGTACCCAGGCCGCTGGCGCAGCCCCGCTGGTGTCCGGGGAGCCCGTGACCAACCCCGAAACCATCGCCACCGCCATTCGGATCGGCTCGCCGGCGTCGTGGAACTCCGCCGTCGAGGCCCAGCAGCAGTCCAACGGCCGGTTCCTCGCCGCGACCGACGAGGAGATTCTCGCCGCGTATCACCTGGTGGCGCGCACCGAGGGGGTGTTCGTGGAGCCTGCGTCCGCGGCCAGCATCGCCGGTCTGCTCAAGTCCATCGAGGACGGCTGGGTCAAACGAGGCTCGACCGTGGTGTGCACGGTCACCGGCAACGGCCTCAAGGACCCCGACACCGCATTGAAGGAGCTGCCTCCGGTGATGGCCATCGCGGTCGACCCCATCGCCGTCGCGGCCGAACTCGGACTGGTCTAGCGGAGTGAACCTTCGGTGATGCAGATCCTGCCCGCCGGGCTGGCGGCCACCGCCACCGTGGCCGCGTCGAGTGCGAATCTCGGCCCCGGTTTCGACAGCCTCGGTCTGGCCCTGAGCTTGTACGACGAAATCTATGTGGAGACGACCGATTCCGGTATCCACGTCGACGTCGAGGGGGAGGGCGAAGGCCAGGTCCCGCTGGATTCCTCGCACCTGGTGGTGCGCGCCATCGAGCGGGGTCTGCAGGCGGCCGGAGTCCGAGCCCCCGGTTTGATCGTCCGCTCGCGCAACGCCATTCCGCACTCGCGCGGGCTCGGTTCGTCTGCCGCCGCCGTCGTCGGCGGGCTCGCAGCAGCCAATGGTCTTGTCGAGCAATCGAATTCAACTCCGATCTCGGACGTGGACCTGGTTCAACTGTCCTCGGAGTTCGAGGGACACCCCGACAACGCGTCCGCGGCCGTGCTCGGTGGCACGGTGGTCTCCTGGACCGAGGATGACGGCCCTAAGCCGCGGTACGCCGCAGCCCGGCTGAGGCTGCACCCCGACATCCACCTCTTCCCGGGAATTCCGGAGGTGCGATCGTCGACCGCCGAGACGCGAGCGGTGCTCCCGAGTCAGGTCAGCCACGCCGACGCCCGCTTCAACCTGAGCCGCGCCGCGCTGCTGGTGGTGGCCCTCACCGAACGTCCCGATCTGCTCATGGCTGCCACCGAGGACCGGCTGCACCAACCGCAGCGCAGGGCGGCGATGCCTGCGTCCGCGGAATATCTCGACGTTCTGCGCCGTTGTGGCGTGGCAGCGGTGCTGTCAGGTGCCGGGCCTGCGGTTATCGGGTTCAGCACCGAGCGGGAGTTGCCCGCCGAGGCCATTGAGTTCGGTGCCGCGCACGGGTTCTCCGTCAACGAGTTGTCGGTCGGTCAGCCCGTTCGATGGACGCCGGTCGAAGCGCTTGGCGGCCGCACCCAGTTCAAAACCGGGACCGACTAGTTGACAGGTGCCACACGAGTTCCACGCGTGTTTCTTGCTTCCAGCGACGATGCGGGTTATTCTCGCTTTCGTCCAGCAATCGCACGTCTGTGCCTGCGCCTACACTAGGACGACTACCAATCCTTCTCGTGGATGACGGTTCTCCGCATGGCGGCGAATCCCGGCGATCACCGTTGCAGCAGCAATGGTTGCACAGGCAATTGTGGGACAAGGGCATTCATAGGCATTAGGTAGCCCGGCATCCAGCGGATCAGCTGAATGCGACGAACCCTCGCAGAATCGGATCAGCGAGGGAAAGAAAGGAAATCCGTGACTGATACGGACCTCATCACGGCTAGTGGCAGCAACGACGACGTCGCGCTGTCGGAACCCGTGAATTCACCAATCGTGGAAGCGGTTTCGGCCGCGCCGGCGGCAGAATCGGCCGCTGCGCCCGCCGCGGACGCGCCCCCCGCCACCGTGTCGGCCTCGGGTGATCGCCCCACCGCGCTGACGGCGATGGTGCTGCCAGACCTGCGTGCACTTGCCGGCCAGCTCGGCGTCAAGGGCTCGTCGGGTATGCGCAAGAGCGAACTCATTGCGGCCATCCGCGAGCACCGCGGCGACGCCAACGGCGCCGCCGGCCAAACGGCGCTGCCCGTCGCCGAGTCCGCGCCCGCCGAGCAGTCGGCGCCTTCGGCCGAAGCCCCCGAGCAGGCCGCGCCCCCGCGCCGTGAGCGCCGCGGTGCTTCGCGTGGTGCAGGCGCCGCAGCCGAGGCAAAGCAGGCCACTGAGTCGAAGCAAGCCGCTGAGGCGAAGCAGGCCCCTGAGAAGCAGGCCGCTGAGGCCGCCGTCCAGGAGAAGACCCAGGACAAGGCACCTGAGGCCGACGTCGCCACCGAGGCCAAGGCCCCCACCGAGGCGAAGGCCCCGACGGAGCAGAAGGCCCCCGAGAAGACCGCTGACAAGGCGGACCGGGGCGGCGACAGGAACGCGGGCGCCAAGCAGGACAACGCGGGCGCCAAGCAGGACTCCGCACAGTCCGACGGCTCCCGCAACAACGACCGTCAGAGCAACAAGGGCAACGACGGCGGCGGCAACAACAACCGCAACGCCAACAACGCCAACAACGCGAACAACGATGACGACGACGACGGCGAAGGCCGTCAGGGTCGCCGCGGACGCAGGTTCCGCGACCGCAGGCGTCGTGGCGAGCGTGGCGACGCCCAGGGCGGCGGTAACAACGACCGCGACGCCGAGCTTCGCGAGGACGACGTCGTCCAGCCGGTCGCGGGCATCCTCGACGTCCTCGACAACTACGCGTTCGTGCGCACCTCCGGGTACCTCGCGGGCACCAACGACGTCTACGTCTCGATGAACATGGTCCGCAAGAACGGCCTGCGTCGCGGCGATGCCATCACGGGTGCCGTTCGCGTCGCCCGCGAGGGTGAGGGCGGCGGTCAAGGCAACAGCGGCAACAACCCGCGACAGAAGTTCAACCCGTTGGTGCGTCTGGACTCCGTCAATGGCGGACCGGTCGACGACGCCAGGAACCGTCCCGAGTTCGGCAAGCTCACGCCGCTGTACCCGAACCAGCGGCTGCGTCTGGAGACCACGCCCGACCGGCTGACCACGCGCGTCATCGACCTGATCATGCCGATCGGCAAGGGACAGCGTGCGCTGATCGTGTCGCCGCCCAAGGCGGGCAAGACGATGATCCTGCAGAGCATCGCCAACGCCATCACCACGAACAACCCGGAATGCCACCTCATGGTGGTGCTGGTCGACGAGCGACCTGAAGAGGTCACCGACATGCAGCGTTCGGTGAAGGGCGAGGTCATTGCCTCGACCTTCGACCGGCCGCCGTCAGACCACACCGCGGTCGCGGAGCTGGCCATCGAGCGCGCGAAGCGTCTCGTCGAGCAGGGCAAGGACGTCGTCGTATTGCTCGACTCCATCACCCGGCTCGGCCGCGCCTACAACAACGCGTCGCCCGCATCCGGCCGGATCCTGTCCGGTGGTGTCGACTCGACGGCGCTCTACCCGCCGAAGCGCTTCCTCGGTGCGGCTCGGAACATCGAGGACGGCGGGTCGCTGACGATCATCGCCACGGCGATGGTCGAGACCGGGTCAACCGGTGACACCGTCATCTTCGAAGAGTTCAAGGGCACCGGCAACGCCGAGCTCAAACTCGACCGCAAGATCGCGGAGCGTCGCGTGTTCCCTGCGGTGGACGTCAACCCGTCCGGTACCCGTAAGGACGAGTTGCTGCTCTCCACCGACGAATTCGCGGTCGTGCACAAGCTGCGTCGCGTGCTGTCGGGCCTCGACTCGCATCAGGCGATCGACCTGCTGATGAGTCAGCTGCGCAAGACCAAGAACAACTACGAGTTCCTGGTGCAGGTCTCCAAGACCACGCCTCAGAACATGGACTCCGACTAGAAGTTCGATCGCAGGAGCCCCCGCCTCGGCGGGGGCTCTTTGCGTCTCTAGGCTCGGGCGGGATCCTCCCGGAGACCCGGCATGACGTAGCGGCGGACGTGCGTCAGCACGGCGTCGTGGTCGGTGGGGTCGAGCCGTTGCCCTGGCACCGTGGCCAGTGAAAGTAGCGCTCGCGCAACCCATTCCGAGGCTTCCGCGATGTCGACGTCGGGGTGGATCTCACCGCGGTCCCTGGCGGCGACGAGGTACCTCGACCAGAATTCGCCGAGGTCGGGCACCAGTCCCTGAACACCCGCTCCCGCGCATGCCGCGAATTCCTCGGGCTCCTCCATCCGCAGCTTCATCAGCAGCGCGCCGGGGTCCGTATAGGCCGTGCGGCCGTGTCGGATACCTGCGGCGATCTGCTCGTCCAAACCGTCGATCTGCTCGAGCATGGCGTGCGACTCGGACCAGTAGGCGTCGTTGAGCCGTACGATCGCCGCGCCGAGCAGTGAGTTCTTGTCTGCGAAGTGCCGATACAGCCAGCCCCGCGAGACGCCGGCCACCTCGGCGACCTCGGACACCGTCGTCGACCGAATGCCCTTGGCGCGCAGACACACCTCGGCGGCATCGATCAGCCGGTCCCGCACGCTCTTGGAGGCGGGCCGCGGTGCGGTGGCGTTCGTCAACGGCGGGCTCCTGTTCGTTTCTCTGCGCGACGGTGCGGGACGGATGCATTCTGCCTGTTGCCAGACGGTACCGTGTGGAGGGTCGCGGTAGACACTTTCTGAAATCTGTTCATGCACAGGACTGAGGTAGCCAACGATGGCGGACACGCTCCAGCAGTTGCTCAGGACGAGGGCCGACGTGGAATCGGTCGCGGTCAGGTACGGCGATGCGTCGTGGACGTGGCGCGAGCACATCGCCGCGGCCAGTGCCCAGGCGGCCGCCGTCATCGCGGCGGCAGACCCGTCGCGGCCGCTGCACGTCGGCGCGCTTATGGGCAACACCCCGGACATGCTGACCGCCCTGGCGGCGGCGGGCCTGGGCGGTTACGTGCTCTGCGGGATCAACACCACGCGTCGGGGAGACGCGCTGGCCCGCGACATCACTCGCGTCGACTGCCAGCTGCTGCTCACCGACCCCGCTCACCGGCATCTGCTCGACGGCGTCGAGTTGCCTGGCGTCACCGTGGTCGACGTGAGCACCGACGACTGGGCAAGCCGGGTCGATGCCGCGCCTGCGCTGGATCCGCGTCGCGAGGTCGTGGCCGACGACACGTTCATGATGATCTTCACCTCCGGCACCAGCGGGGAGCCCAAGGCGGTCGAGGTGCCACACGCGATGGTGCTGTTCGCGGGCAGCGCACTCGTCGAGCGGTACGGTCTCGACGAGTCCGACGTGTGCTACCTGGCCATGCCGTTGTTCCACTCCAACGCGGTGTACGCGGGGTGGAGCGTCGCCGTCGGCGCTGCCGCCACCATGGTCCCCGCGGCATTCTCGGCGTCCCGCTTCCTGCCGGACGTTCGCAAGCACGGGGTCACCTACATGAACTACGTCGGCAAGCCGCTGGCCTACATCCTCGCGACGGCCGAACAGTCCGACGACCACGACAACACGCTGCGAATCGCGTTCGGGAACGAGGCCGCCGACCGCGACATCGAGGAGTTCGGCCGCCGCTTCGGCTGCGCGGTGTGGGACGGCTTCGGTTCCACGGAGACCGCGGTCATCATCACCCGGCCCGACGACTGCCCGCCAGGCTCGATCGGCCGGGGCTTCCCCGGCGTGGCGATCTACGACCCCGAGACGATCGCCGAATGCGCCGTCGCACAATTCGACGACACGGGCGCGCTCATCAATGCCGATGCCGCCACGGGGGAGTTGGTCAACACCACCGGGCGCGGGCTGTTCCGCGGGTACTACAACGACCAGGGGGCCACCGACCAACGCCTGCGGCACGGCATGTACTGGTCGGGAGACCTCGCCTACCGCGACGCCGACGGGTGGATCTACCTCGCGGGTCGGACCGCTGACTGGATGCGGGTCGATGGCGAGAATCTGACCAGTGCCCCCATCGAGCGGATTCTGCTGCGGCTCAACGTGATAAGTCGAGTGGCCGTCTATCCGGTGCCCGACGAGTACGTCGGCGACCAGGTGATGGCCGCGATCGTGTTGCGTGACGGCGCCGAGTTGACCCCTGGGGCGTTCGAGGAGTTCCTCGAGGCTCAGCGGGACCTCTCGCCGAAGGCGTGGCCGCGCTACGTGTGGATCGCCGACGACCTCCCGAGTACGGCGACGAACAAGATCCTCAAGCGGGAGCTGATCGCTCGCGGTGTCGACCCGGCAGGCCGCGAGCTGTGGAAGCGCGACGGGACGAGTTTCGGCCCGTCGGTCCGACCCGCGGTGACGCGTACGGATCGGTGATCTCCCGGAGCGCCGTCCTTCGTGCAGCGCAGGGCGCGGCTTTCCGGCGCCGTCGGCGTCGTGGAATAGGGCCCGGTGTGCGGGCGTTTAGGAGGTTGGCGGCTGACCTGGCATAATCGACCGTCGACCCCTCGGTTCCGGTTCACGTCTGAAGACTCAGGTCAGTGATTTCAGGCGACCCGGCGACCAACGAATGAAGAGGACCAACATGAAATCGGGTATCCACCCCAACTACGTAGAGACCACCGTGGTCTGCGGCTGTGGCAACAGCTTCCAGACGCGCAGCACCAAGGAGAGTGGCCACATCGTGGTCGAGGTCTGCTCCCAGTGCCATCCCTTCTACACCGGCAAGCAGAAGATCCTCGACAGCGGCGGCCGCGTCGCCCGCTTCGAGAAGCGCTACGGCAAGCGCGCCGGGGCAAGCGCAGCGACGGGAAGTGCTGCAGCCGGCGAGAAGGCCGCAACCGACAAGTAGCTGCCCAAACGGCGCCCGTTCCGACGCATTCGTGCTGAGGACGGGCGCCGCTTGCGTTTCAGTGAAGCAATCGCGAAGGAGGCACCGTGGCGAGCACCGATGCGGCGACCAGGGTCGACGCGCTCGTAGCCGAGCACGCCGATCTGGAACGTCAGCTCTCCGACCCCGCGCTGCACGCCGACGCGGGAGCCGCCCGCAAGGTCGGTCGGCGGTTCGCCCAGCTGGCGCCGATCGTCGCCACCCACCGCAAGCTCGAGGCTGCGCGCGGCGATCTCGAGGCCGCGCGAGAGCTCGCGACGGAGGACGCATCCTTCGCTGCCGAGGTGCCTGAGCTGGAGACGCTGGTCGCGGGACTCGAGACACAGCTGAGCGATCTGCTGGCCCCGCGCGATCCGCACGACGCGGACGACGTCGTGATGGAGGTCAAGTCGGGGGAGGGCGGCGAGGAGTCGGCGCTGTTCGCCGCGGACATCGCCCGCATGTACATCCGGTACGCCGAGCGGCACGGCTGGAGCGTCACGGTGCTCGACGAGACCTTCTCCGACCTCGGCGGCTACAAGGACGCCACCATCACCATCGCGAGCAAGGGCAATGCCGCCGACGGGGTGTGGTCGCGGCTGAAGTTCGAAGGCGGCGTCCACCGCGTGCAGCGGGTGCCGGTCACCGAGTCTCAGGGCCGCGTGCACACGTCCGCTGCGGGGGTGCTGGTGTACCCCGAGCCCGAGGACGTGGCCGAAGTGCAGATCGACGAGTCGGATCTGCGCGTCGACGTCTACCGCAGTTCGGGCAAGGGCGGCCAGGGAGTCAACACGACGGACTCCGCGGTCCGCATCACCCACCTGCCGACGGGCATCGTCGTCACCTGTCAGAACGAGCGCTCGCAGCTGCAGAACAAGGCGCGTGCGATGGTCGTGCTTGCCGCTCGGCTGCAGGCCCTCGCCGAGGAGCAGGCATCGGCCGACGCCTCGGCGGACCGGGCCAGCCAGATCCGCACCGTCGACCGCAGCGAACGCATCCGCACTTACAACTATCCCGAGAACCGAATCACCGACCACCGCATCGGTTTCAAGGCGCACAACCTCGATCAGGTGCTCGACGGGGACCTCGATCCGATGTTCGACGCGCTTGCCGCCGCGGACAGGCAAGCCCGGCTGCAAGAGCAATGACGCGGTTGCGGCGGGCCATCGACGAGGCGGCAGGCACGCTCGCGCAGGCGGGGATCGACAGCGCACGCGTCGACGCGGAACTGCTCGCCGCGCACACCGCGGGCATCGACCGCGGCAGGCTGCCGTTCCACGATCCCGAAGAGCCTTTCTACGACAGCTACCGCACCGTCGTCGACGCACGCTCGCGGCGGATCCCGCTGCAGCACCTGACGGCCTCGGCGGCCTTCGGTCCCGTCGTCCTCGAGGTCGGGCCCGGCGTGTTCATCCCGCGCCCCGAGACCGAATCAATGTTGGAATGGGCTCTCGGACAACGGCTTCCGCAGAGACCGCTCATCGTCGACCTGTGCACCGGATCCGGGGCGCTCGCCGTGGCGCTCGCCGACGCCACGCCAGGTGCCCACGTCATCGCCGTCGAGGACTCCGCCCAGGCGCTGGCCTACGCCCGGCGCAACTGTGCGGGCCGCGACGTCGAGCTCGTCGAGGCCGACGTCACCCTCCCCGGCCTGCTCGGCGAACGGGACGGTCTCGTCGACCTGGTCGTGTCCAACCCGCCCTACATCCCCGACGGCGCGGTCCTGGATCCCGAAGTGGCCGAGCATGATCCGGCCCACGCGCTGTTCGGCGGCCCCGACGGCATGCGGGTGATCGGCCCGATCGTCACCCTGGCCGCCAGGTTGCTGGTGCCCGGCGGATTCGTCGCCGTCGAACACGACGACGACACCGCGGCGGCGACCGTCGCCCTCATCGAACATTCCGGCGCCTTCGCCGACGTGGCATCGCGTCGCGACCTCGCCGGTCGCCCCCGATTCGTCACCGCGGTAAAGAAGGGTTCAGGCTACAAACCATGACCGAAATGTTCGACTGCGCCGACGAGGGCCAGCGTCCCGTTGGCATCGCATCGGCGATCAGTGCGCTCAAGGGTGGCCGTCTCGTGGTCATGCCCACCGACACCGTCTACGGCATCGGCGCCGACGCGTTCGACGGAGCCGCCGTCGCCGCGCTGCTTGCCGCCAAGGGCCGCGGCCGCGACATGCCCGTGCCGGTCCTCGTCGGGTCGTGGCACACCATCGACGGCCTGGTGTACTCGGTGCCCGATGCGGCACGTGAACTCATTCGCGCCTTCTGGCCGGGGGCGCTGAGCCTCGTCGTACAGCAAGCTCCGTCTCTCCAGTGGGACCTCGGCGACGCCCAGGGCACGGTGATGCTGCGGATGCCACTGCATCCGGTGGCCATCGAACTCCTGCGTGAGGTCGGTCCCATGGCCGTCTCGAGCGCCAACGTCTCCGGAAGGCCCGCCGCGACGACGGCGGCGGACGCACGTGATCAGCTCGGAGACCTGGTCGAGGTCTATCTCGAAGCCGGACCGTCCGCCCAGGGCGCGGCCTCGACGATCGTCGATCTCACCGGCGCGCAGCCCCGCATCCTGCGGGAGGGGCCCGTCACCGCCGCCGCCATCGCCGGCGTGCTCGGGCTCGAGGCGGAGACGCTGACGGCCTGACGTCACCGGCCGCCCAGCGAACACGTGCGGGGCGACGATGACGTGGGTCCCAGGTAGGTCCAGTACATTTCAGCGCGTGGAGGGTCTGCTCGCGTTGTCGGACCGCGGTGCCGGCGTGCCCTTGCGCGAGCTCGCGCTCGTCGGGCTGACCGCAGCGATCATCACGTACTTCGCGACGGGCTGGGTTCGTGCCCTCGCCACCCGGCTCGGTGCCGTGGCCTACCCGCGCCAGCGCGACGTCCACGTACAGCCGACACCGCGGATGGGCGGGCTCGCGATGTACATCGGCATCGTCGCCGCCGTGCTGCTGGCGTCGCAGCTGCCCGCGCTGACACGGGGTTTCGTCTACTCGTCCGGCATGCCCGCCGTGGTGGTGGCGGGCGGCCTGATCATGGCGATCGGTTTGATCGACGACCGGTGGGGGCTCGACGCGCTCACCAAGTTCGCGGGACAGATCACGGCCGCCAGCGTCCTCGTCACGATGGGCGTGGCGTGGAGCGTGCTCTACATCCCGATCGGTGGCGTCGGCACCATCGTGCTGGACCAGGTGACCTCGATCCTGCTGACGTTGGCGCTGACGGTGTCAATCGTCAACGCCATGAACTTCGTGGACGGTCTCGACGGGCTGGCGGCGGGCCTCGGCCTCATCACCGCGGCAGCGATCTGCATCTTCTCGGTCGGGTTGCTCAGAGACCACGGCGGCGACGTGCTGTTCTACCCGCCCGCCGTGATCTCGGTGGTGCTGGCGGGCGCCTGTCTCGGCTTCCTGCCGCACAACTTCCATCCCGCCAAGATCTTCATGGGCGACTCTGGCTCGATGCTCATCGGCCTGATGCTCGCGGCGGCGTCCACCACGGCGGCAGGGCCGATCTCCCAGAACGCCTACGGCGCACGCGACGTGTTCGCGCTGCTGTCACCGTTCCTCTTGGTCGTCGCGGTGATGTTCGTGCCCGCCCTCGACATGTTGCTGGCGATCGTGCGCCGTACCCGTGCCGGCCGCAGCCCCTTCAGCCCCGACAAGATGCATCTGCACCACCGGTTGCTCCAGATCGGCCACTCCCACCGCCGGGTCGTCCTGCTGATCTACATGTGGGTCGGCATCGTCGCGCTCGGCGCGGCGAGCACGATCTTCTTCGACCCGCGCTACACCGGCGCGGTCATGCTGGCGGCCATCGTCGTCGCCATCGTCATCACGCTGATTCCCCTGCTGCGCAGAGGCGGCGACGTTCCCAGCGAGCTGCCAGACTAGGCAGTACGACGCGAAGTAGTAGTACCCCCTTTAGGGGCACCTACCATGTGGTACGTTACTGGCAGAACCCCGAAAAACCTCGCGGGTTGCCGGCCCGGCCCATCGGTTTGAAGAAGCCGATCGGCGCCGACGTACGACCGACAAAAGGGAGCTACCCCTTGGGTGATTCCAGCGCGCCCAACGCCCTCCGATACGCTCGGCGGGCACGCGCCGGATCATTGATCGTCAAAGGGGACAGCTTCCGTGAAAGCGTGGATTGAGGTGAGTCAATGACGACGCCAGCGCAGGACGCGCCATTGGTGTTTCCTTCCGTGGCCTTCCGGCCGCTGCGCCTGCTCATCGTCTGCGTGGCGCTCACCGGGTTGGCCCTCCTGGCCTCCGGGTTCATGGGTCACATCTTCTTCGGGGCCTTCTTCGGCTTCGGCCTCGGCCTGGGTTTGCTCAACGCCCTTCTGGTGCGCCGCGCCGTCGAGGCCATCACCGCCGACGATCACCCGCTCAAGAAGAAGATGGCCGTCAACTCGATGACGCGGTTGCTGGTCATCACGGCCATCGGTTTGACCATCGCCATCGTCTTCAAGAAGCACGACGGCCTTGCCGTGCTGTTCGGACTCGCGATCTTCCAAGCCGTGCTGGTGATGAGCACCAGCATTCCCGTGATGAAGAAGATCCGCGCCAATGGCCTGGACGTCGAAGAAGTCTCCGCATCGGAATCGAAAGATAGAGCTGACGGCTAATGATTGAGACTGTTGTCGCCGAAGGGGCGATCCACGTCGGGGTCCACGAACCCCTCTGGCACGTATTCGGCATGACGATCAACGGCGACACCGTGATCAGCACCGCCATCGCCGGTGTCATCGTGATCGCGTTGGCGTTCTTCCTGAAGTCGAAGGTCACCTCCACCGGCGTGCCCGGCGGTGTGCAGTTGTTCTTCGAGGCCATCACCATTCAGATGCGCCAGCAGGTCGAGGCAGCGATCGGCATGAAGATCGCGCCATTCGTGCTGCCCCTCGCAGTCACCATCTTCGTGTTCATCCTGGTGTCCAACTGGCTCTCGGTGCTGCCGGTGCAGTACGGCGGCTCCGACGGCGCCGCGAGCGAACTGATCAAGGCGCCGGCCGCCGACATCAACTACGTGTTGGCGCTCGCCGCGTTCGTCTTCATCTGCTATCACGCCGCAGGCGTGTGGCGCCGTGGCGCGTGGGGCCACATCAAGAAGCTGTTCAAGGGCCACGTCACCCTGATGGCGCCGATCAACATCGTCGAGGAGATCGCCAAGCCGATCTCGTTGTCGCTGCGACTCTTCGGCAACATCTTCGCCGGCGGCATCCTGGTTTCGCTGATTG
This sequence comes from Mycobacterium sp., assembly GCA_025963385.1. Lineage (GTDB taxonomy): Bacteria > Actinomycetota > Actinomycetes > Mycobacteriales > Mycobacteriaceae > Mycobacterium. The sequence continues at coordinate 17,233 of JAOPUT010000385.1, forward strand.
CGTTGTTCCCCTGGTACATCCAGTGGGCGCCCAATGCCATCTGGAAGACGTTCGACCTCTTCGTCGGCCTGATCCAGGCCTTCATCTTCGCGCTGCTGACGATCCTGTACTTCAGCCAGTCGATGGAACTGGACCACGACAGCGACGACAGCCACGACAGTCACGACAGTCACGACAGCGAAGAGAAAGCACAGCAGCACTAACGAGCCAGTACGACCCGTACGACCAGCAGTCCTGGTGGCACCACCACCAGTTACCAAGGAGGAATAAGGAATGGATCCAAACGCCCTCATCACGGCCGGTGCTCTCATCGGTGGTGGATTGATCATGGGTGGCGGCGCAATCGGCGCAGGTATCGGCGACGGCATCGCCGGTAACGCGCTGATCTCCGGCATCGCACGGCAGCCAGAAGCTCAGGGCCGCTTGTTCACGCCGTTCTTCATCACCGTCGGTCTGGTGGAGGCTGCGTACTTCATCAACCTCGCGTTCATGGCGCTGTTCGTCTTCGCCACTCCAGGCCTGAAGTAGTAGTCAGACAGCATGGATTCACTAACGATCCTCGCGGCGGAGGAAGGCGGCGGGGGGAACAACTTCCTGATCCCCAACGGCACCTTCTTCGTCGTGCTGATCATCTTCCTGATCGTGCTCGGCGTGATCACGAAATGGGTTGTGCCACCGATCAGCAAGGTCCTCGCGGAGCGCGAGGCCATGCTGGCGAAGACCGCTGCGGACTCGCGCCGGTCGGCGGAGCAGGTCGCGGCAGCGCAGGCCGATTACGACGAGGCCATGGCTGGCGCTCGCACCGAGGCGTCGTCGATCCGCGACGAGGCCCGGTCGGCCGGTCGCGCGGCGATCGACGAGAAGCGTGCGGAGGCGAGCGGTGAGGTCGCTGAGACGGTGCGCGAGGCGGATGCACAACTGTCCGAGCAGCGTTCGTCGACGCAGGCCACGCTCGATTCGTCGGTGGACGGACTGTCCGCCACGCTGGCGAGCCGCATCCTCGGCGTTGACGTGAACTCAGGCGGGAGCCGCTAAATGTCGACATTCATCGGTCAGCTGATCGGTTTCGCCGTCATCGTGTTCATCCTGTGGCGCTACGTCGTGCCGCCGGTGAGGACCCTGATGAAGAAGCAGCAGGATGCGGTGCGCGCCGCGCTTGCCGAAAGCGCCGAGGCGGAGAAGAAGCTCGCAGACGCGGACGCGATGCACGCCAAGGCGCTCAAGGACGCCGAAGCCGAGTCGTCGAAGGTCACCGACGAGGCACGGCAGGACTCGGAACGCATCGCCAGCCAACTGGCGGAACAGGCGGACGTCGAGGCTGAGCGGCTCAAGGTGCAAGGGGCACAACAGGTTCAGTTGATGCGTCAGCAGCTCATCAGGCAGCTCCGGCAGGGGCTCGGACAAGAGTCCGTGCAGAAGGCCGACGAGCTGGTCCGTGCTCACGTCGCCGACTCCGCAGCGCAGGCTGCGACGATCGACCGCTTCCTGGACGAACTCGATCAGATGGCCCCGTCCTCCGCAGTCATCGAGACGAGCGCATTCGCTCGCCTCCGCGCCGCCAGCCGTGCGGCGCTCGTCGAACTCACCAAGGAATTCGACGACGTGGCAGGCAGTCTCAGGGAACCGGGGCTGACCAAGCTGTCCGAAGAGCTCGGCTCGGTCGTCTCACTGCTGATCGCCGAACCGACGCTCACCAGGCATCTCGCCGAGCACAACGACGACGCAGAGGCCAAGGCGCGACTGGTCGACCGGCTGTTCTCCGACAAGGTCTCCGAGCACACCCTGAAGCTGCTGCGGAAGGCCGTGTCCCAGCGGTGGTCCGCCGAAGCCGATCTGGTGGACGGCATCGAACACCTCGCGCGGCTCGCCCTGCTGAAGCGGGCCGAGATCGAAGACCAAGTCGACGAGGTCGAGGAACAGCTGTTCCGCTTCGGCCGCATTCTCGACTCCGAGCCGCGTCTGACCGCGCTGCTCAGCGACTACACCATGCCGGTCGACCGTCGACTCGCACTGCTGAACAAGATCATCGACGGCTTGGGTATCGACGGAACGGCTGCGGCGCTGCTGTCGCAGACCATCGCTCACCTTCGGGGCGAGCGTGCCGACGAGGCAGTCGTCGACCTGGCCGAGCTGGCGGTCGCCCGCCGCGGCGAGGTCGTCGCACACGTGACTGCGCCCACCGAGCTGACGGACGCCCAGCGCACCCGGCTGGTGGAGTTGTTGACGCGCATCTACGGACACCCGGTGTCCGTACAGCTCCACGTCGATCCCGAACTCCTCGGCGGTCTTTCGATCACCGTCGGTGACGAGGTGATCGACGGCTCCATCGCATCGCGCCTGGCGGCCGCCCAGACACAGCTGCCGGACTAACACGACAAGACTCACCACCCGAACACCAAAGGTAGGAAGACGAAGAACATGGCAGAGTTGACAATCTCCGCTGCTGACATCGAAGGTGCCGTCGAGGAGTACGTTTCCTCGTTTTCCGCCGATACCCAGCGTGAAGAGATCGGCACCGTCATCGATGCCGGTGACGGCATCGCCCACGTCGAGGGCCTGCCCTCGGTCATGACGCAGGAGCTCCTCGAGTTCCCTGGCGGTGTGCTCGGTGTTGCGCTGAACCTCGACGAGCACAGCATCGGCGCGGTCATCCTCGGCGACTTCGAGAAGATCGAGCAGGGCCAGCAGGTCAAGCGCACCGGCGAGGTGCTCTCGGTGCCGGTCGGGGACGCGTTCCTCGGTCGCGTGGTGAACCCGCTGGGCCAGCCCATCGACGGTCAGGGCGACATCGACTCGGACAAGCGCCGTGCACTCGAGCTGCAGGCGCCGTCGGTGGTTCAGCGTCAGGGCGTCAGCGAGCCGCTGCAGACCGGCATCAAGGCCATCGACGCGATGACCCCGATTGGCCGCGGCCAGCGGCAGCTCATCATCGGCGACCGCAAGACCGGCAAGACCGCCGTCTGCGTCGACACGATCCTCAACCAGCGCGAGGCGTGGGAGACCGGAGATCCCAACCAGCAGGTGCGCTGCGTGTACGTCGCGATCGGCCAGAAGGGCACCACGATCGCCAGCGTCAAGCGCGCCCTCGAAGACGGTGGCGCGATGGAGTACACCACCATCGTCGCGTCCCCGGCGTCCGACCCCGCAGGCTTCAAGTGGCTTGCGCCCTACACGGGTTCGGCCATCGGCCAGAACTGGATGTACGACGGCAAACACGTCCTGATCGTCTTCGACGACCTTTCCAAGCAGGCCGACGCCTACCGCGCCATCTCGCTGCTGCTGCGCCGTCCGCCGGGCCGCGAGGCGTTCCCCGGTGACGTCTTCTACCTCCACTCCCGGCTCCTCGAGCGTTGCGCCAAGCTGTCCGACGAACTCGGTGGTGGATCGATGACCGGACTGCCGATCATCGAGACCAAGGCCAACGACATCTCGGCGTTCATCCCGACCAACGTCATCTCGATCACCGACGGCCAGTGCTTCCTGGAGTCCGACCTGTTCAACCAAGGCGTGCGACCGGCCATCAACGTCGGCGTCTCGGTGTCCCGCGTCGGTGGTGCTGCCCAGATCAAGGCAATGAAAGAAGTGGCAGGAAGTCTCCGTTTGGACCTGTCGCAGTACCGGGAGCTCGAGTCCTTCGCGGCGTTCGCCTCCGATCTGGACCCGACGTCGAAGGCGCAGCTGGAACGCGGTAGCCGGTTGGTGGAGCTGCTCAAGCAGCCCCAGTACAGCCCGCTGTCGGTCGAAGAGCAGGTCGTCGCGATCTTCCTCGGCACCAAGGGCCACCTGGACTCGGTTCCCGTCGAAGACGTTCAGCGCTTCGAGGCCGAATTCCTCGAGCACCTGAAGGCCAGCCACGAAGACGTCTACAAGGAAATCCGCGAGACCAAGAAGCTTCCTGAGGAAGCCGAGGAGAAGTTGACGAACTTGGTCAACGACTTCAAGAAGGGCTTCGCCGCGACCGACGGCAGCTCCGTGGTCGTCAATGAGGCGGATGCCGAGGCGATGGACGAAGAGGACGTCGAGAAGGAATCGGTCAAGGTCCGCAAGCCGGCACCGAAGAAGTAGGCAGGCGAATACATGGCAGCCACACTGCGCGAATTGCGCGGCCGCATCCGCTCCGCCGGGTCGATCAAGAAGATCACCAAGGCCCAGGAGCTGATCGCGACGTCGCGAATCGCCAAGGCGCAGGCCCGAGTCCAGGCGGCTCGGCCCTACTCCGAAGAGATCACGAACATGCTCACCGAGCTGGCCTCGGCGAGTGCGCTCGACCACCCGCTGCTCGTCGAGCGGGAGTCTCCCAGGCGCGCGGCGGTCCTCGTGGTGTCGTCGGACCGCGGACTCTGCGGCGCCTACAACGCCAACGTGCTGCGCCAGTCCGAGGAACTCTTCGCGCTGCTTCGTGAAGAAGGCAAGGAACCGGAGATCTACGCGGTCGGTCGGAAGGCATTGGGCTACTACAGCTTCCGGCAGCGCGAGGTGAAGGAGTCGTGGACCGGTTTCTCCGAGCGCCCGACGTACGAGCAGGCGCGGGAGATCGCGGACACGTTGGTGGCGGCCTTCATGGCCGGCGTCGACGACGAAGGCGATGACGCCGGCTCGGACGGAATCCTGGGTGTCGACGAGATTCACATCGTCTTCACCGAGTTCCGCTCCATGCTCTCGCAGTCTGCGGTCGCCCGTCGGGCTGCCCCGATGGTGGTCGAGTACGTCGGAGACGAGGAGCCGGAAGAGGGGCCGCGCACACTCTTCTCGTTCGAGCCGAACGCGGAGGAACTGTTCGACGCTCTGCTTCCGCGCTACATCGCCACCCGCGTCTACTCGGCGCTGCTGGAGGCTGCCGCGTCGGAGTCGGCATCTCGTCGCCGCGCGATGAAGTCCGCGACGGACAACGCCGACGATCTGATCAAGGCGCTGACGCTGGAAGCCAACCGCGAGCGCCAGGCGCAGATCACCCAGGAAATCAGCGAGATCGTCGGCGGCGCCAACGCGCTGGCTGACGCCAAGTAAAGCCCCGTAGGAAGCGAAGAGGAAATGACTGCCACCGCAGAAAGCAAGACCGGTACGGCCGGCCGCGTGGTCCGCATCACCGGCCCTGTCGTCGACATCGAGTTCCCGCGCGGATCCGTGCCGGAGCTCTTCAACGCGTTGCACGCCGAGATCACCTACGAGGAGATGGCCAAGACGCTGACCCTCGAGGTTGCGCAGCACCTCGGCGACAACCTGGTCCGCACCATCTCGATGCAGCCCACCGACGGCCTGGTCCGTGGCGTCGAGGTCACCGACACCGGCGCCTCGATCTCGGTGCCCGTCGGCGACGGCGTCAAGGGGCACGTGTTCAACGCCCTCGGCGACTGCCTCGACGACCCCGGCTACGGCAAGGACTTCGACCATTGGTCGATCCACCGCAAGCCGCCGCCATTCGCCGAACTCGAGCCCAAGACCGAGATGCTCGAGACCGGACTGAAGGTCGTCGACCTGCTCACCCCGTACGTTCGCGGCGGCAAGATCGCCCTGTTCGGCGGTGCAGGCGTCGGCAAGACGGTGCTCATCCAGGAGATGATCAACCGCATCGCCCGCAACTTCGGCGGCACGTCGGTGTTCGCAGGCGTGGGAGAGCGCACCCGTGAGGGCAACGACCTCTGGGTCGAGCTCGCCGACGCCAACGTGCTCAAGGACACCGCGCTGGTGTTCGGTCAGATGGACGAGCCGCCAGGCACTCGTATGCGCGTCGCCCTGTCCGCGCTGACCATGGCGGAGTACTTCCGCGACGAGCAGAACCAGGACGTGTTGTTGTTCATCGACAACATCTTCCGGTTCACGCAGGCCGGCTCCGAGGTCTCCACGCTGCTCGGTCGCATGCCGTCCGCGGTGGGTTACCAGCCGACACTGGCCGACGAGATGGGCGAGCTGCAGGAGCGCATCACCTCGACCCGTGGTCACTCGATCACCTCGATGCAGGCCGTCTACGTGCCCGCCGACGACTACACCGACCCGGCGCCCGCGACCACGTTCGCGCACCTCGATGCCACCACGGAGCTTTCCCGTGCGGTGTTCTCGAAGGGCATCTTCCCGGCGGTGGATCCGCTGGCGTCGAGCTCGACGATCCTGGACCCGGCCGTGGTCGGTGACGAGCACTACCGCGTCGCGCAGGAGGTCATCCGAATCCTGCAGCGCTACAAGGATCTTCAGGACATCATCGCGATCCTCGGTGTCGACGAGCTGTCCGAAGAGGACAAGCAGCTGGTCAACCGGGCTCGTCGCATCGAGCGCTTCCTGAGCCAGAACATGATGGCGGCCGAGCAGTTCACCGGTCAGCCCGGTTCGACGGTACCGTTGAAGGAGACCATCGAGGCGTTCGACAAGCTGACGAAGGGCGACTTCG
>JAOPUT010000304.1 GCA_025963385.1 Mycobacterium sp.
TGTCGAACACGACGCTCGGCACCCTGCTGGCCACGATCAACGCGTCCATCGTCCTGATCTCACTGCCCGCGATCTTCCGCGGTATCGGGCTCAACCCGCTGGCGCCGGGCAACGTCAGCTATCTGCTGTGGATGCTGATGGGCTACCTGGTGGTGACCGCGGTGCTGGTGGTCCCCTTCGGCCGCCTCGGCGACATGCTGGGCCGTGTCCGCATCTACAACTGGGGCTTCGTGGTCTTCACCTTGGCTGCGGTCGCCCTGTCCTTCGATCCGTTCCACCTCGGCGGAGGCGCCCTGTGGCTGATCGGCTGGCGCGTGGTCCAGGGCGTGGGTGGCGCGATGCTGATGGCGTCGTCCTCGGCGATCCTCACCGACGCGTTCCCCGCCAACCAGCGCGGCATGGCGCTCGGCGTCAACATGGTCTCCGCCGTCGCAGGCTCGTTCCTCGGTCTGCTGATCGGCGGCTTCCTCTCCGAATGGCATTGGAAGGCCATCTTCTGGGTCGGCGTGCCGATCGGCATCCTCGGCACCATCTGGAGCGTCCGGTCCCTGCGCGAGCTCGGTGCGCGCACCCCGGGCAAGCTCGACTGGGCGGGCACCCTGACGTTCGGGGTCGGGCTGACCGTGCTGCTCGCGGGCATCACCTACGGCATCCAGCCCTATGGTGACGCAAGCACCGGCTGGACCAACCCGCTGGTGCTCGGCGCCATCGCCTTCGGCCTGCTGTCGCTGGTGGCGTTCTGCTTCATCGAACTGCACGTTGACTCGCCCATGGTCGACGTCCGGCTGTTCAAGTCCGCCTCATTCGGCATGGGCAACCTGGCGGGGCTGATGTCCTCGATGGGCCGGGGCGGTCTGCAGTTCATGCTCATCATCTGGCTGCAGGGCATCTGGCTTCCCTTGCACGGCTACAGCTTCGAGTCCACCCCGCTGTGGGCAGGCATCTACCTGTTGCCGATCACGGTGGGCTTCCTGGTGGCGGGGCCGCTGGCGGGCTCGCTGTCGGACCGCTTCGGTGCGCGGCCGTTCACGGTGGGCGGCATGCTACTGATGGCGGCGACCTTCGTCGCGCTCGTAATGATCCCGGTGAACTTCAACTACTGGGTGTTCGCCATACTGGTGTTCCTCAACGGCCTCGGCGGCGGCATCTTCACCGCCCCCAACACCGCGGCGATCATGTCCAGCGTGCCCGCCGCCCAGCGCGGTGCGGCGTCCGGAGTGCGGGCGACGTTCTTCAACGCAGGGTCGTCACTGTCGATCGGCGTCTTCTTCTCACTGATGATCGTCGGGCTGGCCAACACGCTGCCCTCGGCGATGAGCAGCGGGCTTCAGGCGCAGGGTGTTTCGGCCTCGGTCGCACACGACGTGGCGAACCTGCCTCCGGTCGGCAGTCTCTTCGCGGCGTTCCTTGGCTACAACCCGATGGGCGAACTGCTCGGGCCGTCGGGGGCCTTGACCCAGCCCGGGGTCAACGCCGACCTGCTGACCGGCAAGACGTTCTTCCCACAGTTGATCACCGAACCGTTCCACTCCGGGTTGACCGTGGTGTTCATCGCCGCCGCGGTGATGATGCTGCTCGGCGCGATGGCGTCGCTGTTCAACCCGGGCCGCTACGGATCCGAGGTCGGCGCCGACAACGAGGCGTGACCTCGACCAACGCGTGGGTGTGACCCCGGGCACTTTCGGGGTATGTGACTCGCATGACGAGCAGCGACATCCGACCGCCCGAGGTCCGCGTCCAGTCCCAGCGACACGCCGAGGAGGCCAGGCAGAGGGTGGCCGAGAAGCGGTCGGACACCGGTGACGGGTTGGCGGGCTGGATCGCGGATCGGGCGTCGGAGTGGGACCTGTCCGGCCAGGACGAGGCGACGATGCAGCGTCAGAAGTTCCTGTGGAACGCGCTCGTCGACTACTGGTTCCGGATGGAAATGGACGGCTGGGAGAACCTGCCGGAGGCCCCGGTGCTGCTGGTGGGCATCCACTCAGGCGCGCCGTTCGTCTGGGACGCCTGGACCGTCGGAGTGCAGTGGTGGCGCCGGTTTGGTCAGGAGCGCCCGCTGCACGGCACCGCCCATGACGCGTTGATGGCCATTCCGGTGATCGGCCGGTACTTCCGGGCAATGGGCGTGCTGCCGGCAGCGCCGGACTCGATCGCCACCGCGCTCGCCGAGGGCCGCGACGTCGCCGTGTGGCCCGGGGGCGAGGTCGACTCCCTGCGGCCGTGGCAGGAGCGTGACGTCGCGAACCTGGCCGGCCGCAAGGGCTTCGTCAAGATGGCCATCCGTGCAGGGGTGCCGATCGTGCCGATCGCCACGGTCGGTGGCGCCGACGCCATGCCGGTCCTCATCCGCGGTGACCGACTGTCGAAGGCGCTGCGACTCGACAAGGTGTTGCGGCTCAAGGTCTTTCCGCTGGCGATCTCCCTACCCTGGGGCATTGCGCCCGCGGCGTTGCCGCAGCTGCCGCTGCCCGCCAAGATCAGGACCCGCTTCATGCCCGCCGTCGAGATCGACGCCGATCCCGACCGCGCCGACGACGCGGCCTACGTCGACCAGAAGTACGAAGAAGTGCAGCGCAGCATTCAGCGCGGAATGGACGCGCTCGCGCGCAAGCGAGCGCTTCCGCTGTTCGGTTGACCTCTCCTCGCAATCGGTTGTCATCCGAACGGAGTAGTTTGCTGCGCAATGTCTAATTTGACGCTATCGTCAATGCCCGTCGCCGGTCGTAGCCGCGCGTTCTGATTGGGTTGTCGCCGCGTTAGTGGCTTGGTCATGGGGCCGAAGCGCGCGGGCGGCTAGGGCAGAAGGAGTTGCTGGTGAGCTGTGCCAGCTACGTGGGTCGGGTGGGGGCGTTGGCAGTTGCCTTGGGGATCGGGGCCGCGGTGTCGGCCAGTCCGATTGCCTGGGCTGATGACGACTCGTCGTCGAGCACCAGTTCGACCGGTCCGCAAGCGCATTCGTCGTCAACTCCGGATACGGGCGGAACTGCTGCCGAAGGAACCGCATCGCAGCCGACGGGCACGTCGTCGACGCCCACTCACCAGGCTCCCTCGACGCCGTCGAGCACCCGTGCGCACCCGCAAACAGACACCGACACCAGCACCGGTACTGGCACCGACGGCGACGCCGACAGCCGCGCCCACCAGCACCAGCACACCGGTGACACAGAGGTCACGGCGCCATCCGAGGAGCAGCCGTCGAGCCCCGGCGCGTCCACCCCGGCCGAGGTGATCACGGCCCCGGCCACTGAGCCCGAACCGTCCGAACCGGGTTCAGCGACCAGCGCCGCGCACGGGGTGACGAGCACTGGTAGCGATCATCATCAGCCCGACGCCGACGTGCGACCCCACGCGGTGGACGCCACGTCTGCGCAGCCGGCCGCGGTTACCCAGGTGAAGGCCACCCCAACGCCGAAGGTCGCAGCTAACGTCACCAAGTCCGACGCACCGACGCTGGGCCCGGCATCGACCGCGCCCGTGACCGCAGCGATGGTGGCGACGACGGCGCTCGACATGACGCCAGCGGCTGTCCCGGCTGGCGTCCCTTCGTTGCCCCAGACGCTGGTGGCGTTGGCCCGACGCGTCATCGACACGCTGCTGGCGCCGTTTGCCACGCCGCTTCCGATCCGGCCCGACTCCTCGCCGATCCTGCTGGCGATCGAGTGGTTCCGCCGGACCACGGTGGGTGCGTTCTACAACCGGGCGCCGGGAGCGGCACCGCTACAGATCGGCGAAGACGCCAACGGACAGGTCATCGGCACCATCGGTGCGACCGATCCCGACGGGGATCCGTTGACCTACCAGATCATTCAGGGACCCACACAGGGCAGCGTCGCAGTGCACGCCGACGGCACCTATACCTACACCCCGAACGCCGCACTGGCGCTCGACGGGGGCAGCGACACCTTCACCGTGAACGTCGGCGACGGCGGACTTCGACTGTTCAGTCAGACCTCGACCACACCGGTGTCGGTGACCGTCCAGGTCGGCGCCGCCGACGCGCTTGCCATCAACGGAACGCCGTTTGCGGTAGCCATGAGCCCGGACGGGAAGCATGCCTACATCACCGATGTCGCCAACGACCGAGTCTCGGTGCTCGACGTCGCGACGCGGGCCGTGGTCGGGTCGATCTTGGTGGGTGGTGCCCCGTCGGGCATCGCCATCGCTGCCGATGGCCGCGCCTACGTCGTCAATTCCGCCGACGGCACGGTCACGGTGTTCGACACCGCCACCAACAACGTCGTGCGCCCGTATGTGTACGTCGGCAGCGACCCCACCGGAATCGCGGTCAACGCCGCGGGCACCCGCGTGGTGGTGGCCAACAGCTATGAGGACTCGGTGTCGGTCATTGACACCGCAACATGGAACGTCACCCGCGTGGTGGTCGGCGACGGACCATACGGTGTGGCGATCAGTGGCGACCGCGCGCTCATCACCAACGAGTTCGACGACACCGTGACCGTGCTGGACCTCACCACCAACACCGTCGCCGCCACGATCTCCGTCGGTGACGCGCCCACCGGCATTGCCGCGGTGGGCAACCGCGCGGTGGTCACCAACACGGGCACGACGACGACACCGGGCGACGGCACGGTGTCGATCATCGATCTGGACACCCTGACCGTGGTGGGATCGCCCATCGTGGCTGGTGATTCGCCGATGTCGGTGGTGATCGACGCGACGGGAACGTACGCCTACATCGCCGACGAGGACCGGTCGGTGGTCTCAGTCCTCGACGTCGCCGCTGCGACGATGACCGACCAGACCCGTGCCGTGGCGGCCGGTCCCACCGGGCTCGCACTCGGCGCGGACGGAGTCCTCTACGTGGCCGGCTACATGGCGGGCACCGTTGACCCCCTCGAGGTGAAAGCCTCGCCCACCACGGTCGACGCCACAACAGTCCTCGCCTCGGCGATCACGACCAATCCCACTGCCGCAGCGGCGGCTTCGTCGACCGCGCCTACACAGGAATGGTCGACCTCTACCAAGGGGTTCGACATCTATAACGACACCTTCGACGGGTGGGTCATCAGTTACGACGGGGACTATCGGCCCAACGGGGGCGGTCCCGCCGTCGGCACCGTCCTCGCCCCCGGGGCGCACTTGCACCTCGAAATCCCGGTCGGATACTTCTCCCCCAAGACGGTCACCATGATCTTGACCAGACCCACCGGCGAGTCATGGCACCTGACAATGACGGGGCTGACATTCTTGGGTGTCAACGACGGCCAGTTCTCGTCGACTCACTTTGATGCGCACGGAAATCCCCTCGCCGATGGAGTCCCGGCGTTCGACCTCCTCAAGGGCATCCTCCCCGAGCGCACTTACCTCGGTAATCCAGTCCCGCCCATTCGGATCGCCGACACCGTTCCCACGTCGAGAACCGTCACTGTCAGCGATCCAGACGTGGCGAACCTCGTCGCGGCCTGCACGGACGGCTCTTCGGTGAAGTGCTCATTCCAGCCGGACGGCGCTCCCACGGTGACGTGGACGGAATGGCAACAAGCGATGGAAAAGCAAGGGCCTGTCGCATACGAGTACAACGACAGAGACCGAAATCATCAGACCCGGTTCGAGATCGGTTACACCGCTATCGCACACGTGGTCGACGACGTGGGCGTCAAGGGCGGCCTGTCCCTGGTGAAGCCCACCATCCAGACGCTCAGCGACGCGTCCGGAAGAGTCATTCCAAACGTCAGGACATTCCTGCCGCCGGCGCTTCGGTACGACTTGCCCCCGAAATCCTCCGTCCGCGTCGAAGTTCGAGCACCGTTGCTTGTCTACACCGGCAGCATCGCGATCACGGCCGGCAAGTCGACGGTCACCATCACCGGGGTGGTCTACGAAGTACCCGACAACCAACGTGACGTCGAGCTCAGGGGCGAGCCCAAACCCGGTGGCTAGAGAGACCTCACGAGAGGTCCACCAGCACGGGTGCGTGGTCACTCGGCGCAGGCGTGCCCTTCTTGCCGGGCTTGCGCTCGTCGCGGGCGATCTCGGCGTGGGTGACGCGGGCCGCCAAACCCGGTGAGCCGAGGATGAAGTCGATGCGCATGCCCTGCCGCTTGGGGAACCTCAGCTGGGTGTAGTCCCAGTAGGTGAAGTTCTCCGGAGGTGGCGCGAACGGACGCACCACGTCGGCGAACTCGCTCTCGATGGCCCGGAACGCCGCCCGCTCCGGTTCGGTGACGTGGGTGCTGCCCTTGAACACTTCGACGTCCCACACATCGTCGTCGGTGGGCGCGATGTTCCAGTCGCCCACCAGGGCAATCGGTGCGGCCGGATCCGCGGCTAACCAGCCCGATGCGCTATCACGAAGCGCCGCAAGCCATTCCAACTTGTAGCCGTAGTGCGGGTCCTCGACCGTGCGACCGTTGGGGACGTACAGGCTCCAGACCCGCACCCCGCCGCAAGTCGCGCCGATCGCCCTGGCCTCGTCGGCGTCGTTCCACGCGGGTTGCCCCTCGAAGCCGATCTGGACGTCGTCGATGCCGACCCGCGAGGCGATCGCCACGCCGTTCCACTGGTTGTGCCCGACGTGCGCGACCTCGTAGCCGAGCGCAGCGAACGGCATCGTCGGGAACTGTGCATCGGTGCACTTGGTCTCCTGCATCGCCAGCACGTCGACGTCGGCGCGTTCCAGCCAGCCCGTGACGCGGTCGATGCGGGAGCGGATGGAGTTGACGTTCCAGGTGGCCAGTCGCACGCGGTTACCCTAGCGACACGTACCGCGAGCGGTGATGTTCGCCGAACCCCATCGACTGGTAGAGCCTGATCGCCGCCGTGTTGTCGGCGAGTACCTGCACGTAGGCGTGGGTGGCGCCCCGGTCGGCGGCCCACGCCAGCAGGCCGTCGCAGACCGTGCGCGCCAGACCGCGGCGGCGCGCATCCTCGGCGACGTGCACCGACGACAACCCGGCCCACCGCGTCCCGTTCGGTGACACGGTGACGGCGCCCCGCCCGACCGCGGCCCCCTCGACGGTCGCGAAGATCACCTCGCCGTCCACGACCGCGGTCAGCACCTCGAGCGGCACCTGCCGCGGATGCAGGCTCGACCACGCGTCGTCCGGGTGCGACGTCAACGCCACCGCCGGATCCACCGGGCCAGGGGTCAATCGCCTTGCCATCACGATGTTCTCGCCGTCGATCGGTAGGCCGGGCGGCGGGCGGTACAGCCGGTCGGGCACGGCGAGAAGAGCAGGCACCCCGCGGGTGGCATACCAGTCGGCGATTGCCGCGGTGTCCATGCCAGGCGATGGGAGCAGGGGCACCGCGGAGTTCGCCCGCCTGGTGCTGCCGAGGCCGAATCGCAGCAGCCAGCCGTCGAGCCACCGCTGCTCCACGCCCGGCCAGGCGAGCGCGGCGGCATGTTCGAGGTTGCGGATCTCGGAGGTGCGCACCGGCGCGGCCGACAGCGGCCTGACGGACACGACGTCGGAGACCGCGATCGTGACGACGTCACCGTGCTTGTCGCGGACCCGCACGATCGGACCGACGTCGAGCAGATGCCCGACCACGTCGCTGAGTGGCGGCACCGAACCTGCAGGTAGGCGGTATCGCAGACTGACTCTGGTGCCGACCTCGGGCAGCGCGGGCACTAATGCCCGAACGGGTCGGGGTCCTCGCCGGGAGTCCAGGACAGCCCGGGCACGCCCCAGCCGTTCGACTTCACCGTGCGCTTCGCGGCCCGTGCGTGCCTGCCGATCAACCCGTCGATGTAGAGGAAGCCGTCGAGGTGCCCGGTCTCGTGCTGGAGCATCCGAGCAAACAGTCCCGAACCCTCCAACGTGATGGGCGTGCCGTCGGCGTCGAGGCCCGTGACGCGCGCCCAGGTGGCCCGGCCCCTGGGAAAGGATTCGCCAGGGACCGACAGACAGCCCTCGTCGTCGTTGTCGGGGTCGGGCATCGTCTCGGGCACCTCGGAGGTTTCGAGGACCGGGTTGACGATCACTCCGCGACGGCGGGTGGTGCGGCCGCGCTCGTCGGCGCAGTCGTAGACGAAGACGCGCTTGGAGATCCCGATCTGGTTGGCGGCCAAGCCGACACCGTTGGCGGCGTCCATGGTTTCGTATAAATCGGTGATGAGATCGGCGAGGTCCGCGGGCAGCGAACCGTCGGCGCCGACCGGGATGGGAGTCGTCGCGGTGTGCAGGACGGGATCCCCCACGATGCGGATCGGTACTACGGCCATGCGCAAAAGATTAGTGCGCAAGGTGAAGTCATCCGACTCGCGGGTAAGGCTCACGGCTCAACTCCGTCTGCCGTGGTTCAATGTTGGCCGACACCACCGGAATGTCTTGAGTTCAACGAAGGGTCCAGGGAGCAAATGGACGGCGCCATTGCGCGGACTGGCAAGTCCGGGGACTCCGAGGAGGGCACGGCTCTCGCCGACGGTCTCACCCGCCGCGAGCACGACATCCTTGCCTTCGAGCGGCAGTGGTGGAAGTACGCGGGCTCCAAGGAAGACGCCATCAAGGAACTCTTCTCCATGTCGGCGACGCGTTACTACCAGGTGCTGAACGCGCTGGTCGACCGCCCGGAAGCGCTCGCGGCGGACCCCATGCTGGTCAAGCGCCTGCGCCGATTGCGGGCCAGTCGTCAGAAGGCGCGCGCGGCCCGCCGCCTCGGCTTCGACGTGACGTGATCGGTACCTGAGTTTTTTCTTCCCGGGTCCCCGGCTCGATACAGTGTGTGCGATGAATCAACGAGACTCCTCCGGGTTGCCGCTGCGCGCCATGGTCATGGTGCTGCTGTTCCTGGGCGTGGTCTTCCTGTTGGTCGGCTTCCAGGCCATCGGTGGCAGCGACGACAACGACAGCACCGCGTCGAGCTCAACCGCCGCCACGACCACTACCGCGCCCCCGACGTCGTCGACCGCGGCGCCCGCAGCGGCCAAGCCCGAGGTGCGGGTCTACAACCTGTCCGACGTCGCAGGTCTGGCCGATCAAACGGCCACCCGGCTGCGTGACGCCCAGTGGAACGTGACCGAGACCGGCAACCTCAGCCTCGAGGGCGTCACCGGCACGACCGTCTACTTCGGCGAAGCCGCGGGGGAGAAGGAGGCCGCCGACGAGATCGGCGCCCTGCTCGATGCGGCCGTGGAACCCAGGACACCCGCGGTCGCGGAGCAACCGCCCGGCGTGATCGTGGCCGTCACCAGTTAGGCTCTCCGACATGCCGATCTCCGCCCCGCTTCGCCTCCTCGCCGCCGCGGCACTCATCGTTCCGATCGCGAGCGCCTGCTCCCCGCACGAGCCGGTCGCCACCCAGCCCGGCACGACCCCTCCGGTGTGGACCGGGTCGCCGCCGCCGTCGGCAGCCGAGGGCGCGGGGGGCGCACAGCCCACGACCACCACGACGACCGGCGAGAAGCTGACCGCCGATCTGAAGACGGCCGACGGCACGTCGGTGGCGACGGCCGAGATCGTGTTCTCCGGCGGCGTCGCCACGCTGACCGTCAAGACCACCGCGTCCGGTCAGCTGACGCCCGGCTTCCACGGTCTGCACATCCACTCGGTGGGCAAGTGCGAGGCCAGCTCGGTAGCACCGACCGGTGGCGCGCCCGGCGACTTCAACTCTGCCGGTGGGCACTTCCAGGTCGCGGGCAAGACCGGCCACCCGTCCAGCGGCGATCTCTCCTCGCTGCAGGTGCGCAGTGACGGCTCGGCGACCCTGGTGACCACCACCGATGCCTTCACTGCAGCGGACCTGCAGGCGGGCGCGAAGACGGCCAT
>JAOPUT010000417.1 GCA_025963385.1 Mycobacterium sp.
TTCTTGGATTTCGCGAACATGCCAGTTGGGCGCTAGCGTCGGATACCTTGGAGTTTGTCGACCTCGAGGACATCCCCGGTGTCTTCCGGGAGCCGCTACCGCGAATCGGCCTTGACTCGCTGCCCCAGCAGGGGGCGTGGCTGCAGCCGTTCCGGCCGCTGTCCTCGCTACTCACCTCGCGCGCATGAACAACTCAAGCAGCAGGGTAGAGAGAACTTGAAGAAGATCAGTTAGGAGCTCACGTGTTCGCCTGGTGGGGTAGGACGGTGTACCGGTTCCGATACGTAGTCATCGGAGTCATGGTCGCGCTATGCCTTGGTGGCGGCATCTACGGCGCAAGCCTGGGGCAGCACGTCACCCAGAGCGGCTTCTACGACGAGACCAGCCAATCGGTGGCCGCCTCCGAGCTCGCCGACAACGTCTACGGCCGCGACCGCCTCAGCCACATCGTGGCCGTCCTGGATGCGCCCGACGGCAAGAAGGCCAACGACCCCCAGTGGTCCAAGCAGATCAAGGCCGAACTCGACAAGGTCGTCGCCGACCACCCCGACCAGATCCTGTCCTGGCAGGGCTACTTGACGAACCCCACCGGCGACCCCACCTCCAACAAGGCCCTCGCCAACGACGGGACACGCACCTTCATCGTCATGCCGCTGAAGGGCAACGACGACGACACCATCCTCAAGAACTACAAGATCATCCAGCCCGACCTGCAGCAGGTCGATGACGGCAAGATCCAGCTGGCCGGTCTGCAGCCCATCGCGAGCGAGCTCACGGGCACCATCGGTGACGACCAGAAGCGCGCCGAGGTAGCGGCGATTCCCCTGGTCGCGGTGGTGCTGTTCTTCGTCTTCGGCACCGTCATCGCGGCCAGCCTCCCCGCCATCATCGGCGGGCTGACCATCATGGGCGCCCTCGGCATCATGCGGCTCGCCGCCGAGTTCACGCCCGTGCACTTCTTCGCCCAACCCGTGGTCACCCTCATCGGCCTCGGCATCGCGATCGACTACGGGTTGTTCATCGTGAGTCGATTCCGAGAAGAGATAGCCGAGGGTTACGACACCGAGGCAGCGGTACGACGGACGATGATGACGTCCGGGCGGACCGTCATGTTCTCTGCGGTCATCATCGTGGCCTCGTCGGTGCCGCTGCTGCTCTTCCCGCAGGGCTTCCTGAAGTCGATCACGTACGCGATCATCGCCTCGGTCATGCTCGCGGCGATCATGTCCAACACGGTGCTGATCGCCGCGCTGGCCGTCCTGGGCCCTCGGGTGGACTCGCTCGGCGTGAACTCGCTGACCAAGTTCGCTCTCCCAGACACCATCAAGTCCGACCCCGCCAACCCGAAGAAGAACCCGCTCGCGCTCGCCGCGATCCCGTTGGGCATCCTGTTGCCCCCGGTCGGCATCGCGGTCGGACACATCGCGCGCACCCGCATCAAGAAAACCGGTGAGCAGGGCGCCGGTCTGGCGCTGATCGGCCTCTTCTTCGCGTATGTGGGCACCTACGCCTGGCTGGCCTACGGCGTCTACGCGCTCAAGGACGCGGGCATCATCGAGGGCGCCCTGTACTGGATCCTGCTGGGCATCGTGATCTTCTGTGCCACCGTCACCGCGATCCTGGTGTTGGCCAGGTATGTCCCGCTGATCCGCAGGATCACCGTCTGGTGGCTCCACTTCCTCGCCGAGAAGACCCAGAAGACCAAGACCCGCGAAGAGGTCGAGAAGGGCTTCTGGGGCACGCTCGTCAACAAGGTCATGAAGCGCCCGGGACTGTTCGCGCTGCCGATCGTGATCGTCATGATCCTGCTCGTCATCCCCCTGGGTCAGCTGGCCCTCGGCGGTATCAGCGAGAAGTACCTGCCGCCCGACAACGCGGTGCGCCAGGCCCAGAACGCCTTCGACACCAGCTTCCCCGGATACCGCACCGAGAAGCTCACGCTCGTCGTCCAGGGCGCGAGCCCCGAGCAACTGGCTCAGGTGAAGAACGAGGCGGCGCAGATCACCGGCTTCACGGGCACCTGGGACGAGCGACCCGTCGCACCGGACGTCAAGGACCCGAAGATTCCGATCGGCACGGACGGTCAGCCGCATCCCTGCCTGTCGAAGGACCTGCCGTGCGTGCTGCAGAACGGTCTCGAGGTGCGCAACGACGCCGCCAAGAAGATCGACGAGCTCCGCAACATCGCGGCCCCCAAGGGCGTGACGATCTGGGTCGGCGGCACGCCTGCCCTCGAGCAGGACAGTATCCACAGCCTGTTCGCGAAGCTGCCGCTGATGGTGGTGGTGCTGATCCTGACGACCACGGTGCTCATGTTCCTGGCGTTCGGTTCGCTGGTGCTACCCATCAAGGCGGCGCTGATGAGTGCACTGACCCTTGGTTCGACGATGGGCATCCTGACGTGGATGTTCGTCGACGGGCACGGGTCCGGCCTGATGAACTACACGCCTCAGCCATTGATGGCGCCGATGATCGGCCTGATCATCGCGGTCATCTGGGGTCTGTCGACCGACTACGAGGTGTTCCTGGTCTCCCGCATGGTCGAAGCCAGAGCGCGCGGGATGTCCACGGCCGAGGCGATCCGCATCGGCACCGCCACCACGGGTCGACTGATCACGGGCGCCGCACTGATCCTCGCGGTCGTCGCGGGCGCGTTCGTGTTCTCCGACCTGGTGATGATGAAGTACCTGGCCTTCGGTCTGCTGTTGGCGCTGCTTCTCGATGCCACGATCATCCGGATGTTCCTGGTCCCGGCGATCATGAAGATGCTCGGCGACGACTGCTGGTGGGCGCCGCAGTGGATGAAGCGCATCCAGGAGCGGCTGGGACTCGGCGAGGTGGAACTCCCCGACGAGCGCAAGCGGCCCACGGCCCGCGACGCCGAGCAGGATGCCGAGGCCCTCGTCGGTGCAGGCGCGCCGGTGCGCGCCCTGCCGCCTCACGACCCCACGCATCCGCAGGGCGGTCAGCGGACGCCCGCGACGGGCAAGGTTCCTCCGCAGCGGGTCAGCCCGCCGTCGGCGGCGGGGACCACGCGGATCCCGACCGCAGCGCCGGCACCCGCAGCCGAGCCGCCGACCACTCGCATGCCCGCCGCACCCGTCGATCCGCCCACCACCAGGACGCCGCGTGTCGACCCCGGCCGCACCGCCGCCACCCCACCGCCGCGGACTCCGGCCCCGGCCAGGGGCTCCAGCCCCCGGGGGGCCAGCGCCAACGGCAGCCGCGAGATCGAGTCATGGCTTGGCGACCTGCGCGGGGCGGGGGCCGCCCCACAGCCGCAGCCGCAGCCGCAGCCTCGGGTCGAACGGCGCCAGCCGCCGCCTCCGCCCGCTGCCGAACCGCCCACCACGGCGATCCCGACCCAGCGCCCTCAGGACGCCGACGCCACCGAGAAGATCGACACCCGGGACGCCGACAAGAACCCCAAGCGTCGCGGCGGCGGGGTCAGTGCGGCTGATCTGCTCCGCCGCGAAGGACGGCTCTAGGCCTCGGCGCGTTTCGCGTCGATCGCCTCGATGTCATCGGTCGTGCCCGCGATGGTGGGCCCGACGTCGGCCTCGAGAGCAGCCTCTTCGGCGTCGGGGTCCTTGGCGAGCAACACCCGCATCGAGCTGTTGACGACGGCCACGATCGGCACGGCCAGCAGAGCGCCGACGATGCCAGCCGTCACGCCGCCCGCGGCGATCGCGAGCACGACCGCCAACGGATGGAGCGACACCGCGCGGCCCATCACCAGCGGCTGAAGGATGTGCGACTCGAGCTGCTGGACGGCGACGATCAAGCCGAGCGTGATGAGCGCGAAGACCCAGCCCTTGGCGATCAGCGCCACGATCACGGCGAGGCCGCCGGCGATCACCGCGCCGATCAGGGGAATGAAGGCGCCGAGGAACACCAGCGACGCCAACGGCAGCGCCAGCGGAATGCCCATGATCGCGAGCCCAGTGCCGATGCCGATGGCGTCGACGAGCGCCACCAGGAACGTGGCGCGCACGTAGCCGGTCAACGAATGAAAGCCCGCGCGGCTGGCATCGCGGACCCTGTCCCGCACGGTCAGCGGAAAGATCTTGGTGACGAACGAGAAGATGTTGCGGCCGCCCTGCAGCAGGAAGATCAACGTGAAGAACATCAGGAGGGCGCCCGTGATGATCTCGGTGATCGTGCCCGCCGTCGACAATGCGCCACTGGTCAGCTTCGCCTGATTGTTCTTGAGCGCCTCGATGGCCGTGTCGGTGGCGCTCTTGATCTGGTCGTTGCTGAAGTGCGACAGCAAGCCGGTGTTGAGGGAGTTCCTGGCGTTGGTGATGGTGATGGTCACCTGGTCCACCAGCGCGGGCGCACCCTGGACGAACTGGCTCACGACGAACGTCAGGATGCCGCCGACAACGACGATGCTGCTCACGATGACGCCTGCCACGGCCGCACCCCTCGGCAGCCCGCGCCGATCGAGGTAGTCGACGAGCGGCAGGAGCATCGCCGTCACCATCGTGGCAAGCAGTACCGGTACCACGATCACCTCGAGGTGCCCCACCACCCACAGAAGCGCCAGCAGCGCCCCCAGGATGACCAGCAAACGCCACGACCAGGCGGCGGTCTTGCGGACGATGGGGTGCACCGACGCGTCGGCCTGTGAGTCGAGAGAAACCGGGAAGCCCTCTGGCATTCCGGTAGCGTAACGACTCGCCACGTCCGTTCCAGGCAAGCCGATCGGGCGGTGGCGCGCCGTTACCCTTACCCCGTGTCGCAGGACGCCATCAAGGGCAGGAGCCGGGATGCGGTTCCAGTGAGCGACGCCGACCGCCGGGACACCCGGTCGCGCGGCAAATACTGGTGGCTGCGCTGGGTGATCATCGGCATCGCCGTCACGGTGCTGGCCGTCGAGGTGGTCCTGGTGTGGGATCAGCTCGCCAAGGCGTGGCGGAGCCTGCTGTCGGCGAATTGGTGGTGGGTGCTCGCGTCGGTGTTCTGCGCGTTGGCGTCGATGCACAGCTTCGCCCAGATCCAGCGCACCCTGCTCAAGTCCGCGGGCGTCTACGTCAAGCAGTGGCGATCCGAGGCCGCGTTCTATGCGGGCAACGCGCTGTCGACGACCATGCCGGGCGGTCCCGTCCTCTCCGCGACCTTCGTCTACCGGCAGCAGCGCATCTGGGGCGCCTCCCCCATCGTGGCGTCGTGGCAGCTGGTCATGTCGGGTGTCTTGCAGGTGGTCGGACTGGCGCTGCTCGGCCTGGCTGGCGCGTTCCTCCTCGGCGCCAGCAAGAACCCCCTGTCGCTGATCTTCACGCTCGGCGGTTTCGTCGCCCTGCTGGTGCTGGCGCAGGCCGTCGCGTCGAACCCGCAGCAGATCGACGGGATCGGGGTCCGGCTGCTGTCGTGGTTCAACTCCGTGCGGGGCAAGCCCGCCGACACCGGCCTGGACAAGTGGCGCGAGATGCTCGAGCAGCTGGAGTCGGTGAGCCTCACCCGGCGCGCCCTGGGCACCGCGTTCAGCTGGTCGCTCTTCAACTGGGTGGCCGACGTCGCCTGCCTGGCGTTCGCGGCGTACGCGGCAGGAGGCAAGCCGTCGCTGGCGGGTCTGACCGTCGCCTACGCGGCTGCGCGGGCGGTCGGGGCGATCCCGCTGATGCCGGGCGGACTGTTGGTCGTCGAGGCTCTTCTGGTTCCCGGTCTGGTGTCCAGCGGCATGACCCTGGCCTCGGCGATCTCGGCGATGCTGATCTACCGGCTGGTGAGCTGGATCTTCATCTCCGGCATCGGCTGGGTGGTGTTCTTCTTCGTGTTCCGCACCGAGAAGGACATCGATCCGGACGCCGGCATCGAACCCGAAGCCAGACGCGAGCCCGAGGCGGGGCCATAGGATCGGCGGATGGCCCGCAGCACTCGCAAGACCGTGGCGATGCTGGGTGCGGTCACCCTCGTCGCCGCCTGTGCCACCTCGACCGAGGCACCGTCCGCGTCGACCTCGACGTCGACTTCCGGATCGGTGACGACGTCAGGGACGCCCACCCCGTCGTCCACCACCGCGGTCGCGGCGCAAGCCACCCCCGTACTCGTCAGCGTCGTCGCCCCACCCGTTCCCGTGCCGACCACCGACGGCAAGAAGCACCTCGCCTACGAACTGCAGCTCACCAATGCACTCGACGGTGACGTCACGCTGAAGTCGTTGTCCGTCAAGGCCGGTGGCGCCGACCTGCTGTCGCTGACCGGCGACAAACTGGCCTACTGGACGCGCGCCCTCGGCGCTACGGAGACCCCGACCGCGACGCTGGGGCCAGGTCGGGCAGGCATCGTGTGGCTCGACGTGGTCCTCGACGGCTCGGCGCCGGTACCGACCGAACTGTCGCACACCGTGGTGGTCGATCTCGCCAAGCCGACGCCACCGCTGTTGCCCGCCACCATGACCGAGGACGGCGTCGCCCCCGTGACGGTGTCGACGCACCAACCCGTCGTCATCTCGCCGCCACTGGACGGTCCGCGTTGGCTGGACGGCAACAGCTGCTGCGATATGACCGCGCACCGGATGGCGATGAACCCCCTCAATGGAAGCCTTTGGGCCGCAGAACGATTCGCGATTGACTACCTTCAGCTCGGCACCGACGGCACGGTCTTCAAGGGTGACCGCTCCAAGCCGGAGAGCTACCCGTACTTCGGCGCCGACATCCACGCGGTCGCGGACGGCCCCGTCGTCGGCGTGGTCGACGGGCTGCCCGAGCAGGTGGCGGGCAAGAGCCCGACCGGGCTTCCGCTCGACCAGTACGGCGGCAACCACGTCGTCCAGGACATCTCCGGCGGAGGCACCGAAAAGAGATACGCCTTCTACGCGCACCTCAAGACCGGCAGCGTCAAGGTCAAGCCCGGCGATCAGCTCACGACCGGCCAGGTGATCGGCAATCTCGGCAACAGTGGCAACACCGATGCCCCACATCTGCACTTCCACGTGATGAGCACACCGGACCCGTTGCGTTCCAACGGTTTACCATTCGTGTTCAAGGACTTCACCCTGGACGGAAGGTTGGCATCGATGGATGCGCTCGGCGCGCTGCTGGCGGGCCAGCCCGTGGTGTTGGCGCCGGGAGCCGACCCGCGCGACGAGAAGAACCTCAGCCCGCTGGTGCTCGACGTGATGACCTATGCAGGAGGCTAGTGCCACGACGGCACGCGTGGCTGCGGCCGCGGCCCTCGCCGACGTCGTGTGCGTGGTGGTGTTCTGCACCATCGGGAGGCGTAGTCACGCCGAGGGCATCACCGTCGCCGGTGTCGCCGAGACGGCGTGGCCGTTCCTGTCGGGCACCGCGGCGGGCTGGCTGGCGGCGAGGGCATGGCAGCGGCCCGCTTCGCTGGTCCCGACGGGCATCGTGATCTGGTTGAGCACCGTCGTCATCGGAATGCTGTTGCGCAAGGCCACGTCTGCGGGCACCGCTTTCAGCTTCGTGGTGGTCGCTTCGCTTTCGCTCGCCATCCTGCTACTCGGTTGGCGCCTCGCCTCAGCGGCCCTTCGCCGCTGACCGACTCGTCACCGTCGGAATCCGATTCCGGCTCAGGCGAAGTCGACACGGTCAGGGTGGCGCGCAACCCGCCGAGCGGGCCGTTCGCCAATTCGAATTCACCCCGATGAAGCGCGGCCTGCTGCGCCACCAGCGCGAGCCCGAGACCCGATCCACCCGGTGCCGCCGTGCTGCCGCGGGCGAATCTGCCCATCACCAAGTCGTATTCGTCGGCGGGTAGTCCACATCCGTTGTCGTCGACGACGATGACGAGCACCTCACCGCGACCGTCGACGGGTGGGAGCCGATGTGCGGTCAGCTCGATCCTGGTGGCACCGCCGTGCGCGATCGCATTGCGCACCAGGTTGTCCACCGCGAGCCGCAGCCCGCCAGGCCACCCCCAGATGGTGCCGATGGCGTCGTCACTCTGCACGACGATCTCCACCGCGTCGGCGCGGCCACCCACCCGGCCGTTCTCGCGGGCCACCCGGTCGAGCATGTCGGTGACGTCGATCAGCTCGCGGTCCTCGGCCTGCGCCAGCTGACCAGACGCCAGCTGGCCGAGCGCCGTAATGATGGCCTCGACCCGGCGCTGAGCCCGGGACAGATCGGCGACGACCTCGTCGCGTTCGTCGGCGGGCAGATCGTGGATCCGGAGCGTGTCGAGGTCGGCCCGCATCGCCGTCAGCGGTGTGCGCAGTTCGTGTGCGGCGTTGGCCGCGAAGTCCTGCGCCGCCTGCAGCGAATTGGTCGTGGCGAGCTGCGCCGCTGCGAGGCGATCGAGCATGCCCGCCATCGCGTCCGAGAGCTCCTCGGCCTCGCGCGCGCCCTTCACCGCAGTCATCCGGTCGCTGCCCTTGCCGAGCCGCATCGTCTGCTCGGTAAGCCTGCGCAGGGGCCGGATCGCCGGACCCGCCAACATCCAGCCGAGGCCTCCGGCGATCAGCACCGTCACGACGCCGACCGCCGTGTACAGCGGTATCCGCGCCCGGTTCAGCAGGATGCTGTCGGCGCGGATGCCGATCGACATCAACAGGCCGCCCTGCTGGTCGACGGGAATGGTCCGCACGCGGTACTCGATGCCGTTGACCTCGACGGTCTCGCTCCCCGGCGGCAGCTGCGGCAACTGGAATCCACGTTGGAACACCACCTGCCCCGACTGCCGCGAGCGACCGGTCTGGAGCACGCCGTTGGTCTGGTCGTAGACGCTGGCGTCGACGATCGAGTCGAGCCGCCGGTCGAGCTGCGCGGCGTCGTTGTTGGCCAGCACCAACGAGGTCAGCACGGTGAACACCGCGACGACGGCGGCGGCCGCGGCGGCGGAGGCGAGAGCGACACGGGTGCGCAGCGAAGCGGACCGGCCGATTCGGGGCAGCCGCACCTCAGGGCTCGTCGCGGAGGACGTAACCGATCCCGCGAACCGTGTGGATCACCCGGGGGTGGCCTTCGCGTTCGAGCTTGCGCCGCAGGTAGCTGATGAAGACGTCGGCCACGTTGGTGTCGACGTCGAAGTCGTACCCCCACACCAACTCGAGCAACCGCTGCCGGGACAAGACCACGCCCGCATTCTCCGCCAGAACGGCGAGCAGGTCGAACTCCCGCTTGGTCAGCTCGGCGCGCTCGCCCTCGACGAAGACCAGCCGACGTGCCGTGTCGATGGTCAACGGACCGACGGTCATGGTGTCGGGCGACCGTTCCGACAGGCTGGACCGCCGCAACAGCGCATGCAGCCGGGCGACCAGCTCACCGAGGTCGAACGGCTTGGTCAGGTAGTCGTCTGCACCCGCCTCGAGCCCGGCGATCCGGTCGTTGACCGTGTCGCGCGCCGACAGCACGCAGATCGGGATGTCGTTACCCAGCGCCCGCAGCGCGGTGACCACCGCGACGCCGTCCAGTTCGGGCATCTGAACGTCCAGCACCAGGGCGTCATGCGATTCGTTGGACAGCAGGCGCAGCGCTTCCTTGCCGGTCGCCGCGACACGCACGTCGAACCCGGAGTGCCGCAGTCCACGGGCCACCGAGGTTCTGACGTCCGGATCGTCGTCGACCATCAGGACCGTGCGACCCGCGCCCTCGAGCGCAGGTGGCTCTGCCACCCGCACGGGGGTTATGGAATGGCTGGGGCAGGTGCGGCGCCGCAGCGGTTCTTGAGGTCGACGAGCGGCTGACGGATACCGGTCAGATCACCCTTGACGCTGGGATTCTGGTCCATGTAGGTGGCGACCTGACTGCGGACCTCGTCGCGGGGCAGACCTTCGAGGCTGGTGAAGAACCCGTTCACGTCGGGATGGGTGAACAGGTACGCCGACGTCGACGCCGAGACGCCGGACGCGACGCCTGCGAGATCGGCGGCCGTGCAATTCGGGGGGTTGAGAGCCGGATCATCTGCCAGGGCAGACGGAAGTGCACCGAACAGCATCGCGCCGGCGATCGCACCGGCGCCCATCACACCGGCCACCACACGTCGCCCGGACCGGGCGAGAGGCACCGCCGAAACCATCATGCAAGCTCCTTCTCCGAATGTGCCGCGCCCTCGGGAACGCCACAAAGTTCTCCAGCGATCGGAACCTGTGCGGTTACCGACAACGCAAAGCTAAGCAGAATCCATGACGACTTTCTTGCCTTGCGCTCAAACACACCCGAGAAAGGGCGAACATCAAGGCCGCGACGTTCTCGTGACTACCTGGGAATGGTCGTCGCGGGTCCGGGCAGCGGTCCGGTGCCCGGTGCGACGGTGCCCGGGACGCCCACGGTCTGCGCCGTCGGGAGGGCGCCTGGCACGGCACCCGGCAGCGACCCCGTCTGTGACTGAGCGCCCTGCAGCAGTCCCAGCACCTGGGGCAACGTCACCGGCAGCTTGCACCGTGCGGACAAGCCCTGCAGTGGCGTCTGCAGCGCCTGCATGTCCTTGCTCGCCTGCGGGTGCGCGTCGAAGTAGCTCTTCAACGCCACCAGGCTCTGCGGGCCACCCTGAGATTGCGAGATGGTCGTCATCGCCGCGTTGGTGTCGGGGTGCGCGTCGAGGTAGTTGCCCATCGAGGTGGCGACCCCGCCGATCGTGCGGGCGACCTCGCTGGCCGCGCAGGGATCGGTCGCGGCGTCCGCCGACGGTGTTCCCGGCATGGCCATTGCGGTCACGATCGCACCGCCGACCGCAGAAACAGCGAACACTCCCGCGAGACTGCGCCTGACGGAGGAAGTGGCGATCTTCATTAGGTAACTCCTTACCAATCACGAACGTCCAATTGCCTCGTAAATGCACGAATTGCCAGCAATCGGGTCCCCGACCCAGAAACGGTCACGCGCCATACTGCCATCAGAGATAGCAGGCCACCAATCCGTACAGCAAATACCCAGTTCACCCAGGAGGGAGGTCGGGGCCGAACCGTGCGCTCACGCGGGGCGCTCACCCTACCTCGTGCTGCGGTACGCTCCTGCTACGAAACGCGGGGAGTAAGGCAGGGGTCCGCCATCCAGCAGTTCATGTTGCGGTTGAGCAGCAAGCTGCGTAGATACCGCTGGGCGGTCTTCGTGGCCTGGTTGCTGCTGCTGGTCCCGTCGGTGTACCTCGCGCTGAACCAGTCCGGCAACCTCACCGGCGGCGGCTTCGAGGTGGCAGGCTCGCAATCCCTGAGCGTCGAGCACGCGATCCAGGACCACTTCCCCGATCAGGGCGCCTCCCCCCTGGCCCTAGTGGCGGCCCCGCGCGCCGATGCCTCGTTCGAGGACATGAACGGTGCCGTCGCGCAGCTCGAGCGCATCGCGGCCGAGGTCCCCAGCGTCAAGGTGATCCCCAACCCGCAGCAGCCACCGCCGCAACCCGACCGGCCGTACGTCGTGACCCTGCAGACGGACTTCAACAGCGGCAGCTCCGACGTCGCCAAAGCGCTGCGCAAGAAGGTCGGCATCAACGGCGACCAACCGGGGCAGTTCGAAGACGGCAAGGTCAAGCTCTACGTCATCGGGCAGGGCGCACTAGGCGCCGCGGCGAGCGAGGCCACCAAGCACGACATCGGGCAGGCCGAGAAGTGGAACCTGCCGATCGTCATGATCGTCCTGCTGGCGGTCTTCGGGTCGCTTGCGGCCGCCGCCATGCCGCTGGTGCTCGGCATCTGCACGGTGGTCGTGACGATGGGACTCGTCTACCTGCTGTCGATGGTCACCCAGATGTCGGTCTTCGTGACGTCGACCGTGTCGATGTTCGGTATCGCGCTGGCCGTCGACTATTCGCTGTTCATCCTGATGCGGTTCCGGGAGGAGTTGCGGTCGGGCCGAGACCCGGCGCAGGCTGCCGACGCCGCGATGGCGACGTCGGGCCTGGCGGTGCTGCTGTCCGGTCTGACCGTCATCGCCTCGGTGACCGGCATCTATCTGATCCACACCCCCGTGCTGGCCTCGATGGCCACCGGCGCCATCCTGGCGGTCGCGGTGGCCGTGCTGACCTCGACGACGCTGATCCCCGCCGTGCTCGCGACGGTCGGCAAGGCGGCGTCCAAGCGGTCATCCTGGCTGCACGTCTCGCGCCGTCCCGAGACCACGCAGTCACGGTTCTGGACACGGTGGGTCGGCTGGGTAATGCGCAGGCAGTGGCTGTCGGCGTGTGGCGCAGCGATCGTGCTGATCGTGCTGGCCACCCCCGCGTTCGCGATGACGCTCGGCAACAGCCTGCAGCGACAGTTCGAACCGACCCACGAGATCCGCGGCGGCATCAGTGCAGCGTCGCAGGCACTCGGTCCCGGCGCGCTGGGGCCCATCCGTGTCCTGGTCACCTTCCCCGACGGCAACGCCAACGGTTCGGAGAACACCGGCGTCCTCGACGCGCTTGCGCAGAGGATGAGTCAGGGGCCCGACGTGGCCACGGTGTCGCCACCGGTGTTCGGCAACGACAACCGCAGCGCGCTGCTGTCGGCCGTTCTCTCGGTCGACCCCGAGGACCCGGCGGCCAGGCACACCGTCGACTGGATGCGCGCCGAACTGCCGCGCGCGGCTCCCGGTTCACCCGCCGAAATCGACGTCGGAGGACCTACCGCGCTGCTCAAGGACTTCGACGACCGGGTCGCCTCCACGCAGCCGATGGTGTTCGTGTTCGTCGCCTTCATCGCGTTCGTGATGCTGCTGATCTCGATCCGCTCGGTGTTCCTGGCGTTCAAGGGCGTGCTGATGACCGTGCTGTCGGTCGCGGCCGCGTACGGCAGCCTGGTGGTCGTCTTCAAGTGGGGCTGGTTGGAGGCGTTGGGCTTCGAGCCGCTCCAGTCTCTGGACAGCACGATCCCGCCCCTGGTCTTGGCGATGACCTTCGGGTTGTCGATGGACTACGAGATCTTCCTGCTGACGCGTATTCGCGAGCGCTTCCTCCAGACGAACAACACACGCGACGCCGTCGCCTACGGCGTCAGCACCAGCGCCCGCACCATCACCAGCGCTGCGCTGATCATGATCGCCGTGTTCATCGGCTTCGCCTTCGCAGGCATGCCGCTGGTCGCGCAGCTCGGCGTGGCCTGTGCGGTGGCGATCGCGGTGGACGCCACCATCGTGCGGCTCGTCCTGGTGCCCGCGCTGATGGCGATGTTCGCGCAATGGAACTGGTGGCTACCCGGTTGGCTGGACCGCATCCTGCCGTCGGTGGACTTCGAGAAGCCACTGCCGAAGGTCGACATCGGCGACCTCGTCATCATCCCCGACGACATCTCCGCGCTCGGCCCGTCGGGCTCCGACATCCGGATGGTGGTCAAGTCGGCGGCCAAGCTCAAGCACCTCGCACCGCAGACCATCATCGTGGCCGACCCGCTGGCGTTCAGCGGCTGCCTGCCCACCGGACGCGCGCTGAGCAACCTCGTCAAGGGCGCGGCGGTGCCGGGAGCGCGCACGACGGGGCGGTTCCACCGAACGAGCGGCATCCGCAACGGGGCAGGCCAGACCACGGCAATTCCTTGTCGTGCGGTGCATCCAGTGACCATGTGGCGTGGTCGGCTCTCCGTTGCGCTCGACGCGCTGGCCACCGCGGCTGCGGACACCGAACAGCCGGTGGTGGAACGTCGCAGCCCGATGGAGACCACCAACGTGCAGCTGCCGACCGGCGACAGGTTGCAGATCCCAACGGGCGCCGAGACGCTGCGGCTGAAGAGCTACCTGATCATGTGCCGCAACAGCGCCAAGGACTTCGCTGAGCTTGCCGATCTCGTCGACTCGATGGAAACTCAGACGGCCGCGGTGGTGCTGGCACGGATGGACCGGTATTACTCTGGACACCACGCGAGAAATCAGTGGGTGGCCACACAGCTGGTGCGTCGGCTGGCCGACCCACACCCTTCGGACGTGGACACCGATTCGATATCGGGCCCCGACGCCGAGGCTGATTGGGCAAGTGTCAGGCAGCGATGCCTGTCAGTGGCAGTAGCGATGCTGGAGGAGGCGAGGTGACGTTGGCTGCCGACGCGCGTCGCGACTCTGACGCCGGCCGCCCGGGCGCTACCGCGCGCCGCCGTCCCTTGGAGGAAGTCGACAGCAGGCCCGTCGAGTTCTGGCCGACGTCGTCGATCAGGGCCGCCCTTGAAACCGATGACCTCACGGTCTGGCAGCGCATCGTCGTCGCGATCAAGCGCGATCCGTATGGCCGCACCGCACGCCAGGTCGAAGAAGTGCTCGAATCGGCGCAGCCGTACGGAGTTTCGAAGGCGCTGGCCGAGGTGCTGGTCCGCACCCGCGAACACCTCGAGGCCAACGAACGCGCCGAAGTGGGCCGCCACGTGCGGTTGCTTCTGGAACGGTCCGGTCTCGGTCCGCAGGAGTTCGCGTCGCGCATCGGCGTACCGACCGGCCAGTTCAACGCCTACCTCGACGGGTCGGCGAATCCGCCGGCGTCGTTGATGATCCGCATCCGCCGGTTGTCCGATCGCTTCGCCAAGATGCGCGGCGAGCGAGCCGGCCAGTCCGACTGACCCATACAGCCGTGGCTGCCACGTTCGTCCTGATCCCCGGGGCTGGAGGCAGCGCGTGGTACTGGCATCGCGTCACCGCGCTGCTGGCCGAGGCCGGCGTGGATGGCGTCGCCGTCGAACTCCCCGCGGCTGACGACTCCGCCGACCTCACCACCTACGCCGACGTCGTCTGTGACGCGATTCGTGGCGTCGGCGGGCAGATTGTCCTGGTCGGGCAGTCGATGGGCGCGTTCACTGCACCGTTGGTGGCCGACCGGGTGGGCGCCACCATGATCGTGCTGGTCAACCCGATGGTGCCGACGGCGGGTGAGTCGCCGGGTCAGTGGTGGGGCGCGACCGGACAGGACCGAGCGATGGCCGAGCACTTCCGTCGAATCGGCTTGCCGGACAAGGATTTTGACCCGGTTGAGGACTTCTTTCACGACGTGCCCGGGGCGGTTCGCGACGAGGCGTTCAGCCAGCCGCCACCCCATCAGTCCGACACTCCGTTCGGCCAGCCGTGGCCACTCGACGGGTGGCCGGACGTGCCCACCCGGGTGGTGGCAGGCAGCGACGACAGGTTCTTCCCGCTGGAGTTTCAGCGCCGGGTGGTGCGCGAGCGTCTCGACCTCGACGTCGACGTGCTGCCAGGCGGGCATCTGATGGCACTGAGTCGGCCGGACGAGTTGGCCGACTACCTGTTGGCGCTGCACTCAGGGTTGTGAGACTCCGGACGATTACAACCCTGTGCCTGATCTCGACCACCACCTAGGCTGCACAGCCGTGACTGACCGAACCTACGGACTGGCCACCCGCGCGATCCACGCCGGGCAGCGTCCCGACGCCGGCACCGGCGCCCGCGTCGTGCCGATCTACCAGAACGCGAGCTTCGTGTTCAACGACACCGACGACGCGGCCAACCTGTTTGCACTCCAGAAGTACGGCAACATCTACAGCCGCATCGGGAACCCGACCGTCGCCGCCTTCGAGGAGTGCATCGCCAGCCTGGAGGGTGGCCTCGGCGCGGTCGCCACCGCGAGCGGGCTGTCAGCCCAGTTCGCCGTCTTCGCCGCACTCGCGGGCACAGGGGACAACATCGTGGCGGCGGCCAGCCTCTACGGCGGCACCGTCACGCAATTGGACGTGTCGCTGCGGCGCTTCGGCGTCGACACCACGTTCGTCACCGGAACAGACGTCGCCGACTACGCCGCGGCCATCACCGACCGCACCCGGCTGGTGTACGCCGAGGTGATCGCCAACCCGTCGGGCGAGATCGCCGACCTTGCCGGCCTGGCGGCGGTCGCTCGTGATGCCGGTGTGCCACTGGTCGTGGATGCCACTGTCGCGACGCCGGTGTTGTGTAGGCCGATCGAGCACGGCGCCGACATCGTGGTGCACTCCGCGACCAAGTTCATCGGCGGGCACGGCACGACGCTGGGCGGCGTCGTGGTCGACTCTGGCCGATTCGACTGGAGCGCAGGCAAATTCCCTGCATTCACCGAACCCGTCGCGTCGTACGGCGGGTTGACCTGGTGGGGCAACTTCGCCGAGTACGGCTTCCTGACCAAACTGCGCAGCGAGCAATTGCGCGACCTGGGCGCTGCCCTCGCACCGCAGTCGGCGTTCCAATTGCTGCAAGGCGTGCAGACGCTGCCGCAGCGGATGGCTGCGCACATCGCCAACGCGCGCCGGGTGGCGGAGTGGCTGGAGGCCGATCCCCGCGTCGAGTATGTGCGCTGGGCCGGGCTCCCGTCGCACCCCCATCACGACCGCGCCGCGCACTACCTTCCCGACGGACCGGGGGCGGTGTTCGCGTTCGGCGTCCGCGGCGGCAGAGCCGCTGGCGAACGGTTCATCAACGCCGTCCAACTGGCCAGTCACCTGGCCAACATCGGTGACGTGCGAACGCTGGTCATCCATCCCGCCAGCACCACGCACCGCCAGCTCACCGACGACCAGTTGCGCACCGGTGGCGTCGGCCCCGAACTCATCAGGATCAGCGTCGGCATCGAGGACGTCGACGACATCATCTGGGATCTGGATCAGGCGCTCGCCGAGGCGGACAAGGATGTCTGAGCCGCGCACCTGGGTCGGCCCTACTGCACTGCAGCGGCAGCGGATTCTGCGTGAGACGCGCACCGTGGCGATCGTCGGAGCATCCGGTAACCCTTCGCGGGCAAGCTATTTCGTGTGGACCTACCTGAAGTCGACCAGCGACTACGACGTGTATCTGGTCAATCCGACCATCACCGAAGTGGACGGCACGCAGGTGTATCCGAGCCTGGCCGCGTTGCCGGTGGTGCCCGATCTGGTCGACGTGTTCCGCCGCCACGACGAGATCCCGTCGGTGCTCGACGACACGATCGCGGTCGGAGCGAAGACCATCTGGCTGCAGTTGGGGCTGTGGCACGAGCAGGTCGCACGCGACGCCGAGGCTGCGGGACTGCAGGTGGTGATGGACCGATGCCTGAAGATCGAACACGCCCGCTTCGACGGTGGGCTTCACCTCGCCGGGTTCAACACCGGCGTGATCGACTCGCGACGGCCCAAGTAGTCGGCTAGCGGGCGTTGATCGGCGTCACGTCGACGACGAGCCACTTGCCGCTGTCCTTGGACAGCGCCACCCGCAACGCAAGCACCGCGACGTCCGCAGGCTTGCCAGGCGCGTTCTGCGTGCCCCGCATGACCACCGCGACGCTGGCCGCCGCGGGCCCGATGGCCTCGACGCCCGCCGAGACCGTGTTGGCCTGCCCCGCGATGTTCTTGCTCGCCAATTCCTTTGCCACCGCGGCGAATTCCTTGCGGTAGGCGTCGGCGCGCTCGGGGGTCATCAGGGCGGCGGCCCTGTCGATCGACGCGTTCGGATCCTGCGGTGTGAACGTGGCCGAGGCCGCGGCCCCGCTGCTGGCGATGCCCCCCACCCCGGCGGCGTCGGCGTTCATGGCGCGATCCGGCACCGTCCAGCGGGTGTAGCCGACCACCACCGCGACTGCCAGGGCGACCGCGGCCAGGCCGACGACCACCAGCCGCAGCACCGGGCCTTCGTCATCGGTACCGACCGTGACGCCGTCGCGGCGGTACAGCACGAAGTCGACGATCATGCCCTGCACGATCAGCAGGCACAGCACCGAGCAGACCGAGACCCACCACAGCGGCCAGCTCAGCGCAAGGCCAACGTAGACCAATCCCACGATCGCGGCCAACGGCGCGAGGACGTCGAAGGCGAGGACGCGCAACGCGTTCCTCATCGGATGCTCTCCAGCCGCGAGATCAGCAGCTTGCCGTCGACGTCGGAGACCCCGAGCCGCAGATTCCAGCGGATCGGCTGCGGTTGGGCACCGCCCGCGTTCTGACTCCTCGACGTGGCGACCACCAACACGGTGTCGGTGCGCGACGCCACCGTCGCAAGTTCGGGCTGCGGTGTTGGTGCACCGCCCTCGCCGGGCAGCTGGTGGTGCAGCGACTCGATCGACACCGAGTCGACCTGGCCAACGGTCTGCGACTTCAGTTTGAGCACCAGCTGCTTGAACGGCTCGACCGTCGACTCGAAATCGGCGTTGAGCTGGCCCACCGTGCCCTCGTGCAGCGTGCGCAGGCTGGTGTCGACGGTGTCGGCGCTCATGTTGATCAGCACGTTGGTCCAGTCGGCAGCGGCCTGCAGCGCACTGGTCTGGTAGCTGAGCTCGTCGTTCTGATTGCGGTGGCTCGACCACACCATCAGCCCAAGCACGATCGCAGCTACCGACACCAGCCCCAATACCGCCGAGCCGATGCCGTAGCCGGTGAAGACGCCGCCAGCGCGGTCGGAGCGCACCTCATCGGGCTCGTCGGGCATGGGCGTGAGGCTACCTGGCGGAAATCCCACCGCCCGCGGGCGTCTGGAAGGATGTGGGAGTGACGCTAGAAGCCATCCGCTCCGGTATCGACCTGAACTACGTCGACGACGCTGCCCGCCCCCAGGACGACCTGTTCGGCCACGTCAAC
>JAOPUT010000048.1 GCA_025963385.1 Mycobacterium sp.
ATGGACGGGTCGTACCCAACGGGTTCTGGACCGTTCGCGAACTTGTCCCACACCATGCGACGCGTCTCGTCGTCGGTGTACCACTGCACAGCACACTCCGCGCTGCAGGTGTCCTGACTCGGGTTCCAGTAGCTGACCGCGACCTCGGGATGCGCCTCGATGTGAGCCCGTTTCACCGGCGTCGGCATGGTGGCGATCCAGCCGATCAGGTCGGTGCCATCCCATTCCCAGATCGGGTGCAGGATGCGCGTGCGTGGCCGGCCGTCGCGGTCGACGGTGGCGACCGTCGCCGCCACGATCGAGTGGGCCATGTCGCGGAATGCCGGGGCGATCTCGTGGAGGGGCGTCACGCCAGCCAGCATATGGACTTAGTCCTCGTCGGTGTCCTCGTCGGTGTCCCTGTCGGTCATGTCCTTCTCACGGACGCCCATCACGTCCTCGTGCTTGACGCCGCCGCCCTCCTTGACCTCGCCGTACTTGGGCGAACCGTCTTCCTCGACCCACTCGGAGACGGCCTGCCCGGTCACCGTGTTGCTGGTGCCCGGCAGCGAGACGGTGGGGCGATCATCGTCATACGCCTTGGCCATCTCCCTGGCCTTTTCCTTGTGTTCCTCGGTGACCTCGGGCTTTTCGGTGATCTGCTCTTTTGCCATGCTCGGGGGCTGCCCATAACTGTGACGTACGAAACAGTGCCCGCTAGACGGGGACGGCGCGCAACGCGGCGGGCAGGCTCGGCACGAAGTGGCGCGCCGCGAAGGCCCGCAGCTCATCTGGGGTATTCAGCGGTTCGGCGCTGGGCAGCAGCAGCACCACCGCGGCGTAGCGCAGGATGGTGTCCGCAAGGTCGTTGACGGCCGCTGCCCCGATCCGGTCGGCGAAACCGGCCGGGAAGATCACCCGCAGCGCCTCGGCCATCCGGTCGATCGCCGCGCCGTAGTGGTGGCGGGCCAACTCGAGCACCAGCGCGGGCTCGTCGGTCATCATCTGGTTGAGCACCCGGTGCCTGCGAAACATCAGGATCGACTGCGTGAACGCCTCGACGTAGTAGTTGGCAGGCTTCTCGGCGTGCTTCAACTCCGCGGCGATGTCGGCGAACAGGACGGTGTTCTCGCGTTCGATGACCGCCGCGACCAACTCGTCACGATTGGCGAACCGGCGGTAGATGGTCGTGCGACTGACGCCTGCGCGGCGGGCGACGTCGTCGAGGGCCACCCGCTGGAAGCCGTGGCGCTCGAACTCGACGAGAGCCGCATCGAGAATCGTCTGGACGGAGTCAGCCGCGGGCATAACCGTCCTGCGCGAACTTGTTGTAGCGCAACCGCATCGGCAGCCGGTCCCACGCCCAGTTCACCGGACGCGACCGCCACGCGGCGGCGAACGCCTGATAGGCCCGCTCCCGCCCCGTGCCCCACGGCAGACCCAGCAGATCGCGGGCCCGCGGCGGCATGCCGCCGGTGGTGATGAACGCGGCGACCGGGTTGAACACCGGGGACACCAGCCGCCACGCCAGCGGCGACACGCCCTTCGGACGCGGGAAGCCCTTGGTGACGTAGCCGACGCCGTACTGCGCGGTGGGGTGAGCGACGACGATCTCGTCCATCATCCGGTCCCAATACCGTTGGAAGCCAGCGTAATCCGCGGGCATCGGCCGTTCGCTTACGCCGTAGCGCCGGTACCAGGTCTTGGATTCGGCGTAGATCCGTTCCTTCTCCTCGTCGGTGAGCCGTTTGACGAAGGTGTCGGCGAAGTACAGGACCTGCTCGACGAACGTCGCGTGCGCCCAGAAGTAGGTGTCGGGATCGAGCGCGTGGTAGCGCTTCGCTTCCCCGTTCGGCAGGGTCATGTCTCCCTTGATCTCCTTGTGGAAGTCCCGCACCCGGGTACCCGCGTTGTCGTCGTCCGCGCCGTACACGGTCATGAAGATCGGCGGCAGCGACCGCTTGACCCTGGCCGCGGTGTCGGAGAAGAACACCGAGTGATCGAGGACGCCCTGGCCCAGCTCGGCGAGCATGTTCTGCAGCACGGCGGGACGCGGTCCGATCAAGTACATGCGGTTGTCGCCGAAGTACTTCCAGACCAGCGAATCGGGCCCCAGCGGAAGGGCGTCGGCGCGCGGCGAGTTCTCGGCGAGTTCCGTCATGGGAACAGTGTTACAGATTCCGTCCTTTGTACCAACATTGCTGTGAGCAGGTTCACCCGTGCACTCGACGGACGGATCAGCGACGCCTGAACCCCGCCACTCCGAGGACGGCGAGCACCCCGGCGACCGTCGCCAGCAGCACGGCCAGCGCGACCAGCGACGGGTCGTACGCCACCGTCGGCATGGAGGGTTCGGACGGAATCACGGGAGCAGCCACCCCGACGGACCGGGCCGCCAGCCAGCTCACGACGCAGCCGACCGCCGCGAGGGCGGCCAGCACGAGTTCGACGGTGGCGCGGGTCTTCACGACGCGGTCTCGTTGACGACGGAGTTCAGCGCGGCCCGCAGTTGACGGTGTTTGCGCGCCCACGCCTGGGCACGGCGGTCGCTGCTGAGTTTCACGCCGATTCCCTTCCGTCCGCGCGGCACCCCGGTCAGCTCCCCCAGCGCCCGCGCCGACTGCCACGCGGGCACCTCGGGGCCGTCGGCCTCCGGGTAGATCCTGACGATCTCTGAGACACGGATGGTCTCCGCGCCCTGCCGGAGGTACTCCGGGGTCAGCTCCACCGACGTGTGAATGCGTGCGGCCTTGACTTGAAGCCCGAGGAAGGCGGTGACGAGCACCAGGAACACGCATGGCAGCAGAGGCCGCCAGCCGTACCCGGACGACACCTGGATGAACAGCATGGTCGACGCCGACAGCGGTCCGGACAACAACCACCACCAGGTCGCTCCCGGCTCGTGGAACAGCACCGTCGAGGCGTCTTGTCGCGTTTCCGTCATGCGGCCACCTGGCCGTCGTACCACTGCGCAGACGTGGGGCGCTGATTCATCACCGAGCCGGTGATGAGCAGGATCATGATCGCGGCGACGAGGGCGATGCCCACGACGGACGCCCCGAAGAGCAGCAACCCCGCGAGCAACACGATCGACGCCATCGCCAGACCGACGCCGGCACTGCCGAATCGCTTCTTGCCCTTGCGCGCCTGCCCCGCGAGGTAGCCCTGCGCCAACCCCACGACGACGAACAGCACTCCGGCCAATTGGATGAACAGTGCCGTGCCAGGGGCGCTCTGGGTCGCCAGCAGCATGCCGAACGCGGCGGTCAGCACCGCGGCGGCCACCCAGCACCAGAATGCGGCGGTGATGGAGCGAGGCCGACGAACGGGCGCGGAGGAGTCGGGCATGGTCGGGCCAGCCTATCGTCCCGCTCAGCGCGTGAAGAAGGTGTGGGCATCCTTGCGGTGCAGCAGATAGGCGCCGCCGGCAATGCACACGGACCCGATGATCGTGGTCACCGCATAGCCGACCGCGGCGACGGTGGGGCGATCGACGGAGAACAGGTTGGTCAGGCCGTAGACGACGGTCGCGGCTCCGCCACCGGTGAGCAGCGTGCGCGCCCAGCGGTAACCCTGCCGCATCAGCAGGAGGAACGTCAGCACCACCGAGGAGACCACCACCATGAAGACGCCCGAGACGCCGTACACCAGCACGGCCGGTCCTTCGAGGGGAACGGTCACCAGGTCGACCACGTAGCCGATCACCATCATCGGCAACGCCACGATCCACAGCCAGAAGCCGGTGTCGACGTCCTCGGGCCGGGGTTGCGGCCCGACCGGGGTGGGTGGAGCCTGCTGCTGATCCGTCACGCCAGCCAGTCGGCGACGTCAGCCGCCCAGTAGGACAGCACGATGTCGGCACCCGCTCGGCGGATGCTCGTCAGCGTCTCCAGCGCGACGGTCCGCAGATCGATCCAACCGTTGGCCGCTGCCGCACTGATCATCGAGTACTCGCCCGAAACCTGATACGCGGCAACGGGAACCGGAGAGATGTCGGCGGCGGCCCGTACCAGGTCGAGATAGGCCATCGCCGGCTTGATCATGACCATGTCGGCGCCCTCGTCGAGGTCGAGCTCGACCTCGTGCAGCGCCTCGCGCGCGTTGCCCGCATCCTGCTGGTACGTGCGGCGGTCACCCTTCAGGCTCGAACCGACGGCATCGCGGAACGGACCGTAGAAACCCGACGCGAACTTGGCCGCGTAGGCGAGGATCGCCACGTCCGTGTGCCCCGCGGCGTCGAGGCCGTCGCGAATGGCAGCGACCTGACCGTCCATCATCCCGCTGGGCGCGACCATGTGCGCACCCGAATTGGCTTGCGCGACAGCTAATTCGATGTAGCGGTCATTGGTCAAGTCGTTGTCGACCCGTCCCCTGACGTCCAGCACGCCGCAGTGGCCGTGATCGGTGAACTCGTCGAGACACGTATCGGCCATCAGGACCGTCTCGTCGTCGAGATCCGCGGACAGGTCGCGCAACGCGGTATTCAGGATCCCGTCCTCGGCGATCCCGATCGACCCGGTGGCGTCCTTGTCCTCGTCGCGTGGCACGCCGAACAACATCAGGCCGCCGACCCCCGACGAGACGGCCTCGGCAGCGGCCTTGCGCAGTGAATCCCGGGTGTGCTGAACCACTCCCGGCATCGACTCGATGGGCCGCGGTTCCGAGATGCCGTCGGCGACGAACATCGGCAACACCAGGTGCCGCGGCTCCAGCGACGTCTGCGCGACCAGCCTGCGCATGGCCGGTGTCGACCGCAGGCGGCGAGGTCGGTGACGGATGGA
>JAOPUT010000097.1 GCA_025963385.1 Mycobacterium sp.
TTGGCCGCGAGGTACTTCGTGGCCTTGGCGCTCTGGTCCTCGCTCACGACGACGGACTCACCCTCGACCGGAGGCAGTGCGTCGTAGGCCGCCTTGTCGATGGTGCCGTCCTTGACCATCGCGTCCGCACGGACCGGACGCGCCCCGCCGGCGAGCCAGAGGTTCTGGCCCTCGTCGCTGTAGAGGAACTCCTCCCAGAGACGAGCGGCAGCCGGGTGGACGGCGTCCTTGTTGATCGCCTGGAAGTAGTAGCCGGCGACCGGCTGGCCGGAAGGAACCACGACCTTCCAGCTCGGCAGCTTGGCGGTCTCGGCGGCGTTCAGGTAGTCCCAGTCGATGACCACCGGGGTCTGGCCCGACTCGATGGTCGCGGCGGTGGGGTCGACGGGGAGGAAGTTGCCGGCCTTCTTGAGCTCGCTGAAGAAGTCCACGCCCGGCTTGATGTCGTCGGCCGAGCCGCCCTTCGCGAGCGCGACCATGACGACGCCGGAGAACGCGGCGCCGGCCTGCGTCGGGTCACCGTTGAGGGCGACCTTGCCCTTGAACTCGGGCTTCATCAGATCGCCGACTGCGGTGACCTCGGGAACCTTGGCCGAGTCGTAGCCGATCGACATGTAACCGCCGTAGTCGTTGACCCAGGTCCCGTTCGGATCCTTGAATTGGGCTGGAATGTCGTCGAACGTCGTCACCTTGTACGGCGCGAACAGCGCGGTGTTCGCCAGCGCGATGGCCTGGCCGAGGTCGAAGACGTCGGGCGCGGTGCTCTTGCCCTTCTGCTGGTTGGCGGCGTTGATCTCGTCTTGGCTGTTGGCGTCGGGTTGGGCCGAGTTCACCTTGATCCCGTACTTCGAGGAGAACGTGTCGATGATCTCCTTGTAGTTCGCCCAATCAGGTGGCAGCGCAATCACATTCAGCGCGCCCTCGTCCTTGGCCGCCTTGACCAGGCCGTCCATCCCGCCGAAGTCGGCGGCAGACGTCGCCTCCTTGGCATTTACGCCGGACTCCGTCTGGGCGCCGCTGTCCTTCTTCTCAGGGGGTGCGCACGACACCAACCCGAACACGACGAGGGTGGACGCGGCGACTGCGAGAAACCGTGATTTGGTCATGACCGAACCTTCCGACGGGCAGGCGGTGCAGCAAGTGTGCGGCGTGTGGAGGAGGCCGCCTGCTGCAGTGAATGGGTCCAAGTTGGCGATGCGAACACTACCGGGACGGGCAGGCGTTGGCAGCCGATTCCCAGCAGTGGCCCAGTTGCGATTCGCCAATTTCGACCGGTCGACCACCGCGGGCCGCGTAATTTCCGGGACAGCGAAGGCGCAGCGAACAAAGCCCTGGGATTGCCCGCGCAGCCCTGGGGGCGTCGCGTGACGACCGCCGGTCTCAGTCCTGCACGGCCTTGGCCAGCGCCACATATTTGGTGAGCGCCGCGGCGTCGGAGCGTGGATCGCCCGCGAGCACCCGGCTTGCCTCGTGAACCACACGCACGATCACCCACGCGCGCGCCCGTGCCTCGTCCATACCGGCCGCGTCCACGAGGGTGTAGAAGCGCGTCCGCACGCCGTCGCGGATGTTTCCGGCGAGGTCGTCCCAGCGGTGCCACAGCATCGGGGCGATCTCGAAGTGCGGGTCGCCGTTCAACGGCTTCGCGCCGATCGCCAGCCACGGCTCGCGGTCACCCGCAAGCACCCTCCTGTAGTGCAGGTCGCCGTGCAGCACCACGGCCGGGCTGGTCGCGTCGGCCGTCAGGTCCCGACCCAGTGTGCTCGCCTGCTCGACCAGCCGGTGCGGGATCGGAGCGCTGCGCGGCAGCTGGTCGAAGTCTCGAACCCACTGGGCAACAACCGAAGTCAGCGAACGCAATTGGGGAAGTCCGGGGACGTGGATGCGCGGGTACAGCGCGGCCACCACGTCGCAGGCCTCGACGTCCCACAGCTCGTCGAGACTCTGCGGGCGGAGTCGCTCCAGGAGAACGGCCCGATGATGGGGGTCGGCGCGCAGCAAACGCGCCGCGCCGTGACCGTTCCAGCGCCGCAGCACCAGGTGCTCGTGTTCGGACTCGGCGTCCGGAAAGCCGATCTTGAGGACCGCGGGCGTCCCGTCCGAGGTGAGCGCAGGCACGACCAGCGACGCGGACCCGTTGGTGGCGGGACCGTCGGGCCGCAGCGCCCACTGCCCGAGCAGGCCACTGGTGATTCGCTCGAGGCCGTCGACCCACGACTGCCAGGCCGCCCCGCGGAGGGCCATCGCTCGGACGCCGGGGGGCAGCTCGGTCACCGTCGAATGGTGACATGCTCGCTACGATCGTGATCGGTGGTAGCCATGGGGAGCGAGGAGCAGGGCCGACGTCTGCGTGGCCGCGCCGACGAATGCGAGTCGCTGCGGAGTGTGTTGGCGGGCGCCCAATCCGGCGACAGCCAGGTCCTGGTATTGCGGGGCGAGGCGGGCATCGGCAAGACCGCGTTGCTCGAATACGTATCGGAGTTGGCGACGGAGTTCCGCCGCGTCGAGGTCGTCGGCGTGGAGTCGGACATGGAGCTCGCCTTCGCCGGTCTGCACCAATTGTGCGTGCCGTTGCTCGACCACCTCGACGGACTGCCCGTACCGCAGCGCGAGGCGTTGAACGTCGCGTTCGGCCGAGGAGCCGGGCCCACTCCCGATCGCTTCCTGGTGGGGTTGGCGGTGCTGAGCCTGATGGCAGCGGCTGCGAGCGACCGGCCACTGCTGTGCGTCATCGATGATGCCCAGTGGCTCGACGAGGTGTCGGTGCAGACCCTCGGCTTCGTCGCGCGACGGTTGAAGGCCGAGCCGGTCGCGATGGTGTTCGCGGTGCGCGAGGGCGTCGCGGACGTGCTGGTGGGTCTCCCCGAACTAAGGATCCCCGGCCTGTCGGACGGCGATGCCAGGGAGTTGCTCGACTCGGTGGTCGCGGGGCGCATCGACGAGCGCGTGCGCGACCGCATCGTGGCCGAGACGCGCGGGATTCCGCTGGCGCTGCTCGAGGTGCCGCGCAACGTCTCCGCGACCGAGCTCGCCGGTGGTTTCCGGACCACGGTGGTGCGCCGCTCGGCGGGAAGGATCGAGGAGGGTTTCGTCCAGCGCATTCAGGCACTCCCCGCTCAGACCCAGAGGCTTCTGCTGGTCGCCGCCGCCGAGCCGGTGGGTGACGCGGCATTGTTCCTGCGAGCAGCGGCCCGATTGGACCTTCCGGTCGACGCGCTGGCACCCGCAGAGGCTGCGGGCATCATCGAATTCGGTTCGCGCATGCGCTTTCACCATCCGGTGGCACGTTCGGCGGCCTACCTCGCCGCAGACCTGATCGACCGCAGGGCCGTCCATCGGGCCCTCGCCGACGCCACCGACCCGCAATCCGATCCGGATCGTCGCGCCTGGCATGCGGCGAACGCGGCGTCCGGGCCCGACGACGCAGTGGCCGCCGAGCTGGAGGCCTCGGCAGGCAGGGCGCAGAGCAGAGGCGGCGCGTCGGCCGCGGCCGCGTTCCTCGAGCGCGCCACGGTGCTGACGTTGGACCCGGCACTGCGCAGCGCGCGAGCAATCGCCGCCGCGCAGGCCAAGCGGGAGGTGGCTGCACCCGCAGCAGCTTTGGAGCTGCTGGCGATCGCAGACCAGGGGCCGCTGTCGAGACTTCAGCAGGCTCGAATCGCCCGTATGCGCGCGCAGATGGAGTTCGTGCGCAGCCGTGCTGGCGAGCCGGGTGCGCCGACGGCCGGCGAGGCTGCCGTGCAACTCCGCAGTGCCGCAAGAGGACTCGAGACCCTGGACGACGACCTGGCGAGGGAGACGTACTTCGAGGCGCTCACCGCGGTCATGTATGCGGGAAGGCTCGGCGCGCCGGGGATGATGACGGCGGTGGCCCGAGCCGGTCGCGACGCCGCCAGTCGCGTGCCGAAGCTGGAACGACCGATCGACCTCCTGTTGAGCGGCATGGCCAGCCGGATCATCGATGGTCCCGGCGCCGGGTCGGTCCGCATGCGGCGCGCGCTGGAATTGTGGAACGTCCACGCGCAGAACAACGACGGCGGGGCGGTGCAGTGGCCGTTTCCGATCGCGCAGGAGTCGGCCGCTCACGAGTTGTGGGATGACGCAGTCCTGCAGGAGATCGCGACCGACACGGTCCGGCGCGCCCGCGACACCGGTGCGCTGGCCGTGCTTGCGCCCGCACTCGTCTATCGGGCGGGAGTGCACGTGTACATGGGCGAATTCGCCATGGCCGCCACACTCATCGAAGAAGCCA
Source organism: Mycobacterium sp. (assembly GCA_025963385.1). Classification (GTDB taxonomy): domain Bacteria; phylum Actinomycetota; class Actinomycetes; order Mycobacteriales; family Mycobacteriaceae; genus Mycobacterium. The sequence continues at coordinate 4,253 of JAOPUT010000097.1, forward strand.
ACGCCATCACCGCATCGACCGGTTACACGCCAGTCAAGTACCACTCGCTGAACATCGTGGCGTGGCAGGGGGATCCCGACGAAGCGCTGGACAAGATCACCGCAGCAGCCGCCGACGGAATCGCAAGAGGCGAGGGCCGACTGGTGGGAGTGACGATGTTCGCCTCCGCCGTTCTGTTCAACGGTCTCGGTCGATACGAGGAGGCCCTGGCCGCTGCACGCCAGTGCTGCGAGTACGAGGACCTCGGGTTCTACGCCTGGTCCCTCTTCGAACTGATCGAGGCCGCCGTACATCTGGGCGACCGTGACACGGCCGCCTCCGCGCTACCGCCCTTGGAGGCGAGACCGGGTGCGAGCGGAACGGACTGGGGACTGGGCGTCGTGGCCGCCTCGCGGGCATTGCTTGCCCCCGACGATCGGGCCGAAGGTCTGTTCGACGAGGCCGTGGAGCGTCTCGAGCGGGCACACGCCGCCCTGCACGGCGCGCGTGCCCGGCTGGCCTACGGTGAGTGGCTTCGCCGGGCGAACCGCCGCCTCGACGCACGCAAGCAGCTCAACGCGGCGCACCAGATCTTCACGCGGATGGGTGCGAAGGGATTCGCCGAACGCACCCGGCGGGAGTTGGTCGCGACCGGCGAGAAGGTGCGCAAACAGGCCGTCGGCACCGGGGACGAGCTGACGGCCCAGGAGGCGCAGATCGCGCGGTTGGCAGCCGAGGGCCTGACGAACCAGGAGATCGGCGCTCAACTGTTCATCAGCACGCACACCGTGGAATGGCATCTGCGCAAGGTCTTCGTCAAGCTCGACATCACCTCACGCAGACAGCTCCGCACCATTTCGTTCGCCAGCTAGGCCCTGGTCGCCTTCGCCGACCACGGACGGTCCGTCACCGACTACGGACCACCAAGGGTCCCATTTGCCCCGCGCGGCGCGAGTCTGGACCACGACAGCACGTCGAGTGCTACCAGCGTGAACCAGCCGCAGCAGGAGTTCGATCATGACGATCACCGCCACCGACCCCATCGAGTCCGACGCAGAACTCGCATCGCGATTCGCCCGGGACACGGCCCCGTTGCTTGACGCGCTGTCCCGACGGGCGCGACGGCTCACCAACAGCGACGCCGACGCCGAGGACCTGCTGCAGGACGCCCTGCTGCACGCGTACCAGGGATTCCGCTCGTTTCGGCCGGGCACCAATCTGAAGGCGTGGCTCTTCCGAATTCTGCACAACCGATGGGTCAGCGCACACCGCTACAAGGAGTGCCGTCCGGAGGAGGTCGCGGTCGACGAGGTCGGTGACCGCGAGCTGGCGGATGGCCTGACGCGACTGTCCGCCTCGCGCCGGTCGGCAGAGGCGGAGGTCCTGGATTCGTTGCCGGACAACGACATCAAGGCCGCCATGGCGACTCTTCCCGATGGCGTCCGAACGGTGATGTACTACGCAGGCGTCCAGGGACACACCTACGCGGAGACCGCCGCGCTGATGAACATCCCGCTGGGCACCGTGATGTCGCGGGTGTCGCGGGGCAGGCAGCGGCTGCGCATCGCGCTGGCACACCTCGACCACGGTCGGTCGGAGTGCGCGATGACCGGACAGTGCAGTGCGTGAGGAGGCGGACCCCACGATGGAGCTGATGGACCGGACCGTGCTGATCACCGGAGGCACCGCGGGCATCGGTCGGGCGTGCGCCCGGCGGCTGGCACACGAAGGCGCGAGCGTGATCATCACCGGTAGGAACGCGCAACGCGGTGCGGCCACCGCGGTCGAGATCGGCTCGGGGGTCCGGTACCTCCAAGCCGACATGTCGGACCTGGAGTCGGTCACGTCACTGGCCGAGCAGGCAGGTCCGGTGGACGTCCTGGTGAACAACGCCGCCGGATTCCCCGCCGCGATGACCGTCGACCAGGGTGTGGCGGCGTTCGAGCGGACCTTCGACACCAACGTCCGCGGCACCTACTTCCTGGTCGCGGCCGTGGTCCCCGGAATGCTCGAGCGTGGCCGGGGTTCGATCATCAACGTCACCAGCATGGTCGCGTCCAAGGGTGTTCCCGGTGCATCCGTCTACAGCGCATCCAAGGCCGCGCTGGAATCCCTGACGCGGTCCTGGGCGGTGGAATTCGGTTCCCGCGGAGTGCGAGTCAACAACGTGGCCCCCGGCCCGACCGACACCGAAGGGGTCGTGGCGGAATGGGGGGAGACCAACGACGAGTTGGGCCGAGCGCTGCCGTTGGGGCGGACCGCGCATCCCGAGGAGATCGCCGAGGCGGTGCTCTTCCTGGCCTCGTCGCGCTCGAGCTTCGTCACCGGCACCACGCTGCATGCCGATGGCGGGGGCACCGCGATCTGACGGCGACTCCCGACGTCTGCCAGATCACATTGATAGTGCCCTAACTATTAGCGTACGATCAAAGCATGCCGGCAGTGAACGCCACGGAGATCGACCCTCTCGCCCTCGAGCGACAGGTGTGCTTCGCGCTGGCGGTCACCAACCGTGCCGTCCTCGCGGTGTATCGGCCCCTGCTGGAACCTCTCGGCCTCACCCATCCCCAGTATCTGGTGATGCTGGCGCTCTGGGATCACCAGAAGGCCGGGGACAGGCCCGCATTGTCGGTCAAGCAGATCGCCGTTGCGCTGCAACTCGATTCGGCCACGCTCTCGCCGATGCTCAAACGCCTCGAGGCGCTCGGGCTGATCACCCGCACCCGCAGCGCGCTCGATGAGCGCGCCACCGACGTCGAGCTGACGGCGGCAGGCGCGGACCTGCGCTCCCGCGCGTTGGAGATCCCGCCCGCCGTCGTCGCGCGACTGGGCGTGGACATGTCCGAGCTCGAAGAACTTCACCGCGTCCTGTCCCGTGTCAACCTCGCCGCGCTGGCGGCCGACGCAGTCGACGCCTGAACCACCGATCCGCAGGAAGGCCACCATGACCACTAAACGACCCACCCCGCTGCAGTACGTCGCCTATTCCTACGGCAAGCGGCTGCCGGACTCGATGCGCAACTGGGTCGCCGAGGACCTCGCCGGTGAGGGCGCCGTCCGTCGGCACATGATCAGGATGGCGATCCCGCCGCTCGTCGTACTTGCCCCGCTCTGGCTGCTCCCCGCCTCGCTGTACGTGCACATGGAGATGACGGCGCCGATCTACATCTGGGCCATCCTCATGTCGCTGGCGCTGAACAAGATTTGGCGTCGCCACCGGCTGGCCCAGCACGGACTGGATCCGAATCTGGTCGACGTGATCAGGCGCAGGAAGGACGCACGTCTGCACGACGACTACATCCGTCGCTTCGGGCCGCGGCCCCCGTCGGCCCAATCGCAGGCGAACAGCAGTCCGTTCTAGCCGCTGCCTAGCAGCGAGAAGAATGGGTGGGACGGATCGTCCGCGCCGGGACTGCCTCTGGGCGTGTCCCTGGTGATCGGGTGGCCGAACTCCACCGTGGACGGATCGTTGACGTGGGCCCAGTCCGTGACGATCGACCGTTCGATGAATCCCCATGTGCCATCACGCTTCTCGTACTTGTCGAGATAGCGTCCGCCGACGATGACGTCGATGTCCCGGTCGCCCGCATTCAGAGTGTGGGTCGCGATGGTGTAGATCTCGCCCTCGGCGGCGGACCCGTCGATCGCGAAGTTCACCGTGGTCACGTTGTGCTGCATCGAACGCAGGTACGGGCGAGCGGCGGCGAGCCGGCCGATGAAGTCGTCGGCCGAGCCGGTCGAGAATCCACCGTGGGCGTCCTCGGCGTCGTGGTGGTACATGTCCTTCAACGATTCGAGTTCGCCTCGGTCGACCGCGCGGCAGTAGCCGTGGACGAGCTTGCGGAGCTGGTACTCGTCGAGCATCTCCAGCAGCAGGGGGTTGTCCGATGCCGTTGCCTCAGACATGTTTGGCCGCTTGCTCGGCGGCGTGGTCCTCGATGGCCTTGCCGATCGCGTGTGCGGCGCGGTCCACGAATTCGGTTCCGCTGCCGACGACCCAGTCCTGTGAGGCGGCCGGGCCCGTGAGCTGGCCGGTGAAGTGGGGCATCACGTACTGCGCGAACAGTTCATAGCTGCGCAGCTTGGCGGCGGGAGGCGCCCAGTCGTGGTCGAAGAGCAGGAACGCGCCGAAGCCTCCGTCGCTCGCCTCGATCAGCTCCTCGATCTTGGCGACGGCGTCCTCAGGCGTGCCGATCACTGCGAAGCCGAACTTGCGGTTGTTGGCGATGATCTCGGCAGCGTCCTCACCCTGAACCGGACCAGCGGGAAGGATGTGCTTGAAGTAGCGCGAGAACTCCACGATGCCGTATTCGACGTCTCGCGCGGCCTGCTCGCGGGTCTCCGCCAGATGCATCGGACCGACGAGGCGCCACTTCGAACGGTCAGCGACGTGGCCGTTCTCGAGGGCGACCTGCTCCCACGTCGCCCAGTGCTGGGCAAGCATGTCCATGCCCTGCTTCGCGGTGGCCGCGATCGACAGCATGCCGATGCCGTGCCTACCCGCACCACGGGGGCCGGTGGGGGAGAAGGACGCCGCGACCGCGACGTCGAAACATGGATCGCTGTACGGCTTCAACTGCAGGCGTGCGTCCTGCAGCGTGAACCCGTCGGTGTGCATGGTGACGGTCTCGCCGCGGAGCAGGCGCATGATCGCGTCCAGGCTCTGCTCCATGCGGGGCCGCTGCTCGTCGGCGGGGATGCCGAGCATGTGGGCGTCCGACGTCAGCTGGCCCGGCCCACATCCGAGCATCACCCGCCCGCGCGTGAGGTGGTCGAGCAGCACCATGCGGTCGGCCAGCATCAACGGGTGGTGGTACGGCAGCGAGCTGACCCCGGTGCCGAGCTTGATGTGCTTGGTTCGCTCCGCGGCGACACCGATGAACACCTCTGGGGACGCGATGATCTCGAACCCTGCGGAGTGATGCTCGCCGATCCACGCCTCCTCGAAGCCGAGGCGATCCATCGCCACGATCAGGTCGAGGTCTCGCTCGATGGCGAGTGTCGGGTTCTGTCCGACGGGGTGGAACGGAGCCATGAAGTTTCCGAAGCGCATTCGCTCATTCTGGCCTGCGGAGTCCCGTCTCCTCCGTGATTTCCGCGCCTCGGCCGCGATTCGTCGCTCGGACCGACCTTTCTGCAGACGTCGCGGAAACGGTCCATGGTGCTCAACGACATTCGTCTGCCCGTGTGATGATCGACGTGACCCGACGTCGATCGACCGAACGGACCGACATGGCGAAGCTGCACACCGCCCGCGCGACCCTCCTCGCGATCGCAGGCGCCTGCATCCTTGCCGTCGCCGCCGGGTGTGGGTCGCCTGGGCCTACGGCGAGCAGATCGACGCCGACCGCGGTGCCGACCACCGCCCCGACCGCGGACGTGCTCACGCCGTTGGTGGGCTCCGTGCCGTTCGCCCCCGTACCGTTCGCCGGCTCGGACGGCAAGACCCACCTCGTGTACGAGTTGGCGGTGACCAACTTCACCGGTGCCAGGCTCTCGGTGAACGACGTGAAGGTCGTGGACGCCGAAACCAGCCGTGTGATAGGCGATCTCGACGCCAGCGAACTGCGGGACCGGCTCCAGCCCGCAGGCAGCCGCCAGGGTGCTGATCACCTGGAACCGGGCCAGACCGCGACGGTCTTCATCCACGTGATCACCGACGGCGACGCTGCACCGAAGTCTCTCGTGCACGACGTGTCGGTGACGAGTGCGGCGATGCCGCCGGGCAAGGACCAGGTGACCGAACGGATCGCCGCCACCAAGGTGGACGACCGGACCCTGCCGGTGCTGTCGGCTCCGTTGCGCGGCGAGCGGTATCTCGCCGCGGACGGCTGCTGCGACGCCGCCCGCCACACGCGCGCACTGCTTCCGGTCAACGGTGAACCGTTCCTCGCCCAGCGGTACGCAGTCGACTACGAGCAGGCCGACGCCCAGAATCGGATCTTCACGGGTGACCCCAAGAACCCGGCCAGCTACCCGATCTTCGGCAAGGACGTGCTGGCGGTCGCTGATGGCACCGTGGTCGGCACCCGAAACGACTTGCCGGAGCAGACACCTGGGACCTATCCGGACGGCATTCCCATCGACGAGGCCGACGGGAACTTCGTGGTGCTCGACATCGGGAACGGGTTCTACGTCAACTACGCCCACATGCAACCGGGCAGTGTGCGGATCAAGCTGGGTGACGTGGTCAAGCGTGGCGACGTAATCGGTCTCGTCGGCAACAGCGGCAATTCCGTTGCGCCACATCTACATCTGCACGTGATGGACGGCCCGTCGCCGTTGGCGTCACAGGGGCTGCCCTACCTCTACGGCCGGTTCACGATCACCGGGCAGGTCGCCAGCACCGCCGACTTCGACGCCTCGGAGGGGACCGGGATTCCTCTCGTCACCGTGCCGGGCATCCAGCCGAGTGAACACACGGATCAGATGATCCTCGACCAGAACGTGGTCACGTTCGGCCCGGGGTGAACAGGTCGACGAGCGTCGAGAGCATCGTCGCAGGTCTCCGGTGACGGGAACCGGCTGGGGGTCTGGTGTTCACCCGCTGTCCAGATTCTGTGCGCATACTCTCCGACCGTGAAGGTCTTCGTGCACTCGTCGGTCGTGGTGACCGCGGTCGTGTCCCTCCTCGGATGGTCGTTCGCCACCGCCTCGGCTCAAGCGCTGACGTTCGGTGGCGTGCAACGCACCTACGTGGTCCACGCCCCGGCGGGCAACGATCATCCGGCCGGGCTGGTGATCAACCTGCACGGCGCGGGCGCCACGGGCCGCGCGCAGGAGGCCATCACGAACTACGACTCCGCCGCCGACGCGCTCGGCTTCGTCGTGGCCTACCCCGACGGCATCGAACAGAGCTGGGCCGACGGGCGCGGCGCATCGGCACCCGACCGCGAGGGCATCGACGACGTCGGTTTTCTGACCGCGTTGATCGACCGACTCGTCCGCGACTACGGCATCCCTCCGGGCCGGGTCTTCGCCACGGGAATGTCGGCGGGCGCCTTCATGGCCAATCGACTGGCCTGCGATCGCGCAGACGTCGTCGCGGCCATCGCGCCGGTGGCGGGAACGCTCGGCTCGGGCGTGCCCTGCGCACCCTCCCGTCCGGTGTCGGTACTCGAATTCCACGGCACCGCCGACCCGGTGGTGCCCTTCGGCGGCGGCCCGATGCAAGGCCGCGGGGGAGCCAGCGACATCCTCTCGGCGCCCGCGATGGCGGCGCGTTGGCGCGATCTGGACGGGTGCGCGGGCGCACCGCTCGAGGACGACCTGCCCAGTGCGGGTGACGGCACCTCGATACACCGTTTCACCGCGGTCGGATGCGCGGGCGGCACGTCAGCGGTGCTGATCCAGATCAATGCGGGCGGGCACACCTGGCCCACTGGAAACTTCGCGCTGCCCGATGCGGGATTGACCACGACGGCGACCAATGCGTCGCTCGCGAGCGCTCAGTTCTTCGCCGCGCACGGCAGGTGAGAGGCTCGCCCCTTAGCACTCCACCAGGCTCACCGGGACGTGCGTGGCGAGTCCGCCGGTCGAGGTCTCCTTGTACTTGGAGTTCATGTCCAGCCCGGTCGAGCGCATCGTCTCGATCACCTGATCGAGGCTGACGCGATGAGTTCCATCGCCGCGCAACGCCATTCGCGCAGCGTTGATGGCCTTGCCCGCGGAGATGGCGTTGCGCTCGATGCACGGGATCTGCACCAGCCCCGCGATCGGGTCGCACGTGAGGCCGAGGCTATGCTCCATGGCGATCTCGGCGGCGTTCTCGACCTGTTGCGGCGTGCCGCCGAGGATCTCGGCCAGTGCGGCGGCCGCCATCGCCGCTGCTGAACCGACTTCACCCTGACAGCCCACCTCGGCGCCCGAGATGGACGCGCGCTGTTTGAACAGTGACCCGACCGCACCCGCCACGAGCAGGAACCGCACGACGACGTCGTCGGGGTCCTGCCTGCCGGGCTGCGTGTAGTGCAGCGCGTAGTGGAGCACCGCGGGGATGATGCCCGCCGCGCCGTTGGTGGGAGCCGTGACGACGCGCCCTCCGGAGGCGTTCTCCTCGTTGACCGCCAGTGCGACGAGGTTGACCCAGTCTTCGGCGAAGGCGATGTCACGGTCGGGATCGTCAGCGACGAGGCGCTCGTGCCAGTCGTGTGCGCGCCTGCGCACCTGAAGCGTCCCCGGTAGGTACCCGGTGCGCTCGACACCCTTGCTCTGACACTGCACCATGACGTCGTAGATGTGCAGAAGCCCGGCGCGAACCTCGGTTTCGGGCCGCAGCGCGCATTCGTTGGCCAGCATGATCTGGCTGACTGGGAGGTCGTGCTCTGCGGCGAGCCGCAACAATTCCTCCGAGCTCGCGAACGCCAGCGGTGCGTCGACCGAGACGGGGCCGCCGGCATCGTCGTCGTCCGCGGTGACTATGAATCCGCCGCCCACCGAGAAGTAGGTCTGGGAGTGGAGTGGGGTGTCGTGCTCATCGAGCGCGGTGAGCGTCATCGCGTTCGCATGTCGCTTGCGAACGGTCAACGGGCGCAGCACGATTGCATCCTCGGTGAGCGGGATGGGCTGGCTGCCGCCGAAGAGGATGCGCCCCTGCTCCCGCATCGCGTGCAGCCGGGCCTCCATCTCGTCGGTGTCGATGGTCTCGGGGTGAAATCCCTCCAGCCCAAGAAGGACCGCGGCCATGGTGCCGTGGCCCGCGCCGGTGGCGGCGAGTGAGCCGAACAGGTCCACCCGTACGTTGGCCGTCGCGCCGAGTCGGCCCCGTTCGCTGACCTCGTCGACGAAGCGCGCGGCGGCACGCATCGGGCCGACGGTATGAGAACTCGACGGCCCGATGCCGATCGAGAACAGATCGAACACGCTGATGGTCATGATGGCGGGCTGAACACGTGAACGGACATGGCGAACCTCTTAGTCGGCGGATGACGGGACGAGTCACCTCCCCGCTCTGTCCTGAGACCTGAGAGTTTGGGCGGCGCCACTGGCGTGCCATTCACCTTCGGTAAGTGCCGCCGGCGTAACCGGCACTTTCTCCAGAGTTGCCTCGGCGCTGCGGTATTGGGCCTGAGAGATTCCTGGGGAGGATGTTGCTCCTACGGCACCCCGATTACTCGGGGATCTCCCGCTGCGCGTCGACAGCGTATTGAGTTGTGGGCTGCTGCCCTCGTAACTTACTCGCGATCAGGCTCCTTGGCCATGGACATGGAAGATGAGAGCCCGTTCGGTGGCGTGGGACGGCATATGTGGACGAGTCCGAGTTTTGTCGGTGCCCTCTGCTTTGATGGTGGTATGTCTTCGGCGGCAGCATCTTTCACCGATGAGGTGATCCCTGCTGATCGGCTCGAGGTGTTGGTGGAGCAGATGGCCGAGCTGGTCGGGCAGCGCAACGCGATCGACGCCCGCATCGTCGACATCGTCGCCGAGATCGACCACGACGACCTGGGCGGTATCACCGGGGCCCGGTCGATCCCAGCGTTGGTCGCGTGGATGACCGGTGTGTCCCCGGCCAACGCCGAGACCATCGCCACCATCGCCCACCGGCTGGCCCGGTTCCCGCGGTGCGCGGCCGGGATGCGCGACGGCCGGCTCTCGCTGGATCAGGTCGGGGTGATCGCCAAGAAGGCCGCCGACGGCTCCGATGCGCACTACGCCCAGCTGGCCGCCTCCGCCTCGGTCACCCAGCTACGCACCGCGGTGAACCTGGCACCGCGACCCGACCCCGACCC
>JAOPUT010000101.1 GCA_025963385.1 Mycobacterium sp.
GCACTCGGCATCTACGTCGATGCGATGCGATATCCACGGGGCACCGAGGATCAACGCGCCTCGATGTGGCTCGAGCACACCCGCAGAAAGGGCTGGACGGCCGTGGCCGCCGTCGAGGCGCCCGAGCGATCCGCCGATGACGACGAAGGACCGACGTTGAGCGGGGCTCCGATGCTCGGCGTCGCCTACGGGTATTGCGGCGCACCGGATCAGTGGTGGCAACAGCAGGTGGTGCAGGGTCTCGAGCGGGGTGGCGTGGGGAAGTCGCGCATCGCGGAGCTGATGACCAGCTACTTCGAGCTGACCGAGCTGCACATCCATCCCCGGGCACAGGGTCGTGGGCTTGGCGAGGCGCTGACCCGGCGGCTGTTGTCCGGACGTGCCGAACCACACGTCCTGCTCTCGACGCCCGAGATCAACGAGGAGGCCAACCGCGCCTGGCGGCTGTACCGGCGCCTGGGGTTCACCGACGTCATCCGGGGCTACCACTTCGCGGGAGACCCTCGGCCGTTCGCCATCCTCGGCCGGGAATTGCCGCTGTGAACGTGTGGGTCTGGCACCATATCGGGGTGCCACACCGCCGCAAGCGCCTGCTCGCCCTGCTTTTGCTGGTGCTGATCGCACCCATGGTCGCCGGCTGCGTGCGCGTGCGGGCCTCGATCACCGTCTCACCCGACGACCGGGTCTCCGGCCAGATCATCGCGGCGGCGAAGCCCAAGAACGCCGACGACAAGGGCCCCCAGCTGCTCAACAGCCTGCCGTTCAGCAACAAGGTGTCGGTCTCGTCCTACGAGCGCGACGACTACGTCGGATCCCAGGCGGTGTTCTCCGACCTCACGTTCGCCGAACTGCCGCAGCTCGCGAACATGAACCGCGACGCTGCAGGCGTCGACATCTCCCTGCGCCGCGCTGGCGACCTGGTGATCCTCGAGGGGCGCGCGGACCTCACCACCGTCAACGACCCCGAGGCCGACGTGTCGCTCAACGTCGCGTTCCCCGGTGACGTCACGTCGACGAACGGCGACCAGGTGTCCTCCGACGTCGTCCAGTGGACGCTCAAGCCGGGCGTGGTGAGCACGATGAGCGCCCAGGCCCGCTACACCGACCCCAGCGCGCGATCGTTCACGGGTGCGGCCATCTGGCTGGGCATCGCCGCCTTCCTGGTGGCCGGGATCATCGGGGGCGTCGCGTGGGCGAGCCGCGATCGCAGCCCCGTATTGGCAAACCCGCACGAGCCACGCTGACACCCATCGCGCCCTGACTTGTCACATACCAGCCGGGACGCTCTAGTCTGAGAGCACTCTGGGGTAGTGAAAGGGGCGCGTGCTGAGCGTGGATGCTGCCGCGGCACCGTCGGCCATGGAGCTGGTGGGCGCCGTCACCGAACAACTGCGGGATTATCTGCGCACTCGTCGGCGTGACGCCGCCTACATCGGCGATGACTACGCGGAGATGACCGCCGCGCTCGAGGAGTTCGTCCTCCGTGGCGGCAAGCGACTGCGCCCGCTGTTCGCCTACTGGGGTTGGCGCGCGGTCGCGCCCGCCGGTCGCTCCGCCGACGCCGACGTCCTCCTTCTCTTCTCCGCCCTCGAACTGCTGCACGCCTGCGCCCTGGTGCACGACGACATCATCGACGCCTCCGAAACCCGCCGGGGGCTGCCGACCGTCCACCGACAGTTCGCCGACCGGCACCGCGAGCGGAACTGGCACGGGTCGTCCGAACAGTTCGGCGTGTCGGCGGCGATCCTGGCAGGCGACCTCTCGCTGGTCTGGGCCGACGACATCGTGACCTCCGCGGACCTGCCGCCCGATGCCCATCGCCGTGTCCAGAAGGTGTGGGCCGACATTCGGACCGAGGTGCTCGGCGGCCAGTTCCTCGACATCGTCGCCGAGGCCAGCGGCGCCGAGACCGTCGCATCTGCCATGAACGTCAACACCTACAAGACCGCCTCGTACACGGTGTCGCGGCCGCTTCAACTCGGCGCGGCGGCGGCGGCCGACCGGCCCGACGTGCAGGCCATCTTCCACGAGGCGGGCACCGACCTCGGGGTCGCGTTCCAGCTGCGCGACGACGTCCTCGGCGTCTTCGGTGACCCGGCCGTCACCGGCAAGCCCTCGGGTGACGATCTGAGATCGGGCAAGCGGACCGTGCTGCTGGCCGAGGCCATCCAGCGGGCCGACAAGTCAGATGCCTTGGCGGCCAAGCTGTTGCGCACGTCGATCGGCAACGACCTGTCCGACGGGCAGGTGCGTGAACTGTGCCTGGTGATCGAATCGGTGGGAGCACTGGCCGCCGTCGAGAGCCGTATCGAGCTGCTCAACAGGCAGGCGCTTGCCCTGCTCGAGGCGGCGCCCATCGACGTCAACGCCAAGGTCGGTCTGGCCGAACTCGCCCGATTGGCGTCGAACCGGTCCGCCTGAGCCGAATGACGACTCCCACTCCCGCCCCGACCGCCGAGCGTCACGCGAGAACCGGCCTCGGCCAGCACGTCTCGCGGCTGACCTCCTTCGCCGCGTCCCCCGATGCACGGCCCGCTCTCCTGGGTTGCGCCGGTGCCGCACTGATCACCCTCGGCGGTCTCGGTGCAGGCAGCACCCGGTTGCACGACCCCGTGCTCGAGTCGCTGCAACTGTCGTGGTTGCGGTTCGGGCACGGGCTGGTGGTCTCGTCGGTGCTGCTGTGGTGCGGCGTCGCCGCCATGCTGGTCGCGTGGCTCTGGCTGGGTCGTCGTGTGGTCGATCGCACCGCCACCAAGTACACGATGTTGGCGACCACCGGATTCTGGCTCGCGCCACTGCTTCTGAGCGTGCCGGTGTTCAGCCGCGACACCTACTCCTACCTGGCGCAGGGCGCGCTGCTGCGCGACGGGTTCGACCCGTACGTGGTCGGTCCCATCGAGAACCCCAACTCGCTGCTGGACAACGTGAGTCCGATCTGGACCACCACCACCGCACCGTACGGGCCCGTGTTCATCCTCGTCGCCAAGTTCGTCACGCTGATCGTCGGCGACCACGTCATCGAGGGCACCATGCTGCTCCGCCTGTGCATGTTGCCCGGGCTGGTGATGCTGATCTGGGCGGCCCCGCGGATCGCCCGCCACGTCGGAGCCAACGGGCCTGCCGCACTGTGGATCTGCGTGCTCAATCCGTTGGTGATCATTCACCTGATGGGCGGGGTCCACAACGAGATGCTGATGGTCGGCCTGATGATGGCCGCCATCGCGCTGACGCTGCAGAACCGACCCGTCTGGGGAGTCGGGCTCATCGCGATCGCCGTCGCGGTCAAGGCGACGGCGGGTATCGCGCTGCCCTTCATGGTGTGGATGTGGATGCACCGCCTGAGGGACAGACGCGGCCTCGGCACGGTGCGCGCGTTCGGGGTCGCCACGGCGGGCTCGGCACTGATCTTCGTGGTGGTGTTCGCGGTGGTGTCGTGGCTCGCGGGTGTCGGACTCGGCTGGCTCACGGCCCTTGCGGGTTCGGTCAAGATCATCAACTGGCTGACGGTGCCCACCGCCATCGCGAACCTCACCAACGCGGTCGGTGGCCTCGTCTTCCCCGTCAACTTCTACGCCGTGCTTGAAGTCACACGGATCGCGGGCGTCGCCATCATCGCCATCTCACTTCCCCTGCTGTGGTGGCGGTTCCGGCACGACGATCGCGAGGCACTGACGGGGATCGCACTGGCGATGCTCGTCGTGGTGCTGTTCGTTCCCGCGGCACTCCCGTGGTACTACACGTGGCCATTGGCCGTGCTGTCGGCGCTGGCACAGAGCAGACAGGCGATCGCCGTGATCGCCGGCTTCTCCACCTGGATCATGGTGATCTTCAAACCCGATGGCTCACACGGCATGTACTCGTGGCTGCACGTCGGGCTGGCGACGGCGTGCGCCGTGGCCGCCTGGTACTCGCTGATGAAGTCTCCTGAGCATGCCGAGGACGCATCGGCGACGGCGCCGAGCGCTCAGTAGGCCATCGCCTGCGCGCGACGCACCACCTCGCGCGCCTGGTGTGAATGCAGTGCGTCCACCGGCCTGGCGTTGGCCTGCGCATCTCCCGAGCCGTCGCGGCTGATGGTCAGCGACTCGTCGGGGGTGAAGAGCCACCGCACGATCTCGGTCTCGCCGTAGCCACCGTCGTGCAGCACCACCAACAGGCCCGACAGGCTCTTGACGACGTGCCCATGGGCGTCGAAGAAGATCTTCGGCACCACCAGAACTCCGTCGCGTCGCACGCCGATCAGGTGCTTCTGCCGCAGGTGCTGGTGCACTCTGGTCACCGGTATGCCGAGGATGGACGCCACGGTGGGCAGGTCGTAGACGGCTTCGTCGGGGTCCAGAACGTCATCGGCAGCCGGAATGTTGCTCACCGGACCGAGTCTAAGATGCACGCGTGGATACCAGCCAGCGATCGGACCCGCTCGTCGGCATCGTTGTGGACGGTCGCTACCGGCTGGACGCCATCATCGCCACCGGCGGCATGTCCTCGGTGTACCGCGGACTCGACCTCCGGCTGGACCGACCGGTGGCGTGCAAGGTGATGGATTCCCGGTACGCGGGTGATCAGCAGTTCCTCGACCGCTTCCAGCGAGAGGCCCGTGCGGTCGCCAGGCTCAAGGATCCCGGCCTCGTCGCCGTGTACGACCAGGGCCTCGGCGAGCACGGAGCCGGTCTTCCGTACCTGGTCATGGAGCTCATCGAGGGCGGAACGCTGCGCGAGCTGCTCCGGGAACGCGGTCCCATGCCACCGCATGCGGTGGCCGCCGTACTGACGCCGATCCTCGGTGGTCTGGCCGCCGCCCACCGGGCGGGGCTGGTGCACCGCGACATCAAACCCGAAAACGTGTTGATCTCCGACGACGGCGAGGTCAAGATCGCGGACTTCGGTCTGGTCCGCGCGGTCGCGGAGGCGAAGATCACCTCGACGAGTGTGATCCTCGGCACTGCGGCCTACCTGTCCCCCGAACAGGTCGGTACCGGCGACGCGAGCCCGGCGAGCGACGTGTACGGCGTCGGCATCCTCGCCTACGAATTGCTCACCGGCACCACACCGTTCACCGGTGACAACGCCCTGACGGTCGCCTATCAGCGGATGGACAACGACGTGCCGCCGCCGAGCGCCGCGATCGCGGGGGTGCCGCCGCAGTTCGACGGTCTGGTGTTGCGCGCGACGAGGCGCAACCCGGACGACAGATACGCCGACGCCGCGGCGATGCTCGCCGAACTGCACGCGGTCGTCGAGGAACTTGCCCTGCCGCCGTTTCGGGTCCCTGCCCCGCACAACTCCGCCCAGCACATCGCGTCGGAGCAGTTCCACAGCCGGATGCAGCAGCACGACCACACCACCCAGACGACCGCCGCTCCCCCACCACCGCCGCGGCAGCACACCAGAGAGATGACACGCGGACCCGATGACTGGGAACGCTCCGTAAGTGCTTCTGCGCCAAGTCAGTTCGCAGGGATCGACATCGACGACCTGGAATGGGCCAGGCAACGGGGCCGACGCGTCACGTTGTTCTGGACCATCGGCATCCTCACGCTCACCGGGCTGGTCGCCGCGGGCGCGTGGACACTCGGCAGCAATCTGCCCGGCTTGATCTAAGACCTAGTCCCGCAGCATCTCCGCGACCAGGAACGCCAACTCGAGCGACTGCTGGGTGTTCAGCCGCGGATCGCACGCCGTCTCGTAGCGACCGGCGAGGTCGGCATCCGATATGTCTTGCGCCCCACCGAGACACTCCGTCACGTTCTCGCCGGTGATCTCGACGTGGATGCCACCCGGGTGGGTGCCGAGGCCGCGGTGCACCTCGAAGAAGCCCTGCACCTCGTCGACGATGCGGTCGAAGTGGCGCGTCTTGTAGCCGGTCGACGACTCGTGGGTGTTGCCGTGCATCGGGTCGCACTGCCAGATCACCTGATGGCCGGTGGCCTGCACCTTCTCGATGATGGGCGGGAGCAGGTCACGCACCTTGCCGTTGCCGAGCCTGCTGACCAGCGTCAGGCGGCCTGCCTCGTTGTGCGGATCGAGCCGCTCGACGTACTCGACGGCCAGTTCCGGCGTCATGTTCGGGCCGATCTTCACGCCGATCGGGTTCGAGATCACCTCGGCGAACGCGACGTGGGCGCCGTCGAGCTGGCGGGTGCGGTCCCCGATCCAGACGTAGTGCGCCGACAGGTCGTAGAGCGCTGGAACGGGACCGTCGGCCGTGTCCTTCTCGGACAGCCGCAGCATCGCCCGCTCGTAGTCGAGCACCAGCGCCTCGTGGCTGGCGTAGATCTCGGCGGTCTGCAGGTTGCGGTCGTT
>JAOPUT010000123.1 GCA_025963385.1 Mycobacterium sp.
GACCGGTGTGGAACTGACCGCCGAGAACGTCTGGGCGGCAAACGGATCCAACGAGATCCTGCAGCAGCTGCTGCAGGCGTTCGGCGGTCCCGGCCGTAGCGCCCTCGGGTTCGTGCCTTCCTACTCGATGCACCCGATCATCTCCGACGGCACCCAGACCGACTGGCTCGAGGCACGGCGCTCCGACGACTTCGCACTGGACGTGGACGTCGCGGTGGCGGCGATCACCGAGCGCCGGCCCGACGTCGTGTTCGTCACCAGCCCGAACAACCCGACGGGTCAGAGCGTCGCCCTCACCGACCTGCGCCGACTGTTGGACGTGGCGCCCGGCATCGTGATCGTCGACGAAGCCTACGGCGAGTTCTCCTCGCAACCCAGTGCGGCGCAGCTCCTTTCGGAGTACCCGACGAAGCTCGTCGTCAGTTACACGATGAGCAAGGCGTTCGCCTTCGCAGGCGGCAGACTCGGGTATCTGGCGGCCGATCCCGCGGTGGTCGACGCGCTGCTGCTGGTGCGGCTGCCCTATCACCTCTCCGTGCTCACGCAGGCGGCGGCCAGGGCGGCACTGCGGCACGCCGACGACACCCTCGGCAGCGTCGCCCGGCTGATCGCCGAACGCAACCGCGTATCGGAAGCCTTGGCCAACATGGGCTTCCGCGTGATCCCCAGCGACGCCAACTTCATCCTCTTCGGGGAATTCGCCGACGCCCCGCGGGCGTGGCAGCGCTACCTCGACGAGGGCGTGCTGATCAGAGACGTCGGCATCCCCGGCTACCTGCGCGCCACCACCGGTCTGGCCGACGAGAACGACGTGCTCCTCGACACGAGCGCCCGCGTGGCCAAGGCCGAACTCGCCTCAGCCGACAACAGCAGTCCAGTAGGAGCTTGATCATGACCATCCTGGCCAACCGCCGCGCGAGAGTCGAACGCAAGACCAAGGAATCGGACATCGTCGTCGAGATCGACCTCGACGGCACCGGACTGACCGACATCAGCACCGGTGTCCCGTTCTACGATCACATGCTGAACTCGCTCGGCAGCCACGCCAGCTTCGACCTGACCGTCCAGGCCAAGGGTGACGTCGACATCGAGGCGCACCACACGGTCGAGGACACCGCGATCGTGTTGGGTCAGGCCCTCGGCGAGGCGCTCGGCGACAAGCGGGGCATCCGCCGGTTCGGTGATGCGTTCATCCCGATGGACGAGACCCTGGCCCACGCATCAGTCGACGTGTCCGGCAGGCCGTACTGCGTGCACACCGGCGAGCCGGATCACATGTTGCACAGCACGATTGCCGGCAGCTCGGTGCCGTACCACACGGTGATCAACCGCCACGTCTTCGAATCGCTGGCGATGAACGCCAGGATTGCGCTGCACGTGCGGACGCTCTACGGCCGCGACCCGCACCACATCACCGAGGCCCAGTACAAGGCGGTGGCCCGCGCGCTACGCCAGGCCGTCGAGCCCGATCCCCGCGTGTCAGGCGTGCCGTCGACGAAGGGCAGTTTGTGACGACGAAAGTCGTTGTCCTGGATTACGGCTCGGGCAACCTACGCTCGGCTCAACGCGCTCTGGAGCGGGTGGGCGCACAGGTGGAGGTGACGTCGGATCCCGCCGCCGCGGCCGCTGCAGACGGCCTGGTGGTCCCCGGCGTCGGCGCGTACGAGGCGTGCATGACGGGTCTGCGCGAGGTGGCGGGCGACAAGATCGTCGCCGACCGTCTGGCCAAGGGCCATCCGGTGCTCGGCATCTGCGTCGGCATGCAGATCCTGTTCAGCCGCGGCGTGGAATTCGGCGTCGAGAGCGTCGGATGCGGGCAGTGGCCCGGATCCGTCGTGCGGCTGGAGGCGCCGGTGATCCCGCACATGGGCTGGAACGTGGTCGACGCCGCCCCGGGCAGCGTGCTGTTCAAGGGTCTGGACGCCGACACCCGCTTCTACTTCGTGCACTCCTACGCCGCGCAGCAGTGGGAGGGCGACCAGGACGCGAAGCTCACGTGGGCGACGCACCACGTGCCGTTCCTGGCGGCGGTGGAGGACGGCGCGCTGTGCGCCACACAGTTTCATCCGGAGAAGAGTGGCGACGCAGGCGCGACGCTGCTCGCCAATTGGGTCGAGGGGCTCTCATCGTGAGTGACGTTGTTCCACTGATACTTCTACCTGCCGTCGACGTGGTCGGCGGCAAGGCGGTGCGCCTCGTGCAGGGCGTGGCGGGAAGCGAGACCGATTACGGCTCCGCGCTCGACGCCGCGATGGGGTGGCAGACCGACGGGGCCGAGTGGATCCATCTCGTCGATCTCGACGCGGCGTTCGGCCGCGGGTCCAACCGCGAGCTGCTCGCCGAGGTCATCGGCAAGCTCGACGTCGCCGTCGAACTGTCCGGCGGCATCCGCGACGACGAGTCGTTGACGGCGGCGCTCGACGCGGGTTGCGCCAGGGTCAACCTCGGCACGGCGGCCCTGGAGAATCCGCAGTGGTGCGCGCGGGTGATCGGCGAGCACGGGGACAAGGTCGCGGTCGGCCTCGACGTCAAGCTCGAGGGCGGGCAGTACCGGCTGCGTGGCCGCGGTTGGGAGACCGACGGCGGGGATCTGTGGCCGGTGCTCGAACGTCTCGATGCCGAGGGCTGCTCGCGGTTCGTCGTCACCGACGTCACCAAGGACGGCACCCTCAACGGCCCGAACCTGGAGCTGCTCGCGGGTGTCGCCGACCGCACCGGCGCACCCGTCATCGCCTCCGGCGGTGTGTCGAGCCTCGACGACCTGCGTGCCATCGCGACCCTGACCGGCGTCGGGGTCGAGGGCGCGATCGTCGGGAAGGCGCTGTACGCAGGACGTTTCACGCTTCCCGAAGCCCTCGCTGCGGTGAGTCGGTAGAACGGATGGCTCTGGACGACGCCGATCTCGAGGGGCTCGTCGCCGAGGCCGCGGCGATCCTCGACCTCGCCGCCAAGCCGTTCGTCGCCGGCCATCGCGCGCAGTCGGCGGTTGCCAAGAAGGGCAACGACTTCGCCACCGAGGTCGATCTCGCGATCGAACGCCAGGTGGTGCGGGCATTGGAGGAGTCCACCGGCATCGGCGTGCACGGCGAGGAGTTCGGGGGTGCCCCAGTCGATTCGCACCTGGTGTGGATCCTCGATCCCATCGACGGCACCTTCAACTACGCGGCGGGACTACCGACCGCGGCGATTCTGCTCGGTCTGCTGCGCGACGGCGTGCCCATCGCCGGCCTCACCTGGCTGCCGTTCACCGACGTCCGGTACACGGCGATCGAGGGAGGGCCGCTGTACGCCAACGGAATCGTCCAGCCCGAGCTGAAGCCTGCCGAGCTGAGCGACTCGATCGTGGGCATCGGGACCTTCAACGTCGACTCGCGCGGCAGGTACCCCGGCCGGTTTCGGATGGCCGTCCTCGAACAGTTGAGCCGCAGGTGCTCGCGGCTGAGGATGCACGGTTCGACCGGAATCGATCTCGCCTACACAGGTGCGGGGGTGCTGGGCGGTGCCATCAGCTTCGGCCACCACGTGTGGGACCACGCCGCCGGTGTGGCACTCGTCCGCGCGGCAGGCGGTATCGTGACCGACCTCGCGGGCGAGGACTGGACGCCGACGTCGTGCTCGGCGTTGGCCGGCGAGCCCAGCGTGCACGCGCAGATCTTGGAGATCGTCGCGGCGGTCGGTTCACCGGGGGACTACTGACCATGGATGTCGCAGTCCGCGTGATCCCGTGCCTCGACGTCGACGACGGCCGGGTGGTCAAGGGGGTCAACTTCGAGAACCTCAGGGATGCAGGCGATCCCGTCGAGCTGGCCGCGGTGTATGACGCCGAGGGAGCCGACGAGCTGACGTTCCTCGACGTGACGGCGTCGTCATCGGGCCGCTCGACGATGCTCGAGGTCGTGCGCCGCACGGCCGAGCAGGTGTTCATCCCGCTCACGGTGGGCGGTGGGGTGCGGTCGGTCGCCGACGTCGACACGCTGCTCAGGGCCGGCGCCGACAAGGTGTCCGTCAATACCGCGGCCATCGCACGCCCCGACCTTCTCGCCGAACTGTCACGGCAGTTCGGCTCGCAGTGCATCGTGCTCTCCGTGGACGCCCGCACCGTGCCCCCGGGATCCGAGCCGACGCCGTCGGGCTGGGAGGTCACCACGCACGGCGGTAGGCGGGGTACGGGAATCGACGCCGTGGAGTGGGCGCGGCGCGGAGCCGAACTCGGCGTCGGCGAGATCCTGCTCAACTCGATGGACGCCGACGGCACCAAGGCCGGCTTCGATCTCGCGATGCTGCGCGCCGTGCGGGAGGCCGTGTCCGTTCCGGTGATCGCGAGCGGCGGCGCGGGCAGTGTGGACCACTTCGCGCCCGCCGTGAAGGCCGGAGCGGATGCCGTGTTGGCCGCCACCATCTTTCACTTCAAGGAACTCACCATCGGTCAGGTGAAGGCGGCCATGGCCGAGGAAGGGATCGTGGTGCGATGAGCGCACAGCTCGACGAATCGATCGCGACCCGACTCAAGCGCGACGCGAACGGTCTTTTCGCCGCCGTCGCGCAGGAGCGGGGAACCGGTCAGGTGCTCATGGTGGCCTGGATGAACGACGAAGCGCTCGCCCACACGCTGGCGACCCGCAAGGCCACCTACTACTCGCGCTCGCGCGGCGAGCAGTGGGTCAAGGGCGAGACGTCCGGCCACACGCAGTACGTGCACTCGGTGCGGCTCGACTGTGATGGCGATACGGTCCTGCTCGAGGTGGACCAGGTCGGTGCCGCCTGCCACACCGGGGATCACACGTGCTTCGACGCCGACGAGATCCTGGCGCCCGAGAACTGAAGGGATCGATCAGACGTCCATCCGGGTGGCCTTGGCCCGCGCCGTCCAGCGCCCGTCGTGGTAGCCGACCTGAACGGGGTGCGAGAACGCCGCCGTGACGTTCTCGGTCGTGACGGTCTCCAGGGCGCTACCACTCGCCACCGTGCGTCCCTCGGCGATCAGCAGCGCGTGCGTCGTCGTACTCGGCAGTTCCTCGAGGTGATGGGTGACGAGGATCGAGGCGACGTCGGGGTGCGCCTCGCCCAGTGAGTCGATCGTCTCGAGCAGTTGCTCGCGCGCGGCCACGTCGAGACCCGTCGACGGCTCGTCGAGAAGCAGCAGTCGCGGACCCGAGATCAGCGCCCGCGCAATCAGAGTTCGTCCCCGCTCGCCCTGCGAGAGCGTCGGCCAGACGCTGTCGGCGATACGGGTCAGTCCGACCGTCTCGATCATCGCGTCGGCCCTGGCGATCTCGTCCGCGCTGGGCTGCCAGCGCAGCGGCAGGTCGTTGGTGCCGGTGATCCCCGTTTCGACCACCTCACGCACGGTCCGCGGATACTGCAGGCGGTGGCGTGGGTTGACGTGGCCGATCGAGCGGCGCAGTGCGGCGAGGTCGGTGCGGCCCATCTGCTCGCCGAGCACGCGCACGGTGCCCGAACTGGGGAAGGTGACGGCGCCGCAGAAACCGAGCAGCGTGCTCTTGCCCGCCCCGTTGGGGCCCAGCAGTGCCCAGTGCTCACCTTCGTTGACGGTCAGCGAGATGCCGTCGATGATCTGCTTGCCGTCACGGCGAAACGTCACATCGTCAAGTTGCAGAACGGGCTTCACTTGGCGCGCAGCACCTCGAGCGCCCTGTCGGCGTGGCTGTCCATGCTGAGCTCGCTGGCGATCACGTCGAGCACGGTCCGGTCGGTGTCGATCACGAACGTGGTCCGCTTGACGGGCATCAGCTTGCCGAGCAGCCCGCGCTTGACGCCGAACTGCGTCGCAACGGTGCCGTCGACGTCCGACAGCAGCGGGTAGTCGAACTTCTGCATCTCGGCAAACTTGGCCTGCTTGTCGACGGCGTCGGTCGAGATGCCGACGCGATTGGCCCCCACCGACGCGAACTCCGACGCGAGGTCACGGAAGTGGCAGGCCTCCTTGGTGCAACCCGGAGTCATGGCCGCCGGATAGAAGAACAGCACGATGGGACCGCCGGCGAGCAGGCTGGTGAGGCTACGAATGGTGCCGGTCTGATCGGGCAGTTCGAACTCGGCAACCTTGTCACCACGTTTCATGAAGGGTCACCACGTTTCATGAAGGTCACGCTACAGCCGCGGCCTCCGAGTCGTCTGGGAGGATTGTCGCGTGCACGCTACCGCCAACCTCGCCACCACCACCTCGCGCGAGGACTTCCGGGCGCTGGCCGCCGAGCACCGCGTGGTTCCCGTGACGCGAAAGGTTCTCGCGGACAGCGAGACGCCGCTGTCGGCATACCGCAAGCTCGCCGCCAACCGTCCTGGGACGTTCCTGCTGGAGTCCGCGGAGAACGGACGGTCGTGGTCGCGGTGGTCGTTCATCGGAGCGGGCGCCCCCTCCGCGCTGACGGTGCGTGACGATGCGGCGGTGTGGCTTGGCGTGACACCGCAGGGCGCGCCGAGCGGCGGCGACCCGCTGGAGGCGCTGCGCACCACACTGGACGTCCTCGCCACCGCGACGTTGCCCGGACTGCCGCCGCTGAGCAGCGGACTCGTCGGGTTCTTCGCCTACGACATGGTCCGCAGGCTGGAACGCCTGCCGCAGCTCGTCATCGACGACCTACGACTACCCGACATGCTGCTGCTGCTGGCCACCGACATCGCCGCCGTCGACCACCACGAGGGCACCATCACCCTGATCGCCAATGCCGTGAATTGGAACGGCACCGACGAGCGGGTGGACCAGGCCTACGACGATGCGCTGGCACGCCTCGAGGTGATGACGGCGGCCCTTGGCGAGCCGCTGCCGTCCGCGGTCGCGACGTTCGGCAGGCCCGCGCCCGAGCACCGCTCCCAGCGCACGGTCGAGGAGTACACCGCGATCGTGGAGAAGCTCGTCGGGGACATCGAGGCGGGGGAGGCGTTCCAGGTGGTGCCGTCCCAGCGCTTCGAGATGGACACGCCCGCCGACCCGATCGACGTGTACCGGATGTTGAGGGTGACCAACCCGAGCCCCTACATGTATCTCCTGAACGTCCCCAATGATGCTGGCGAACTCGACTTTTCGATCGTCGGCTCCAGCCCAGAAGCGCTCGTCACGGTCACCGACGGCAAGGCGACGACCCACCCGATCGCGGGTACGCGCTGGCGTGGCGCCACCGAGGAGGAGGACGTGCTGCTCGAGAAGGAGCTGCTGTCCGACGAGAAGGAGCGCGCCGAGCACCTGATGCTGGTCGACCTCGGCCGCAACGATCTCGGGCGGGTCTGCGTCCCCGGCACGGTGCGGGTCGAGGACTACAGCCACATCGAGCGCTACAGCCACGTCATGCACCTGGTGTCGACGGTGACGGGTCAGCTCGCCGAAGGCAAGACCGCACTCGACGCCGTGACGGCGTGTTTTCCCGCCGGGACGCTCTCCGGTGCGCCGAAGGTACGGGCGATGGAGCTCATCGAGGAGGTGGAGAAGACGCGTCGCGGTCTGTACGGCGGCGTCCTTGGCTACCTCGACTTCGCGGGCAACGCCGACTTCGCCATCGCCATCCGGACCGCACTGATGCGCGCCGGCACGGCGTACGTGCAGGCAGGCGGGGGTGTCGTCGCCGACTCGAACGGCCCGTACGAGTACGACGAGGCGTCGAACAAGGCGAAGGCCGTGCTCAACGCGATCGCCGCGGCGGAAACGCTGACGGAACCATGACCCGCGTCGCTCAGCTGCTGCTCGTCCTCTCCGCACTGGCGCTGTGGGTGGCATCCCGGATGCCCTGGGTCGACGTCACCTCATCGGACGGCCTCGGCCAGCCGAAGTCGACGACGTTGGACGGTGCGTCCTGGGCGACGGCGCTGGTGCCGCTGGCATTGGTCGTGCTGGCCGCCGCCGTGGCGGCCCTTGCCGTGCGCGGGTGGGTGCTGCGACTCGTCGGCGTCCTCGTCGCCGCGGCGACGGTCGGGATGGGTTATGTCGGAATCGGGTTCTGGGTCATCCGCGACATCGCGGTGCCCGCCGCCGACCTGGCACAGATCCCGATCACCGCCCTCAGAGGCGCACAGCGCCACCACTGGGGTGCGGTGCTGACGCTGGTGGCCGCCGTGTGCGCCCTTGCAGGCGCCGTCCTGCTGGTGCGATCGGCGGCGTCAGGCGGATCGGCCGGTGGCAGGAACGCTGGGAAGTACCTGGCTCCCGCGGCGAAGCGCGAGGCAGCACGGCGGAAAAACCCCGATGACGGAATGTCCGAACGAATGATCTGGGACGCGCTCGACGAGGGTCGCGACCCGACGAGTTCTGACAACGAGGGGCGGTGACAGCCCGTGCGGCGCTGGCGACTACCCTTCGTGAAAGAGATCTGGGGACTTCCAGAAGGCACGAAGGGAAGCGACGGCTGATGAGTTCGGGGACCGTGCTCGACTCCATCATCGAGGGAGTTCGAGCCGACGTAGCCGCTCGCGAGGCCCTCGTCAGCTTGATCGACATCAAGAAGAAGGCCAAGGACGCCCGCCCGGCGTTGGACGTGCTGGCAGCACTGCGCGCGGACGGCATCGGCGTCATCGCCGAGGTCAAGCGTGCCAGCCCGTCGCGAGGCTCCCTCGCCACCATTTCCGATCCAGCGAAGTTGGCCCGCGCCTACCAGGACGGTGGAGCCCGCGTCATCAGCGTCCTGACCGAAGAGCGCCGGTTCCACGGCTCGCTCGACGATCTCGACGCGGTCCGCGCAGTGGTGACGATTCCCGTGTTGCGCAAGGACTTCATCATCGGTCCGTACCAGATTCACGAGGCCCGTGCGCACGGCGCGGACATGCTGCTGCTGATCGTCGCGGCGTTGGAGCAGTCGGCGCTGGTGTCGATGATCGATCGCGCGGAATCGCTCGGCATGACCGCACTCGTCGAGGTTCACACCGAAGAGGAGGCCGACCGCGCACTGCAGGCCGGCGCCCGCGTAATCGGCGTCAACGCACGCGATCTCAAGACGCTCGAGGTCGATCGCGACTGCTTCGCGCGGATCGCACCCGGCCTGCCGTCCAACGTGATCCGGATCGCCGAGTCGGGCGTTCGTGGCACCGCGGACCTGCTCGCGTACGCGGGGGCGGGGGCCGACGCCGTTCTCGTCGGCGAGGGCCTGGTCACCAGTGGTGATCCGCGCAGCGCCGTCGCCGACCTGGTCACCGCAGGCACTCACCCGTCCTGCCCGAAACCCTCGCGCTGAGCTAGTGGGAGACATCGTAGGCCCGGAGCTGCCACGTTCCAGCGCAGCCGTCGCCGAACCAACGACGCACGACCCCGACGTCAAGGGGCACTTCGGTCCCTACGGCGGGCGACTGGTCCCCGAGGCTCTGATGGCCGTGATCGAAGAGGTCACTGCGGCCTATGAGAAGGCCAGGACCGACCAGACCTTCCTCGATGAACTCGACCGCCTTCAGCGGCACTACACGGGCCGTCCCTCCCCGCTGTACGAGGCGGAGCGGCTCAGTGAGTACGCGGGCGGAGCTCGGCTCTTCCTCAAGCGAGAAGACCTCAACCACACGGGTTCTCACAAGATCAACAACGTGCTCGGGCAGGCGTTGCTGGCCAAGCAGATGGGCAAGACCCGCATCATCGCCGAGACCGGGGCCGGGCAGCACGGCGTCGCGACGGCGACGGCGTGTGCACTGCTCGGGCTGACCTGCGTGATCTACATGGGCGCCGTCGACACCGCGCGCCAGGCGCTCAATGTCGCCAGGATGAGACTGCTGGGCGCGGAGGTGGTCTCCGTGGAGTCCGGCTCCAAGACGCTCAAGGACGCGATCAACGAAACGTTCCGAGACTGGGTCGCCCACGCCGACGACACGTACTACTGCTTCGGCACCGCGGCAGGGCCGCACCCGTTCCCGACCATGGTGCGTGACTTCCAACGCGTCATCGGCATGGAGGCGCGCGCCCAGATTCAGGACCAGGCGGGGCGTCTACCCGACGCGGTGACGGCGTGCATCGGCGGCGGCTCGAACGCGATCGGCGTGTTCCATGCCTTCATCGACGATCCCGGCGTCCGGCTCGTCGGCTACGAAGCCGCGGGCGATGGCGTAGAGACGGGCCGTCACGCGGCCACCTTCACGGGAGGTTCGCCAGGCGCCTTCCAGGGCTCGTTCTCCTATCTGTTGCAGGACGAGGACGGTCAGACCATCGAATCGCATTCGATCTCAGCGGGTCTCGATTATCCGGGCGTCGGACCGGAACACGCGTACCTGAAGGATATCGGGCGTGCCGACTACCGTCCGATCACCGACACCGAAGCGATGGATGCGTTCTCCCTGCTCTCGCGCATGGAGGGCATCATCCCCGCGATCGAGTCCGCCCATGCCGTGGCGGGCGCACTCAAGCTCGGCGTCGAACTCGGGCCCGGCGCGATCATCGTGGTGAACCTGTCCGGTCGCGGCGACAAGGATGTCGAGACGGCCGCGAAGTGGTTCGGCCTGTTCGACGAGGAGACGTCTCCATGACGGCAGGCGGTCTGTCGAGTGTCTTCTCGGCGTGCCGCGCCGAGAACCGTTCCGCGCTCATCGGCTACCTCCCGACGGGCTACCCCGACGTCGCGACGTCCATCTCGGCGATGACGGCAATGGTCGAATCCGGTTGCGACATCATCGAAGTCGGTGTCGCCTATTCAGACCCGGGGATGGACGGTCCCACCATCGCCGCCGCGACCCAGGTGGCCTTGCAGGGCGGCGTGCGGGTGCGCGATGCGCTTGCCGCCGTCGAGGCCATCAGCAATGCGGGTGGTAGCGCCGTGGTGATGACCTACTGGAACCCCGTTCTGCGCTGGGGCGTCGATGCGTTCGCGCGCGACCTCGCGTCCGCGGGCGGCCTCGGCCTGATCACACCGGACCTCATTCCCGACGAGGCCGACGAGTGGATCCACGTGTCCGACGAACACGGCCTGGATCGGATCTTCCTGGTGGCGCCGTCGTCGACGCACGAGCGTCTCGCGGCGACCACCGAGGCTTCTCGCGGTTTCGTGTACGCCGCGTCGACGATGGGCGTCACGGGCGCTCGCGACGCGGTATCCGATGCGGCACCCGAGTTGGTCCGCCGCGTCCGTGAGGTGTCGGACATCCCGGTCGGCGTGGGCTTGGGGGTGCGGTCGCGTGCACAGGCTGCGCAGATCGGCTCCTACGCCGACGGGGTCATCGTCGGTTCAGCGTTGGTGACGGCACTGAGCGACGGGATACCCGCCGTGAAGGCCTTGACCGAAGAACTCGCCCAGGGCGTGCGACAGAGGATTTCAGTTTGACGACAACGGTTCTGGCCTTCATTCCGAGTCCATCTCAGGGAGTCTGGCACCTCGGGCCCTTCCCGGTCCGCGCATATGCGCTGTGCATCATCGCGGGCATCATCGCGGCGCTGGTGCTCGGCGATCGCCGCTGGGAAGCTCGCGGAGGTGAGCGCGGCGTCATCTATGACATCGCGCTGTGGGCGGTGCCGTTCGGCCTCATCGGCGGTCGGCTCTATCACGTCATGACCGACGCGTCGAAGTACTTCGGCCCTGATGGTGCGGGATTCGTTGCGGCGCTTCGGATCTGGGACGGCGGCCTCGGCATCTGGGGCGCCGTGGCCCTTGGCGGTGTCGGCGCATGGATCGCCTGTAAGCGCAGGGGTATTCCATTACCCGCCTTCGGCGATGCGATCGCCCCAGGGATCATCCTGGCGCAGGCCATCGGCCGGCTGGGCAACTACTTCAACCAGGAGCTCTACGGTCGCGAAACGGACCTGCCCTGGGGGCTAAAGATCTACGACCGGCTCGACCCCACCGGTGTCGTCAGCCCGCACTCGCTCGACGGGGTGTCGACGGGCCAGGTCTTCGCGATCGTGCATCCGACCTTCCTGTACGAACTCATCTGGAACCTGCTGATCTTCGTGCTTCTGCTCTGGGCGGACCGCCGGTTCAAGCTGGGCCACGGTCGCCTCTTCGCGCTGTACGTCGCGGGCTACTGCGTCGGCCGGTTCTGGGTGGAGCTGATGCGCAGCGACACGGCCACGCTCATCGCGGGTATCCGGGTCAACACGTTCACCTCGACCTTCGTGTTCATCGCCGCCGTGATCTACATCATGGTGGCGCCGAAGGGGCGCGAGGACCCCAAGACGCTGCGAGGCAAGGACGCCGACGTCTCGGTGCTCGATGACCTCGGCGAGGAACTCGTCGCCGTTGCCGCCACGTCGGGCGTCGTCGCTGCCGCCAAGGTGGCCGGGGATGAGGACAAGACGGAGACCGCGCCTCGTTCGACCGAGTCGGAGGCTGCCGCGGAAGCGGAGGACCTCACCGAGCAGGTCGAGACGGCACCATCGGCGGACATCGCCGAGGCCGAGAAGTTCGCCGCCGCCGGCGAGGCACCCGAGGGCGGCCTGGGCGCCGTCGAGGGTGACGACGCGTTGGCCGCTGAAGTCGCTGCTCCCGAGGTTCACGAGGCAGCCGTCGAAGCCGCAGACGAAGCTCAGGCCGTGGCCGACGATATGGCCGCTGAGGACGACGCGGCCCAGGTTCACGAGGCCGCGGTGGAAGCCGAGCCCGTCGCGGAGGAGTCTGCTGACGAAGCCGCCGTCGAGAACGCGGATACGGCTGACGCTGTCGCCGCCGAGGTCGCCGCAGGCGAGCCAGAAGCGGGTCTTGGTTCGGTCGACCGGGATGAGGTGGCCGCCGCTGAGGACGATGCCGCCGTGGTTCACGAGGCCGCCGTCGAAGCCACAGAAGACGCCGAGGCCGTGGCCGCCGAGGTGGCCGCTGAGCCGGAGTCCGATGAGTCGAGCGCCGAGGCTGCAGAGCCCGTCGCGGAGGCGTCTGCAGACGAGCCCGAGGGCGGCGTTGGTGCCGTCGAGGGTGAGGACGCCGTCGCCGCCCAAGAAGCTGCCGCCGAGGTCCACGAAGCCGCCGTCGAACATGCGGAAGACGCTGACGTTGTCGCCGCCGAGGTCGCCGCAGGCGAGCCAGAAGCGGGTCTTGGTTCGGTCGACGGGGATGAGGTCGTAGCGGCTGAGGACGATGCGGCCGAGGTTCACGAGGCCGCCGTCGAAGCCACCGAAGACGCCGAGGCCGTGGCAGACGCGGTGGCCGCAGAGCCGGAGTCCGGCGAGTCGAGCGCCGAGGCTGACGGCGAATCCGCCGACACTTCAGAGCCCGAGGGCGGCGTTGGTGCCGTCGAGGGTGACGATGCGGTCGCCGCCGAGGAAGCTGCCGCCGAGGTCCACGAAGCCGCCGTCGAACATGCGGAAGACGCTGACGCTGTCGCCGCCGAGGTCGCCGCAGGCGAGCCAGAAGCAGGTCTTGGTTCGGTCGACGGCGATGAGGTCGCCGCCGCTGAGGA
>JAOPUT010000125.1 GCA_025963385.1 Mycobacterium sp.
TTCCGGCGCATCCAGTGCACCCCGGATCTTCTGCCCAGCGACATCGTCGGCACCCAGATCTACGAGGCGGCGACCAACTCCTTCGTCACCCAACTGGGTCCCGTGCACAGCAACATCGTGTTGCTCGACGAGATCAACCGCTCCAGCGCGAAGACGCAGAGCGCGATGCTCGAAGCGATGGAGGAGCGCCAGACGACCATCGCCGGTGTCGAATACCCCATCCCCGAGCCATTCCTGGTGATCGCCACACAGAACCCGGTCGACCAGGAGGGCACGTACCCCCTGTCCGAGGCCCAGACCGACCGCTTCATGATCAAGGAGGTCGTCCACTATCCCTCCGCCCAGGAGGAAGTGGAGGTGATCTCGCGCATGGATGCCGTGTTGTACGACAAGGGTCACGTGACCGCTCCGGTGGTCGGCGTCGAGGACATCCGCCGGGCTCAAGCGATGGTGCGCGTCGTGCACATGGACCGTGCCCTCATCCAGTACGCCAGCCAGCTGGTCGGCGTGACCCGCGAACCCGACCGGCACCTTCCCGCGAGCACCGCCCGGCTGATCGAGTACGGCGCCAGCCCGCGCGCCACCATCGCGTTCTGCCGGACCGCTCGGGCGCTGGCCGTCCTGCGGGGGCGTAGCCACGTCGTCCCCGAGGACGTCGCCCGACTCGCGCACCGGGTGCTACGGCACCGCCTCATCCTCGGGTTCGAAGCGGCCACCGCGCGCGTCACGCCCGATCTCGTCGTCGACGCGGTGCTGCGCGCGGTTCCGGTGCCCTGAGGACGTTGGGTAACCGCAGTATGGGCATCCATCTCGACCGCGCCAAGGCGCACTTCGGCCGCGACACCAACGGCATGCTCGAAGGCGGGCGCTACGCACTGGTCCACACCCGCAGCCTGGAGTTCGACGACCTGCGCCCCTACGTGCGCGGCGACGACGTCCGCGACATCGACTGGAAGGCGTCGGCCCGCTCTGGTCACACCCTGGTCAAGCGATTCGTCACCGAGAAGCACCACAAGATCGTCGTCGTGGCCGACGCTGGGAGGAACTCGGTGGCGCTGGCGCCGTCCGGCGAACCCAAGGCCGACGTGGCAGCCAACCTGATCGGCGCGATGGGTCTGATCACGACACGCCGATCCGACGAGATCGGCATCGTCTTCGGCGACGACCGTGGCTGCGTGGAGATCCGGTTGCGGCGCGGGGAGACGCACGTCGAGCACATGCTGCACCGGTTCGTGCACCACACCAACAGCCGACCGGGGCCGAGCGACATCGTCACCCAGCTCGACTGGGTCAGCCGACATCATCGTCATCCCCGCCTGATCTTCGTCGTGTCCGACGAGCCCGACGTCGACGAGCGACTGACCGAGGTGGTCACCCGGCTCGCCGGTCGGCATGACGTGCTGTGGGCCATGGTGGCCGACGCGCCCGCGGTGGGATCGACCGAGGGCGACGGCTACGACGTGCGAAACGGGGACTTCGTTCTCGCCACGGATCTGGGAGCCCGGGTGATCGACGCCTATCGGAAGTCTGAACACGAACGCCGACAACGGCTTTCGGAGTTCATGACCGCTCATGGCATACCGCACGCCGTGGTGCGCGGCAGCGCGTCCATCCGCAACGCGCTGAGCGCAATGACCGAGGTCCATGCCCGTGCCCGATGACCTACTGCACTACGTCATCGGTCCACAGCCGTACTCGTCCTGGTGGCTGTGGGTCGCCGCGACCCTTACCGTGCTGCTCGCCGGGTGGTACGCCGCCGTCTTCCTCCTGACCCGACCGGGACGCCAGCCGCACGAGTTCCCCCTGCTCGGCGCGGCCCGCGACCGGAGGCTGCGCCACCGGGCCGCCCGCGCGGTCCGCCGGATCGGTGACCGTTACCGTGCCGGCGAACTGGGGCCCGCGTCGGCCGGGACGGCGGCCAGTCGCGAACTGCGCCGCTTCCTGCACCGGGCCACCGGCGTGCCCGCCGAGTTCATGCAGATGAGCGATCTGGCGAGCAGCCAGATCGCGCCCGCTGCAACGATCTTGGAGCAATTCATCGACATCCAGTTCAACGCCGTCACCGAGGTCGACGTCAGCCGAGTCCTCGAGGATGCCGAGGAGCTGATCCTGTCGTGGACCTGAACTGGATGGGGGTCGCGATCGCGGGGTGCGTCGCGCTGGCGGCCTGCATCGCGGTGGTGCTTCTGCGCCCGATGGGGCGTGAGCGCCGACGGCTCCGACCCCTCGCCAATGCGCATCGGCTCACGACCCTGCCGGAGTACGTGAGCGCCAAGCGCGCGCGCACCCGGATGGCCGTTCTCACCATGGCGCTGCTCATCACCATCTTCGCCTGCGCCACGATCGTGGCGGCCCGCCCCACCGGGCTCCCCACTGCTGCTCACCCGTTCGACGGGGGCGCTCCCGAAGACGTCATGGTCTGCATCGGCGGTCCCCTCGACGAGCCGGCCGTCGAGGCCACGCTGAGCTACTTCGCCGATCACGTCACGGGATTCGGCACCGAGCGCATCGGTCTGACATCGCCGAACCGGAGGGTCATACCCCTCACCCGCGACTACCAGTACGCCAGGGACACCTTCGCGAGATACGCCGGGGGCGCCGACCGACGCGGCGACAGCGAGTCCTTCTCACCTGCCGTCTCCTACGTCGACTACACCGAAACCATCGATGACGTGCTGGCCCTGTGCCTCACGGGGTTTCCCGGCTTCGACCGCCCATCGGCACAGCGCCGTTCCTTGATCTACGTCGGTCCCGGTGTGCTGCGCGCCCCCGACGATCCACGCCCCGCCTTGTTCACCTCCGACCGGATCAGCGACATGGCGACGGCGGCCGACGTGCAAGTCAACGCCGTGATCACTGGCCCCGACGCGCCTGCCCTGGCCGCTCGCGCCAACGCCACCGGGGGCCGATCCTTTCCCGCCGGCCCCGACATCGCCGCCAGGCTGACCGAGATCCGCGACCACCCACCCGCAGCCAGACTTGGCGACGAGGGCGCCGACCGTCGCGAGCCCACCGAGTCCCCTGACGTCCCACTTGCCATCGCCCTCCTTGCGGCGGTGGCGCTGGCGGCCGTGCCGGTGGTGTGGCGCCGATGACCTTCGAGCCCGTGTTGCCGGTATGGGTGCTGTCGTGCGTCACCGCGGCGATCCTGGTCGCGCGGGTCGGCACGTGGCGCCAGCTCAGCGCCGCAGGCCGAACCCGTACCGCCGGGTGGCGATGGGCCGGGGTGACGCTGGCGCTCCTGCTGTTGATCGCGGCCGCGTTCCGCCCTGTGATGCAGCCCGACGACGAGACGATCACGCGCGTTGCCGACCCCTCGACGCTGAACGTCTT
>JAOPUT010000132.1 GCA_025963385.1 Mycobacterium sp.
CAGGCAACGGGGTGGCCGGCGTCAAGCTGGCCGCCGACGGCGACGAGGTGATTGCCGCCTTGCCGCTCACGTGTGAGAACGGTGAGGCCATCCTGTCGATCTCCGAAAAGGCTTGGAAGGTAACCGAAGTCGCCGACATCCCGGTCAAGGGTCGCGGCGGTGCGGGCGTCGGCTTCCATCCGCTCGTCAACGGTGAGACTGCACTCCTGGCGGCGGCGGTCTCGGCGACCGGATTCGTGCGCGGCACCAGGGTGGTACGGGCCGAGAAGCGCGCCAAGGCATCGATCAAGGGGTCGGCCGTCGACGTCACACCGGCGCCGTGACACGCCGCGGCTAAATCACCACTCGCCGAGTTCTGACCGCGGCCGGAAGCCAGGCGCGCAGTCGCATCACAGAACCGGACGTCCTCCGGTGACCGCGAAGCGGCCGCCTGACACATAGGACGCCTCATCGGAAGCCAACATCACGTATACCGGTGCCAGTTCGGCGGGTTGTCCGGCCCTCCCGAGTGGCGTGTCGTCTCCGAACGACTCGACCTTCTCGGAGGGCATGGTGGCCGGAATCAGCGGCGTCCAGATCGGCCCCGGCGCCACGCTGTTCACCCGAATTCCCCTATGCCCGAGCAACTGCGCCAAGCTCGCCGAGAAATTGGCGATCGCTGCCTTGGTCGCGGCGTACGGCGCCAGTGTCGGGGACGGCATGTCCGAGTTCACCGACGAGCTGCCGATCACCGACGATCCCGGCCCCATGTGCGCAAGAGCCGCCTTTACCAGGTGGAAGAAAGCACCGATGTTGAGTCGGAACGTGTAGTCCCACTCCTCATCGCTGATCTCCTCCAAGTCGTCGTGGGTCATCTGGTAAGCGGCATTGCTCACCAAGACGTCGATTCCGCCCAGCTCATCGACCGCGCGATCGATGACCGCGCGGCAATGCGCTGGATCCGCGAGATCGCCAGGCACGAGCACGCACTTGCGCCCGGCCTCACCTACCAACGCCGCCACGTCGCGAGCGTCATCGTGTTCGTCGAGGTACGCGATGAGGACGTCGGCGCCCTCTCTAGCGTAGGCGATCGCCACCGCGCGCCCGATACCGCTGTCGCCGCCCGTGATCACGGCACGCTTGCCGGTCAGCCGGCCAGAACCCCGGTAGGTCTGCTCCCCGCAGTCCGGCACCGGCCGCATTCTGGACTGCACACCCGGCGGATCCTGTCGCTGCTTCTCGAAGCCCATGCCGGCGATCTACCCGGACACGGGTCGCCTAAACGGGGTCACGCGGCATCTCCGTCCCAGACGGCGCGGTCGACGACGCTGAGCTGCAGGGCATCCGCGAACACCCTGTCCACCTTCGCGATTTGGACCTCATCCTTCGCTTGGCGGCCGGACACGAAGAGCACCCGAACGAGTGGGTTTGGCGGCGAAGGGCGGGGGTACGTGCCGCTGTGCAGCGCAGCGACCCCTGCCCTACGACACGACGGAGTGCAGACCCATGGTGGAGACCTTCGTTCAGTCCAACGACGACGTCGTGAACTTCCTCAAGGATCAGCACAATTTGATCGAGGACATGTTCGACGAAGTGTTGTCTGCATCCGGAGACGACGCCCGGAAGACCGCCTTCATCGACTTGCGCCAGCTTCTCGCCGTCCAAGAAACAGCGGAGGAGCTCGTCTTCCACCCACGCGCGCGACTCGCGTTGTCCGATGGCGAGCAGATCGTCGAGGCCCGGCTCGGCGAGGAACACGTCGCCAAGGAGCGGCTGCAACGGATGGAGGGGCCCTCGACCGGGCCCGCGACGCCCTCCAGAGCGCGTTGGGCTGAGCCCGACGTCCAGGGGCGTTCGCCGCAGTCGGCGCTAACCCGGAGCCCTCGTCAGGCGGCCACACCCGCCACCGGTGTTCGTCGTCATCGCCCTCCCGTCCTGGCGCTCGTCTTCTGCATCACCGGTCCGGCGGTGACCAGTGCACCACCTTCACGGTCGTCATTTCGTCGA
Source organism: Mycobacterium sp. (assembly GCA_025963385.1). Lineage (GTDB taxonomy): Bacteria > Actinomycetota > Actinomycetes > Mycobacteriales > Mycobacteriaceae > Mycobacterium. The sequence continues at coordinate 1,987 of JAOPUT010000132.1, forward strand.
GTAGCTCCGGGCCGTACCCGAATCCGCTGCCGCTTGCGCGCCGGGGCTGCGCCCCGCCACCGGGTGCGCCCCCGAACACGGCGTTGATCTTCACCGTCCCCACTGGCAGTGTCCGCCACGCTTCCTGCGCGCGGGCGATGTCCGCCGTCAAGATGGCAACGCGGTGCCGAAGTCGGGCACGACCCACACCGCGGCGTATTGGTCGAGGGCATCGTCCCGCGGCTTGCCTGTTTCGCGCTCGTTGAGTTCGGCAAGCTCGTCGATGGCGGCACCGACGGCGGCGGCCGCGCCGGACAGCCGGGCCGCGCGCTCGGCAGGGGGTGTGCGGGCCCAGGCCGGGCCTCCCCGGTCCGCCCGCGCGATGGCATCGGCACACTCAGCGGCGCCGGCAACGGGCAGACGCGCGACCGTGTCGCCGTTGCGGGGATCGAGAACGGTGAGTTCCGTGCTGACCACGGCGGTGCAGGTACCCACTTCTGGGCGCTTGACACGGCCTCGTGTCCGATTTCGAACGGAGTGCCGCGACGAGAACGAATCGCCGTCAACTGGCCATGACGCTCTCGCCGTCCGAGCCGCCCATCCCGTCGCGAAGGAGCCGCAGGGCCTGAGCCAACAGACGTGACACGTGCATCTGGGAGATCCCCATCTCCTCGGCGATCTGGTCCTGGGTCATGAATCCGAAGAATCGCATCACGATGAGCCGCTGCAACCGTTCGGGCAGCGTGGCCATCTGCGCCCGCAGCGCCTCGCGGTCCTCGATGAATCTAATCCCGGGGTCCAAGTCGCCCATGCGGTCGGCGATGGTCGGCTTCTCGTCATCCGAGGTTGCGGTGAAGTCGATGGACCGCGTCCGGTAGCCTTCACCCGCGATCATGGCCTCGACCACCTCCGAGCGTTCGACGCCGAGCATTTCGGCCACCTCGGTCGGCGTCGGCGAGCGCCCCAGTTTCTGTGACAGCTCGTTCACGGCGAAACCCAGTTGCGGATACACGTCCTTGAGCCGCCGTGGCACCTTCACGGACCAACCGAAGTCCCGAAAGTACCGCTTGACCTCACCCATGATCGTCGTCACGGCGAAGGCGAGAAAGGCTCCTTCATCGGGATCGAAGCGGTCCACCGCCTTGACCAAACCCATCCTGGCTACCTGCGTCAGATCGTCGTGCGGCTCGCCACGGTGCGCGTACCGGCGGGCGACGTGATCGGCCAGCGGTAGGCACTCTACGATGATGCGCTCCCGCAATTGAGTGGATGCCCTTGACTCGGGCGGCAATTGGTGAAGGTCGCGGAACAATTCCTGCACGTGGTCGTAGCGGGATGGTCCGTCCAATTCGATGCCGGACCGCCTCGGGCCGCCCGTTGCGGTAGCTGCTCGTGAATTGCCAAACGATGTCACTTCGTGCCCCTCTTCGTCGGCGAGCGGTGGCCGCCCCGCCGTCTCCAGGGACGCTTCGTAGTGTGCTCTCATTCTCGTTCTGCGTCGACACCCGCAACGGCGGGCGCACGCGGCGATTGCGGCCAGGTCGATGGCACTACCAGCATCTATCGTGCATCCATCGTCCGCGACGTCGATTCAGCGGGACACCAGCTCTTCGTTGAGTGGCCTGTCGCCCCTTTTCGGTGTTCGTGAATCGGACAGTCGACCTCTGCCCGCGAACCCGTCCGGACCCAACGGGCCATTCCCCAGCCAACACTCGAACGTGCTCCGCGCGGATGACTTTCGGGCCCACCGTCAGCTGCGGAGGGTCACGTGTGGACTCTGACCATAGGTTTGGCGGTAGAGCACCGCAAATCGTCCGGTGTGTGCGAATCCCCACCGGGCGGCTACCGCCGCCACGGTGGTGTTCCATCGATCGCACGACATGAGTTCGCCGCGGACGTGTTCGAGCCGTACCTGCCGAAGATGGGTCATCGGCGTGCTGTCCAGATGACGGCGGAACATGTACTGGAGTGCCCTGGGCGTCACGTACACCGCACTGGCGACTTCGGCGACGCCGATGTCCTCGGCGGCGTGTTCGTCGATGTAGGCGATCGCCCGCCGCAGCAGAGCTGGATGATGGTCGTTGCGATCGTGGCGACTGCCCGCGGCGGCGTCGTCCGTCGAGTTGGGGAAGGCGGACAACACCGCGGCGGCGAGGAGCCGGCCCGCCGCTGCCAGCACCAGCGGCGTCGCGAGACCCTCATCGGCCAAGAAGACGTTCTCGACGTAGCGTTGGGCCGCGGACAGCGTTCGGCCCGCCTTCGGGGTCACCGGCTCGAGCCCGGTGAAGCACACGCGTGCCGGACGGTCCGGCACGACGTCCGCAGCAACCTTCGTCAGCAGTGATCGTCCGACGACGATCGTCTTCATGGTGGCCTCGTGGGTGCGCACCCTGACGGGATCCATCGACGTCGAGGCAAGGACGACGCGTCCGGGTCCCGCCGATCCTTCGTAGTCCTGGACGTGACTCTCCACCTGGCCGTCGACCGTGCACAGCACGACCAGGTCGGACAGTTCCTCGGCACGTGCCTCGACGTCACCGTCATGTGTGACGTCGTCGAAGGCGAACCCGTCGGCCTCGATTCGGCTGTGATGAAACACGAACCGCGTGGCGCGGCGGCGCTTCAGGGGCTCAACCCGCAGACCGGCTCCATAGAGCTGCCTGAGGTAGGACGTAATCTCGGCGGGGTCGTCGCTATGCGCGTCGTGCCGCCGCACATTCTCGATACGGGACATCGCTGGCTCCAGTAAAGGTTGGCCGAGCTGATTTCTCCACCCGCTTCGACATCGACCCTACCCCAGTCCGGACTCCAGGTCAGGACCCTTTCGGCGGAATTCCGCCCGTCACCTCGCCCGTCCGTTCCCCACGTAACGCAGACCCGCGCCGACGACGGCGCCGGCGTCGAGGAGGTTGCGAGTGTCGAGGACGACGGCGTCCCTAGACGCCTCGGCGATCGCCGCCCAGTCGAGGTCGACGAAGTCGCGCCACTCGGTGAGGACGACGATCGCGTCCGCTCCCTTGGCCGCTCGGTAGGGGTCGTCGACGGCAGTCACCCCCGCTGCGGCCACGACGTCCTGGTCGATCGCCCCCAACCGCGGGTCGTAGCCCTGGACGTGGGCGCCGGCGCCGCTGAGGTGAGCGCATACAGCAAGTGCCGGCGAATCCCGCGTGTCGTTCGTGCCCGCCTTGAACGTCAATCCGAACACCGTGATCCGCATCGACGCGACGGGTTTGGCGACCGTCCGCATCAGCGTTGCGGCGACGCGTGGCGCCTGGGCGTCGTTCGTTCGACGGCTCGCCTCGACTTCGGCCAGCGACACCCCGTACCGGCGCGCGGTGTGCACCAGGGCCGCGGTGTCTTTGGGCAGACACGATCCACCCCAGCCGGGACCTGGTTGCAGGAATGCGCCACCGATGCGGGGGTCGGCGCCCATGCAGCGGGTCACGTCGACGACGTCGGCGCCGACGCGGTCGGACAGCTCGGCAAGCGAGTTGACATAGGACAGTTTGACCGCGAGGAAGGCGTTGCTCGCGTACTTGGCCAGCTCGGCGCTCTCCGGACTCGTGCGCAGGATGGGACCCGCCTGCGCACCGTACGCGCGGCATACCGCGTCGGCGGCTCCATCGTCGAGGGCACCGATCACCACCCGGTCCGGGTGCCGGAAGTCCTCGATGGCGTACCCCTCGCGCAGGAACTCCGGTGCGGACACCGCGTGGATACCTTTGTCCTGCAGACGAACCGAAACATTACGGGTGGTGCCCACCGGCACGGTCGACTTCAGTGCTACTACGGCGCCCGGCTGCAGCACGGACGCCATCGAGTCGACGACCGAATCGACGGCGGCAAGGTCTGCAGCGCCATCGGCCGCGCTCGGCGTCGGTACGCAGACGAAGACGACATCGCGGTCGGCGAGGTCGACTTGGTCGGCGGAGAATCGGAGCGCGCCGCGATTCAGCCCGGCGTGCAGCGCGTTCCGCATATCCGGCTCGTCGAGCGTCGCCACCCCGTCGTTCAGGCGGCCCACCTTGCACCGGTCCACGTCGACCGCCACCGTGTCGATTCCGCGCTCGGCGAGGCAGACCGCCGTAGTGAGGCCGACGTATCCGGCTCCCACCACGCCGACTCGCATGTCCCACTCGCTCATGCGCATCTCCCCAGCACCGAACGAGTGGCCACCAGCACGTCCGACGACGTCAACCGGAGCAGGCCGTCATGCGGACGACCGGCGTGGGGATCGCCCGTCGTGCCCGCCCACAGAGTGCGGTGGCGCGAGGGGTCGCGAGGTCCCCATAGGCTCGGCGGCGTCGGACCGAACAAGACCACCGACGGCGTGCGCGTTGCCGTCGCGACGTGTGCCACGCCGGTGTCGCCGCAGATCAGGAGTCGACAGTCACTGATCAGGGCGATGAGCGCGGGTAGCTCCAGACTTCCTGCCAACACCGCTGATTCACGAAGTCCCGCCCCTCGGGCGACGGTGAGCGCCAGGTCCCGCTCGGTAGCGGAGCCGGTGATCACCACGTCGTGCCCTTGCACCCGCAGCGCCGCCGCCACGGCGCCAAAACGCTCGGGTGGCCAGCGCCGTGCGCCGGAGGCGGCACCCGGGTGCACCACGATCACCCCACTGCGGTCGTCGAAGCCGTCGGGTCGATCGACGTACAGGTCGTCCGGGTCGCTGGCGATGCCCGCCCAGTCGAGCAGGGTGCACCAACGGTCGACGTCGTGAAGGTCCTCGCGCCACGGCGGCCCGTCGTGAGCCCACCCCGGATGGCGATGGGTGAGGATCTCCGTCGGCGCGAGTCGGCACAGGTGGTCGATGCTCTGAGGTCCCCTGCCGTGCAGATTCACCGCGAGACCCGGCGCGCGGTCGACGCTCGTTACCTCTCCCAGTCGTGCCGTGGGAACGATCTCGTCCACCGCGCCGGTCAGCGAAGCCAGCTCTCGAAACCGTTCTGGGGCAGCCAGAACCAGTCTCGCGGCGGGGAACCGGCGACGAAGCCCGCGCAAGGCGGGTACCGCGGTCAGCATGTCGCCGAGGCCGAGCGCCCTGAGCACGTAGACGACCTCCGGCGTGGAGGTCACGGCCATGAAGATTCCGTCGACGCGCAGACCACCAACTCGCGGACCTCGCATCCGTGCGGTTGCGTCAAGGCGAACACGACGGTCTCGGCGACGTCCTCGGGCCTGTTGAGCTTGGCGTCCGCCGGTGGCTTGTACTGCTCGGTGCGTCCGTCGAAGAACGGCGTGTGCATGCCGCCAGGGATGAGGAGTGTGACACCCACGTCGCCGGCGAGTTCGGCTGCCAGCGCCCGAGTGAAGCCGACGACACCGAACTTCGACGCGCAATACGCGGTGGCATCGCCGACCGCCTTGATGCCCAACGTGGATGCCACCGTCACGATGCGGCCGCTCGCCTCCCGCAGGTAGGGCAGCGCGGATCGCACGACGGCGGCGGTGCCCAGCAGGTTGACGAGGATGACCTGCTCCCAGTCCTTGGCCGGTACGTCCTCGAGCCTGCCGCAGGAATCGATTCCCGCGGCGGTGAACAAACCGGTGACCGGCCCCTCGGCGCGTTCGACCAGGCTGAGCACTGCCGCCTGGACGGCGTCGGTGTCGGCCAGATCGGCGAATGCGTGGTCCACGAATGCATTTGGACCCGACGGCGGCTTCTTGTCGATGACCAGGGCCCGTCCGCCGTGCCGAATCACGGCTTCGACCGTCGCTGCACCCAGCCCGGATGCGCCGCCGGTGATGATGACGTTGCCCGGCGCCGCCGTCGCGTGGGGCTTCGTGCCGTTGAAGGGATGGGTCATGTCGCGTACCTCTGATTCGATGGATCCGATTGCGCCGCGGCGATCAGCCGGGATGACGAGTAGTCGCCGACGGTGGGCACGATGACCACGTCACCGCCATGCCGCCGTACAACGTCCGCTTCGGGGAGGTCGTCTGCGGCGTAGTCGCCGCCCTTGACCCAGACGTCGGGGCAAATCTCTCGTAGTGCGCGCTCCGGCGTCGATTCTTCGAACACACCGACCGCGTCGACGCACGCCAGCGCGGCCAGCACCCTGGCCCGATCCGCGGCGGGGACGATCGGCCTGTGGGGTCCCTTCAGTGCGCGCACCGACTCGTCCGAATTGATCAGCACGATCAACGCGTCCCCGAGTTCTCGAGCATGCCGCAGGAGTTTGACGTGGCCGGTATGCAGAAGGTCGAAACAACCGCCCGTGGCCACCACGGTGCGTCCCTCGGCCCGCCACCGATCGGCCAGACGCGCGACGCCCGCGGTGCCGACGTCCTCCGAATCGCCTGCGCGCAGCAAGGATTCGCCGATGAGTGACGGGAAAGCGTGCGTCGACACCCCCGCTGCGCCCCCCGCGGAGACGAAGCGTGCTGCCGCCTCGACCGCCGACGTGACCGCCACGCTGACGTCGGCGCCAGCGGCCAGTGCCACGGTGGCGGCAACCGCGAAACGGTCGCCCGCGCCGCAGACGTCCGGCCGTACCGCCCCCACCGCGTCGATCGCCGGGACCCCGACGTGCCGTCGGGGTCGGTCGCGAGCGAACAGCCGAGCGCCGCGTGCACCCATCGTCACGCAGAGCGCCTCCGCCAGCCACCGCTGGCGCAGCGCGTCGATGGTGCCATCCGAACGAAATTGGTGTGCCTCTTGTTCGTTGGGAGTCACCAGCGCACAGTTGGCGACCGGAGTGCAACCACGGGGGTGCGGATCCCACACCACCGGTACGACGGTCGCGGCCCGCTCCAGCGCATCCCGTACCGCAGGAAGGGCCGTCATGCCGCGGCCGTAATCCTCGACACAGATGCCGCGCGCACCCGAGAGCGCGTCACGCGCCGCCATCGGCAGTGGGCCCGCCACGTGGGTCGCATCGCCGTGGTCGATCCGAAGCATGGACTGTCCCCGGGCTCGGACCCGAGTCTTGGTCACCGTGCCACCCGCCATCGGGGTGGCGACGACCTCGACTCCGCTTGCGTGCAACAGGTTTCGGAGCACGGCGCCACCTTCGTCGTCGGCGAGTCCGGTGATGAGCACGACGTCGTCCTCGTGCCGGGCCGCCAGCAACGCCGCAAGTCCCGCACCGCCGGGCCGGTGCCACACCCGTTCGGCATCGATCACGGGCACCGGTGCCTCCGGGCTCAATCGCGTCGCCGAGCCCTCGAGGTCGACGTCGAGCATCGTGTCACCGACCACGACGAGTGCCCCCCTCGTCATGGCCGTCCCACCCCCAGCAGCACCTCGTCGACGGCCATGCAGAGCGCGTGCACCAGGACCAGGTGGACTTCCTGCACGGTGGCCGTGGAATCGGCATCGACGCAGATCGCGTCATGACAGGTTCCCGCAAGGGGATTGGGGGCCGCACCCGTGAGGGCCCAGGTGGTCAGGCCGACGTCGTGTCCTGCCTTCACGGCGGCGAGCACGTTGGGACTGCTTCCGCTTGTCGACAACGCCACCAGGACGTCACCGCGACGGCCGTGCGCTCGCACACCGCGGGCGAACATCTCCTCGGCGCCGTAGTCGTTGGCTATGGCGGTGAGGGCCGAGGTGTCGGCGTGTAACGAGATCGCCGACAGCGGTACGCGTTCGGACCGAAATCGCCCGACCAGTTCTGCAGTCAAGTGCTGTGCCTCGGCGGCGCTGCCGCCATTCCCGCAAGCCAGCAGGCGGCCGCCGCCCACGAGAACGTCGGCCAGGTGTCGACCCCACGACGCCACCCGGTCGAGTTCGGCGGTGGTTCTGCCGAGTGCGGTGATCAGCGCGTCGACGTGCGCCGTGCTCATGTCGTTCCCTTCTCGTGAAGTGCCTTCCGAACCGCGGAGACGAGGTCGTCGTCGGAGATGCCGTCCAGGCAGGGGTGACCGGGCACCGGGCAGCGCTTGGCTCTCGTCGCTCGACACCGGGCCCCCTGATCTCCCAGCACCGTGACCGCGGCTCCGTAGGGGCTCCACTGCGAAGCGGGCACCACCGGCGCAAACAAACACACCGTGGCGACGCCGAGGGCAGCGGCGAGATGGGCCGGACCCGTGTTCGGTACGACGACGGCCTGCGCTCCCGCGAAAACCGCGGCGAGTGAGCGCAAGTCGGTCTCACCACCAAGGTCGATGCCACACGTGCGTGCGACTTGCTCGGTCAACGGGCGTTCGTCGGGTCCGCCGGTCACCACCACGCGGTGACCCGCCGACGAGAGAGCGGCCACCATCTCGGCGCTGCGGGCCGCGGTCGGCATTCGTGCCGGAACTGCTGCTCCCGGGTGGAAGGCGACATAGGGCGAATCACCGATCCGTCCCGCCAGCCGGTCGGGGAGGCCGGGTACCGGTCGGATGCGCAGACTCCCGTCATCGCCGGCAGGCAAAGCGCACCCCGCCGCCCGGGCCAGCGACAGCGCGCGCACCGGCTCGGGCACTCCTGGCTTGACGTGGTGGCGCAGGTTGAGCAGGCTGCCCGGGTAGTCCTCGCAAATGGCGCCCACCCAGGGCACTCCAGCCATCCGGCACAACAGGGCCAACGGCAACGGCGACTGGTGGAACGACGTGAACACGTAGACTCGGCCGGCGGCAAGATCACGGACTTGCTTGACGAGTGCCTCGGCGTGGCCTGCCGTCAGCTCGGGGGAATCGAAGTCCACCCATGGCGCCTGCCATTCCACGACCTCGTCGATCCCCGGCAGCAGTTCGGCGGCGGCACGCCCCCTCGGACCGGCCAGGAAGACCACCCGTTCATGGGTCGCGGCGATCGCCCGGACCGCAGGGCCGGTGATCAAGACGTCACCCGCGCTGTCGAGACGGGCCACCACCGCCGTGCTCATCGCGACTCCTCGAGCACCATGGCGACCGCGTCGGTCAGGCTGGTCGCCACCCTGGCCCGCGCCCGCGCCTCGGCGATCTCCGCTCCTTGCGTCCTTGGCGTCGGCACCAGCACGGCGCGGGCGTTGGCGGCCAGCGCGGCGGCCACGTCACCCCCCGTGTCGCCGATCATCACGCAACGCTCCGGCGGAACTCCCAGGGCGGTGGCGGCCGCAAGCACCATGCCGGGACCCGGTTTGCGGCAACGGCATCCGTCACCGTCGTCATGGACGCAGACCTGCCAGCTGTCGAACGGGCCCAACACCGCATCGACCTTCGCGTTGACCGCGGTCAGTTGAGCGGCAGTGATCAAACCTCGCGCCACCCCCGACTGGTTGGTGACGACCGCCAGCCGGAGACCACGATCCCGCAGTCGAGCCAACGCCTGCGCCACACCCGGAAGCGGCCGCACGCGTTCCGGGTCGTTGAGGAACGGGCCGTCGGCGATGATGGTGTCGTCGCGGTCGAAGAGCACGGCGAGCACCGGTTCGCGGACCGCCCGTCGATGCGTCCACTCGCCTGCCAACCGGTGCCACACCGCGGCGGGGGGTGTCAGGGCGGAGCTCACCACGAGCCTCGCGCCCTCCGCGACGGTGTGCGGGCCGGGCACGAACCGCCGGACGGCGAACTCGATCAGCAGGACTCCCCATAGACGGGTCCCCACGACCGCCTGCGGCCGCCGCCTCAGCACGATGCCCGCCAGTGCGAGGAGCGCTGCCGCAGTCGTCGCGGCGTGCGCAGGCAGCCGGCCGCGCCCCTCCCCGATCGCCGAGCGCCAGTGCCGACCGAACTTCCGCCGCATCAGCGCGTTGTCGCGGTTGCCGACCTGCGCGCGGACACCGCTCAGGATCGTCGCCGGCGCCACCGGATGCGTGACTCGGCGACGACCCCGCAGGATCCGACGTCCACCGGAGACCATCCGCAACGCCAGGTCGGAGTCCTCGCGATAGGCCCGTGGGAACCGCTCGTCGAAACCACCGACGGCGACCAGAGCGTCGCGTCGGTAGGCCATGTCGGCGGTGATCCACTGCGCCGTGGCCAATCTGTGGGTGCGGCGTTCGTCATCCGTCACCGACCGGCCACACGCCACGGGTACCTCGAGAACACCTTGGGAACCCGTGGCCCGCGCGGCCTCGGCGTCGTTCAGATCATCGGTGAGCAGGGGCAGCCAATCCGGTTGCGGCAGCACGTCGTCGTCGAGGAAGGCGATCCACCTGCTCCGCGAGGCACGCCAGCCGACGTTGCGGGCCGCGGCGGGTCCGCGCCCTGCGCTGCGCAGGACGCTGAGCGGATGTCGCGAGTGCAGCGTCAGTTCGGCCGACGGGTTCCTGCGATCGTCGACCACGACGATCTCCGCCAACCCGAGATCAGGGCTCTCGTCGAGCGCATCGAGCAGACCCCACAACGACTTCCGGCCGATCGTCGGGATCACGATCGAGCAGTCCAGTGTCACGGTCGACCGTCCCGTCATCGTGCCCGCCGCACGACGTAGGGACCCATGGCAAGCAGGTCGATGGGTGAGCTGCCGAAACACTCCACCGCGTCGCGGGGACTGTCGACCATCGGACGTCCGGCCGTGTTGAAGCTGGTGTTCACGACGACGGGAACACCAGTCCGCTCGGCGAAACGGAAAATGGTGCGGTGCAACCGCTCTCGTGAGCGATCGACGGTTTGAATGCGCGCGGTGCCGTCGACGTGGGTGACCGCGGGAATCCGGTCCCGCCACGGCTCGGCGACGTCGTGTACGAACAGCATGTACGGACTCGGCAGCGGTCCGCGGGAAAAGACTTCGGCAGCGCGCTCGGCGAGCACCATGGGCGCGACCGGTCGGAACTGCTCCCGCCCCTTGACGGCGTTGAGGCGTTCCAGATTGTCGACCCGCCGCGGATCGACGAGCAGGGACCGGCCGCCGAGTGCCCGCGGTCCGAACTCCGACCGACCCTGAAACCACCCGATCAACTGGTTGTCCGCCAATGCATCTCCGACCACGGCCGCCAAGTCGTCCGGCCGTTCGTAGCGGAGGCCTGCGGTGTCGAGCGTGGCGCCGATCTGCTCGTCGCTCCACCCGCGGCCCAGTTGGGCCGACGGCATCGGGACGATCGGTTCGTCGAATTCGGCCGCGAGTTCGAGGGCGGCGCCGAGCGCCGTTCCCGAGTCGCCCGCCGCCGGCTGCACCCAGACGTCGCGGAAACCGCTCTCGGCATGAATGCGCGTATTCGCCACGCAGTTGAGCGCCACTCCCCCAGCGAGACACAGCCGGTCGGTGTCGACACGGTCGCGCAGCCATGCCACCAGGTCCAGGAGCACCTCCTCGACCACCAGCTGGACGCTGGCGGCGAGGTCCGCGTGGCTCGGCTCCGGCCTGTCGAACGTGGCGATGTCTTCCTGCGGCGTAGTAGGGCGGGGAGGTGCCAACGCGGTCCAGTCGACCCGCTCGGTGCGGAATCCACCATCGGGGCAGGCGAATACCCTCTCGCGGAAGTAGTCGGCATGACGCGGCTCGCCGTAGGAACCCATCGCCATGACCTTGTACTCGTCGCTGGATCGAGCGAAACCGAGGTGCTCGGTGAGACGTTCGTAGAGCAACCCCAGGGAGTGCGGCAGCTCCTGCGTCGTCAGCACGTCGAGCTTGAGGTCGCGGTAGACCCCCGCCAGCATCGACGTCCGTTCGCCACGACCGTCGACGACCAGCACTGCGGTGTCGGGATTAGGCGCGGCGAGCGCCGTCGACGCGGCATGCGCGACGTGGTGTCGCACGTGCCGCACGACCGAGGGATCGAGCCCAGGCAAGGCCGACGCGAGGAAGCCCGGCGCCCGCTTCGCATACAGGGTGCGAAGGTACTCCCACTGGGTGTCCAACCCATCGAGTTCGTCGCTCTCGCCGTCCATCAGCGACGGGTCGTAGGAGTACCCGACGGCATCGAGATCGGAGGGTCGCAGCCCGGCCTCGGCCAGGCACCACTTTGCGGCCGCCGTCGGCAGCTCCCACGTCGAGAAGGGCACTGCTTGTTTTCCGTGCTTGCGCCTGCTGAAGCGTTCCTCCTCCGCCGCTGCCACGACCTGTCCGTCAATGACCAGTGCCGCGGCAGGATCGTGGAAGACGGCGTTGATGCCGAGAATGTTCACGAGGGCCTCCCCGCTGCGGTCAGCGGCACACCGTCGGGGCCGGTGCGGAACCACTCGACGGTGGCCTTCAATCCGTCGGCGTGGTCGACGGTCGGCGCCCAGCCCAGCCGCTCGCGTGCCAAGGTGATGTCCGGACACCGACGCCGAGGATCATCCGTCACGGCGGGGACGAAGCTGATGGGTGACGTGCTGGCGGCGAGGTCCCGAATGAGCTCGGCAATCCGGAGCACCGTGAGCTCCTCGGAGTTTCCGATGTTCACCGGTCCGGTGACGTCGTCGAGCGCCAGTGCGATCAACCCGGCCACGGTGTCTTCGACGAAGCACAGCGACCGTGTCTGAGTACCGTTGCCGGAGACGGTGATCGGTTGCCCGTCGAGGGCCTGGCGGCAGAACGTCGGCACGGCACGGCCGTCGTCGGAACGCATGCGGGGGCCGTAGGTGTTGAAGATACGGGCCACTCCGATCAAGAGGCCGCGCTCGCGAAGGTAGGCGAATGACAGCGCCTCGGCGTAGCGCTTCGCCTCGTCGTACACGCTGCGCGGCCCGATGGGGTTGACGTTGCCCCAGTAATCCTCTCGCTGAGGGTGCTGGAGCGGATCACCGTAGACCTCACTGGTCGAGGCCAAGACGAAACGAGCCCCGCAGCGCTCGGCGACTCCGAGGGCAACCTCTGTTCCCGCCGCTCCGGCCCGAAGGGTCGCCGTCGGCATCCTGAGGTAGTCGACCGGCGACGCCGGGGAGGCCAGGTGGAAAACGGTGTCGAACGTCTCGGATGCATATTCGCGTGGAAGCGGATGGCTGACATCGTGTTCGACGAACCGGTAGCCAGGCCGCCCGGCGAATCGTCGGTTCGCGGCCGGGGCGCTGGTCGAGAGGTCGTCGACGCACAACACCTCCGACCCGTGTTCGAGCAAGGCGTTGCACAGATGTCCGCCCACGAAGCCGGCGCCACCGGTGACGAGCACTCGGCCGAGTCTCGTTTGACCGAGGGAGCCGTGGGTAGACGCACCGTTCATGGCCATGAAATCACGTACCTCGTTCGTCATTGCCAGCCGGAACCGAGCGCCGGAGTTGGCGGTCGTCCTCGGTCGGCTGCTGGACACCACCGGCTGCCCGATCGTTCTCGTCGACAACGCGTCCGAGGACGATTCGGTGGAGATGGCCAATCGGTTGGCGGCCGCCTCCGGCGACCGGTTGCACGTCGTCGCACTGACCGAGAACCTCGGTGCAGTCGGCCGCAACGTCGGAGTCGCACGGTGCAACACGCCGTTCGTGGCCTTCTGTGACGACGACTCGTGGTGGGAGCCGGACGCGACCACCCTCGCCGAGCGGGTGTTCGACACGCACCCCACCGTCGCTCTGCTGGCGGGTCGGACGGTCGTGTGGCCGCAGGGTACGGATGATCCTCTGGTCGAGGCGCTCGCATCCAGCCCGCTGGGCCGCGATCCTGCCCTACCGGGGCCATCGATCCTCGGGTTCCTGGCCTGTTCGGCAATGGTGCGCAAGAGCGCCTTCGAGGACGTCGGTGGTTTCAGCCCAATTCTGCACTTCCGCGGTGAAGAGCAGCTGCTGGCGTGGGACCTGGCGGCACAGGGATGGGATCTGTGCTTCTGTGCCGAACTGGTGGCCCACCACCGCCCCTCTGCCGTCCGCGCGCCCACCGCGTCGCAGGCTGCACGGAGCGTCCGGAACGACACACTTGCGACCTGGCTCAGACGGCCAATGGGGGAATGTGTTTCGAAGGCAGCGGCATTCGTCAGGGCCGCAGCCCGCGACGAGGCACACACCCGGGCCCTGGGCGAGGCGCTGCGCCTGCTCCCCGCGGTGATTCGGGAGCGGCGCAGACTGCCCTCCGACGTCGAGGCATCGCTAGCCCTCCTGAAAGGCGAATGACGGGCCGTCATCTCGGCGTGCCCTCGAGCTCGGTCGATGCGAAACCCGCCAAGCGCCGGTACACGACGGCCGCCTCGCCGGCGACCCTGCTCCACGTGTACCGCTCACACACGCGCCTGCGACCCGCCTCCCCGAGCCGCCGGCGTTCACCTGGCTGCGCCAGGATGGCACCCACGGCATCAGCGAGGGCCGCGGCATCCCTGGGGGGTACCAGCCTCCCGGTCTCGTCGTGGACGACGGTGTCGAGCATGCCGCCGACCGCGGAGGCCACGACTGGCACGCCACAGGCCATCGCCTCGAGGGGCACGATGCCGAAGGGCTCGTACCACGGTGTCGCCGCCACCACGTCGGCCGATCTCAACAGCATCGGCATCTCCTCCCGGGCCACCGCCCCGTAGAGGTGCACGCGGTCCGCGACTCCCATCCGTGCTGCGAGCCGTTGCAGCCGTGTCGCCTCTGCGTCGGTGTCGAGCTCGGACTTGTCCGGACCACCTACGATGACCAGCTCCGCGTCGGGCAGTCGGCGCATCGCGGAGATCGCCGTGCCGAAACCCTTGCGCCGCACCAGCCTTCCAACGGCCACGATGCGGTGTTGGCGGCCGCGCGTAGCGGTCGGGCCGAAGGGCGTGAACGCCTGCACGTCGACGCCGCACGGGATGATCGAGATCGCCGACCCGCTTCGCCCCATTCGCTTGAGTTCGTCCACTTCGTCGGAGCAGGTGGCGGCGACCCAATCGACGTTCCTGGCCAGGTGGGTCTCCAACCGGATCCTGTCGTCGGGGCTGGTGTCCCGATCGCCCTGGTGACGCCGCTTCACGACGCCGAGGGCATGGAACGTTTGCACTGCGGGCACTCGGTGTACGGCCGCCGCCTGCATGGTGGCCAGGCCGGACATCCAGAAGTGCGCGTGCGCGACGTCTGGTCGCCAGTGGTCCCACGAGCGCACCAGGGCGTCGCCGAAGGCGCCCATGTGTTGCAGCAGTTCGTCCTTCGGCAAACACTCCGGGGGTCCTGCGTCGACGTGCACGACCGCGAACCCGCACTCGGTGTCGACACGCTCGGGCAGGCTAGGGTGATCCCGACGGGTGTACACGACGACGCGGTGCCCGCGACGGGCCAACGCGGCCGACATCTCGGCCACTGCGACGTTCTGACCGCCGGCGTCCACGCCGCCGAGATGAGCGAGCGGACTTGCGTGCTCGGACACCATCGCAATGTTCATCGTCGGTGAATCAATCATGCGCACACCTCCTCGATCAGGCGATCCCAGTCGTCCAGGAACCGTTGGATGCTGAAGTGGCGACCCGCGTGTTCGCGTGCCGCCTTTCCCGCGGCGACTGCCATCTCGTGGTCGGTGACGAATTCCGTTGCTGCGCGCCCGAGTACGTCGGGGTCGGCACTGACGACGCCGGCCTCCTGCGGAATCGCCAGCGGTGCCATGGTGGAGGCGACGACTACGACGGGCATGCCGAGGAACATCGCCTCGATGAGCGACAGACCCAACGAGGTCCACCGCGCGGTGTGGAGGTACACCCCCCGCCGCGGTACTTCGGCCATCAACGTGTCGGCAGGCACGTCGCCGCGGCCCGTGACCCGCATTCCGCGCAACGCCGTAACGCCCAGGGCACCGGTGTCGATGCCCCACACGTCGATCGGCAGGTGCCGGCTCAACGACGCCAGGAGGTCGGTACCGACCGTACGTCCGCGGCGCACGGGTTCGTTGATGACGGCTGCACCACAGGCGATTTGGCCGGTGTATCGGTGGCCAGGATCACGAACGCCGTGCGTGATCACTCTTGTCGGCGCCGCCCCGTTGTCCCACATCAGGGCGTTGAAGTCGGTCACGTGAACCAACGGCACGTCACTGCGGTCCGCGACGTGGTGAACACTGTCGACCGGGCTGGGGCGCGGTGCGTTGTGTTCGAGGTAGATGGCGGGGACGTCGTGGCCCAGCCGCCGGCCGAGCCATTTCTCGGCCAACGCGAGCTGCTCCGGCGCCTGCACGATCACGACGTCGACGTCGGCGTCTGCTAGGTCCTCGTCGGATACCTCACTCGCGTTGGGCCAGTTTCGCCCGAGCAGTCCACGAGCGCGGTGGTCCCCCGAGAAGGGGATGAGATAGCGGTGCGATCCAGCCACGAACGACTCCATCCAAGAGCCGTGCACGTGCCACACGAGGATGTTGCGTGGCGGACCATCACCGACCATGGGCGCGCGAATACCCTTCCAATAATTGTCTAAACGTAATTTCGTACATCACCGAAGACTGCGCCCTTCTCCGAATCGCCTGTCGGACAACGCAAATCATCGGGCGCCCGATGCCGGGCGTCATGCGGCTGCTGCTGTGATGCCTACGTACCTACCGCCCCAGCGCCACCCTTTCGCCACTGCCGCGACCGTCCGGCAACCTGGTCGCCGACGTCGCGAGACGCCTCGTGTCGGCCGCCGTGATCGCCTGCTCGTAGAGCGAATACGTCTCGGCGGCAATGCGATCCCAGGCGTAGCGCGATTGGGCCCGCGCGCATCCCGCATACCCCATGCCCCTGCGAAGCGCGCCTCCGTGCAGCACGCTCGCGAGCGCCGCGGCGAGTCTCGCCGGTCGACGTGGCGGGACCAGAACACCCGTCACGTCGTTGATGACGGTGTCGAGCATCCCGCCGGTCGCCGACGCGACCACGGGCAGGCCGCAGGCCATCGCCTCCACCACGGGCAGACCGAAGGGCTCGTACCACGACGCACTCACGAACGCGTCGGACGTCCTCAGTATCGCCGGCAACCGGTCGATGGGTTGTCGCCCCACGAAGTGCACCCTGCCCGCGACACCGCGTTCGACGGCCAGATCGCGTAGCTGCGCGACACGTGCATCACGGGAGACCTCGTCGGGAGAAGGGCCGCCGACGACGATCAACTCCGCAGCGGGCAGTCGGGTCAGGGCCACGATGACGTCCTCGATGCCCTTGTGCGGAGCGAGCTCTCGGGCGACGGTCACCAACCGCGGCGCCCCGTCACCGTCGTCCCTGGACGGTCCCGGGGTGAAGAGCTTGGTGTCGACCGCATGCGGCAGGATCGAGACGTGGCTTCGTCGACACCCGAGCCTGATCACGTCGACCTGGTCCTCCGCGCACGCTGCCGTCACCCGTGTCGCCGCGCGGACCACCAGCCGCTCGAGGCGACCGCGGGACGCCGGACCGATCACACGGCCCTGTTTGTGACGCACGGTGCTGCTCAGCTCGGAGATGGACTGTACGGACGCGACCGCGTGACGGTCGGCAGCCAGTTGAGCCGCCACTCCGAGAAGCCAAGAGGAGGCGTGGACCACGTGGGGACGGTCGACCTGCCACCGAGCGTCGAGAAAGCGGATGAAGTCGCCCATCACCGGCGCCAACGCTGCCGCCGACGTGTCCGCCGTGAGCTCCGGTCTGGTCATCGACACGACCCGATAGGACTCGTTGGCATCCGCCGCGCCGGCGTCGGCGACGGGAGGGCGCACGGCGTAGATCGTGACGTCCGCACCGCGACGCGTCAGCGCGTCGGCAAGGGAGCCGAGGCGGCCATCTGCGACGTCGGCCTGCCCCGTGCTCGGTGCCGGCCATGTCCCGACGAGCCCTACCCTCATGCGCACCCCTCGGCCTGGGCCGGTATAGCGGAACCACGGCGGCCCTCGAAGGCGAAGAACCCGGGCGTCTGCCCGGTGAAACCGCGAGGCAACGTTTGTTCGTTTCACGGATGGTCACTTTCGCCGAGCGGACCAGGATCGCCCTAGCGGTGTGCGCGGGGTGTTCGCGAAAGGTCCGAGACGACGACCTTCGCGCCGCGAGTGAAGGCGCGGTCGGTTGCGTGACGGCCCGAATGTTTCGGCGTCGCGTCACCTAGATCGCGAACCGGACACGGCCAGTCGACGCTCCCCGAATATTGGCGCGCGCGTTGTTAACCTCGCCCGGTGCAGGACTCGACGGGAATCAACGACCTGCGGCCATCCCGCCCGGTTTCCCGGCGCGACGCGCTGCGCTACGCGGCTGCCGCGTCAGCACTGGCGGGGCTGGGTGCCGCAGCAGCGGGTGCCAGCGCGCCGGCGGCGTCGGCCGCCGCCCCCACACTGATCGACTACGCCATGCGCCAGATTCCGGCGCAGGACATCCGGGCCGCAGGCCACGCCGGGGTCATCAACTACGTCTCGACGTCGCGGCCCGGCTCGTCCTTCGGCGCCAAACCGATCACGCTGCCCTATGCGCAGTCACTGAACGCTGCCGGGCTGGCGATCGTCAGCAACTACCAATACGGCAAGCCGGGCGGGACCGCACCGTCGGACTTCACCCGCGGGTATCCCGGCGGCGTCACCGACGCTCGTACCGCCTGGCAACTGCATACCGCCGCAGGTGGCGGGCAGAGCGCGCCGGTCTACTTCAGCGTCGACGACGACATCGACCGCCAAGCCTGGAACACCGTCGTGCTGCCATGGTTTCGCGGAATCAACTCGGTGATCGGTGTGCAGCGCACCGGCATCTACGGCGGTATCAATGCGTGCCAGTGGGCCGCTGGGGACGGAGTGATCGGACGGTCACGCTCGCCCGGTCACGTCTGGGCGTGGCAGACGCGGTCGTGGTCGCGCGGCCAGATCTATCCCGCCGCCGTCCTCTATCAGCGCGTGGTGAGCACCGCGTCGAATCCAGGCCCGGTGGTCGGCGGCCTCGAAGTGGACGTCAACGACGCCATGGCTCAAGATGTCGGCCAGTGGAGCCTGCACCCGTGAGGTAGTAGCCGCCCTACGGTTTCACCCAGCGCCACTGCCGGGTGGAGCACTCCTGGGCGTCGGGTACGCGATCCCGCACTGCCGCAACGACACCCGGCCACCACTGCTCGTCATAGTCGTCACCGGATAGCCAGCCGCCGGATGCCACCTTCGGCAGCCAGCCGTCGATGTCGGCCAGCACGCTGTCGTACTCGTGGCGGGCGTCGAGGTGTACCCACGCCAGGGACCCGTCGGCGAAGAGCGCGGCAGCCGTCGGTGACGGGCTGACGACGAGGTGCACCCGGTCGGCGACACCGCACGCGATGACGTTGCGGTGCAACTGCCCGGCGAAAGTGCCCCCACCGTCCGCGACGGCAGCAGCATGAGAGTCCTTGTCCGCAGTGCCCTCGCGTCCGCTGCCGCGGCAGTAGTCGACGCCGACCACCGTGAATTCGCGCCCCGACTCGCTCACCACCTCGGCCAGCGAACACAGACTGCGGCCAAGGTAGGAGCCGACCTCGACGAACACGCTGCCCTCTTCGAAGGTCGCCACGGCCTCCTCCTGCAGATCGCGCCAGCCAAACCAGCCGTGAATCTGCGACCAGTGCGATATCGGTGCGGCCCCCACTTAGTGCGCCTGGCCGGTGCTGGCCGAGGTGCCGCCGTCGACGGGCAGCCAGGCACCCGTGATGTAGCCGGCATCCGGGCTGGCGAGGAACAGCACCGCGGGTGCGATGTCGGCCGGCTGACCCGGACGCCCCAGCGCGATCCGGTTGACGGCCGCGGCCAGGGCCGCCTCGTCGTCCTCGATGTCCTTGGTGAGGTCGGTGATCGTCAGCGCAGGCGCTACCGCGTTGAAGCGGACACCGCGGGGTCCGTAGTCCAGGGCGAGCGACTGCACGAAGTTCATGATCGCGGCCTTGGTGGCGTTGTAGGCCGCCTGACCCCAGTCCCCCCGCAGGCCGGACACCGAACCGACTACGACGACGTTCCCGCCGGACTTCTCGAGCTCCCTCACGGAATGCCGCACGACGTGGACGAAGCCGTCGATGTTGGTGCTCCGGATGGCTTCCCATTGGTCGAGCGTCATCTCGTCGAACGGACCGCTGAAGTAGGCCGCGGCGTTGTTGACGAGGACGTCGAGTGCGCCGAACCGCTCGACCACCGCGTCGATCATCGCCTTGGCCGACCCGTCGTCGGCGACGTCCGCTTCGACCGCGAGCGTGCGTTGCTTGGGATGCCCGTCGAGGACGGCGTCGAGTTTCTCGCGGTGCCGCCCACTGATCGCGACATTGGCGCCGTTTGCCAGAAAGGCCTCGGCAATGGCACGACCGATGCCGGAGCCGCCGCCGGTGACCAGGACCGTCTTGCCGGCGAATGGATAATCGTTGACCGTCATGGGTGACTTCATACCCTCTCGCGCAACGATGATGCGCAGGGCGTGGCGGGTGCCGCCCCGCCCCGTCAGGTTGACGGGCTCCCGCTTGGGTGGGGCGGTACCGCTGCCGCGGGGATGGCGTTGTCGATGAGGACGCCTGCGATGGCGGCGGCGGTGGCGAAGGTGTCGGTGTTGAGGACTCGGTTGCGGGCCGAGGCGCCATCCAGGAGCAGCGCCAGTTGTTCGCCGAGCTGTTCGGGGTTGGCGGCGCCGGCCTCGCGCGCGGTGTCGGTGAGCCGCGCGGCGAAAGCCTTCTTGTAGTCGCGGGCGTGCAGGCGTGCCGGGTGGTCCGGGTCGTGGATTTCGACGGCCGCCGCGATGAACGGGCACAGGGGCGCGTGAATGTCGAAGGCGGCGAGGAGCCGTTCGCGGGGGGTGAGGTCGGTGCGGTCGAACACCTCGGGCAGGACGTCGGGATCGAATCGGCGGAGGTGTTCGGCGATCAGTTCGTCCTTGCCGGTGAAGTGCTGGTAGAACGTGCGCTTGGACACCTGGGCCACCGCGCAGAGCTGGTCCAGGCCGGTGCTGTTGATGCCTTGATCGCGGAACAGTTGTCGTGACGCGCCGAGGATGCGCTCTCGGGCGCCCCTGCCGCGGCGCAGCCCTCTCGGCCCCTTCTCCAACTCCGTCACAGCCCGAGCGTACCCCAGTTTGGTACGAATCGGTGTACATAGCTTGCAGCCCGCCGATACTCGCGCTACGTTAAGTACGCAGCTCGGTGTACATAACATCGGCACTACCGAACGAATGGAGTAATCGTGGGAAAGCTCGAGGGCAAGGTCGCGGTGATCACCGGCGCCACAAGCGGGATGGCGCTGGCTGGTGCCAAGTTGTTCGTTGACGAAGGAGCTCACGTCTTCATCACGGGCCGACGGCAGGACGAGCTGGACGGGGCCGTCGAATCGATCGGGCGGAATGTGATTGGCGTGCAGGGTGATTCGGCCGTTCTCGGCGATCTGGACCGCTTGTTCGACAAGGTCAAACAGGAGAAGGGCTCGATCGACGTGTTGTGGGCGAGCGCTGGGACGGGCGCGCAGGGCAAGCTCGGCGAGATCACGGAGGAGGACTTCGACGCCGCCTTCTCGCTGAACGCGCGCGGCACGCTGTTCACGGTGCAGAAAGCGTTGCCGCTGTTCAACGATGGCGGCTCGATCTTCATGACCGGGTCGAACGCCTCGCTGCGGGGCTACCCGAATTGGAGTGTGTACGCGGGAAGCAAGGCCGTGCTTCCGGCCTTCGCACGAGTGTGGGTGTCTGAGCTGAGGGACCGCAAGATCCGGGTGAACGTGCTGACCCCCGGCCAGGTCGCCTCACCGATGTTGGAACAGGTGATGGACGAGGAGGCCAAGGCGCAGTTCGAGTCCGTGATCCCGCGGCGAGAGATGGGCCGCCCCGAGGAGATCGCGTCGGCCGCGTTGTTCCTCGCCTCCAACGATTCGAGCTATGTCAACGGCCAGGAGCTGGTGGTCGACGGCGGCACCACGGTCATCTGATGCGCCACAACGAAATCCACAACGGAATCGAGGAGTAACCATGACCACCTTCGCCCCGCACCGCGACACCGTGGAATCCTTCGTCGAAACCATGCACGGCGGCGCCGACGAAGACGCTCTTTCCAGCATCCTCGCCGAGGACGTGGTGATGTACGGCCCGCTCGGTGACGACCCAGTCACCGGCCGCGAGGCGGTCCTGGAAGCCATGCGCGGGATCGGCGCAGCGGCCGACCTCACCTACAAGGAAGTCCTCACCGGCGAGACGCACCACGCCGCGTACTTCCGTCTGCAGATCGAAGACACCGTGGTCGACGGAATGGACCACATCCTGCTCGACGCGGACGGCAAGATCGCCGAGGTGACCATCTGGTGGCGCCCGCTGCCGGCCGGCGTCCAGATGCAGCGGCACCTTGCGGATGCACTCGGCATGCAGCCTTGGGAACTGCTCACGAACGAGGAGTGACGACGAGCGTCGTGCCCTCGTTCGATTCCATCCCCGGCGCAAGCAAATCCTTCAATCAATAAGCAAGGCAGGGTATTTCATGAGCAGCATCAGTATCATCGGTACCGGGAACATGGCCCGCACCATCGGTACGCTGGCGGTAGCGGGCGGCAACACCGTCGAAATCATCGGCCGCGATCAGTCCAAGGCCGCCGACTTGGCCAAGGCTCTCGGCGGCACCGCCACGACGGGAGAGTTCGGCGCCGTTCCGGCCGGGGACATCGTCATCGTGGCACTGCTGTACGCCAGTGTCGTTCCGGTCGTCGCTCAGTACGGAGACGCCTTGGCGGGCAAGGTCATCGTCGACATCAGCAACCCCTTCAACTCCGCGGCCGACGGGCTGGCCATCCCCGACGACACGTCGGTCGCGCAGGAAGTCGCCAAGGTGGCCCCGGCTGACGCCAGCGTGGTGAAGGCGTTCAATACCGTCTTCGGTGTCGTCCTGGCCCAGGGCCGGCCGCTCGACGTCTTCATCGCCGGCGACGAC
>JAOPUT010000162.1 GCA_025963385.1 Mycobacterium sp.
TCACCACGACCACACCGTGCGACGACGTCAGCATGCTGTCCAGCGCGTCGTTCAGGGTGGACGCCAGGCTGACCACCTCGAGGTTCTCGTTGCGCGGCACGTGGGCAAGCGCGTTGCCCGCGGACAGTTCGTCGAGCGACAGCCAGCGCTGCGGACGGTCCTGATCGTCGAGGACGATGACGTGCTCGCGACCGATGGCCCTCGCCGCCCGCACCGCCTCCGCGGGATCGCCGCCGACCTTCGCGACGGCGGCCTCGTTGAGCTCGACGTCGCGGACCCGGGTCAGCGTCAGCTGCTTGAGCGCCGCGCCATGCCCGACGAAGCCGCGGACGAAGTCGTCGGCCGGATTGGCGAGGATCTCCTCCGGGGTGTCGTACTGCACGATCTTCGAGCCCTGCTGCAGGATCGCGATCTTGTCGCCGAGCTTCACGGCCTCGTCGAAGTCGTGGGTGACGAACACGATGGTCTTGCGCAGCTCGTCCTGCAGCCGCAACAGCTCGTCCTGCAACCGCTGCCGCGTGATGGGGTCGACGGCGCCGAACGGCTCGTCCATCAGCAGCACCGACGGGTCGGCGGCCAGCGCCCTGGCCACGCCGATGCGCTGCTGCTGGCCACCCGACAGTTCGCGCGGATAGCGGTCGCGGTACTTGCCCGGTTCCAGGTTGACCAGCTCGAGCAGCTCGTCGATGCGGCCGGCGATGCGCTTCTTGTCCCACTTGAGCAGCCGCGGCACGATCGCGATGTTGTCCCCGACGGTCAGGTGCGGGAACAGGCCGGCGCCCTGGATGACGTAGCCGATGTGGCGGCGCAGCTCGTCGGCGTTGCGGTGCGTGACGTCGTCGTCGCCGATGAAGATGCGTCCGCTGGTCGGCTCGATGAGCCGGTTGATCATCTTCATCGTGGTCGTCTTGCCGCAGCCCGACGGCCCAACCAGCATCACGATCTCGCCCGCGGCGATCTCCAGCGTGATGTCGTCGACCGCGGGTGCCCCCTTCGGGTCGTACTGCTTCGTGACGCCGTCCAGCAGGATGCGGGCGCCTCCCTGCGAGGAAGACCTGGTGTCAGACACGAATACCCCTCGGAGTGGTGAGTCGGGTGAAAAGGTTGAGCACGGTGTCGAGGACGACGGCGAGGATGAGGATCCCGACGGTGCCCGCGACGATCGAATTGGTGGCATTGGCCCCGCCCGTGCGGGAGATGCCCGAGAAGATGTAGCCGCCAAGCCCGGGGCCGAGCGCGTACGCGGCGATCGCGGCGATGCCCATCAGCATCTGCGCCGACACCCGCACGCCCGTCATGATCACCGGCCACGCCAAGGGCAGCTCCAGCCGCACCAAGGTGGTGAAGCGGCTCATCCCCATGCCGCGGGCCGACTCCACCAGGGACCGGTCCACGCCCGCCAGCCCGACGAGCACGTTGCGCAGGATCGGCAGGAACCCGAAGAACACCAGCATGAGCACCGACGGCAGCACCCCGATCCCGACGATGCCGACGAGCACGCCCAGCAGCGCGTAGGAGGGGATGGTCAACCCGACGGACGTCAGCGCATTGCCGAACGCCAGTCCCCACTTCGAGCGGTAGACCAGCACGCCGATGACCACAGCGATGACGGTCGCCAGGATCAGTGTCTGCACGACCAGGCTCATGTGCTGGTAGGCCAGGAACGACAGGACCGACCACCGGTCTTCGACGAAAGCGATGAAACCCACGAGAGTCGCCTGTGTCCTTCCTTGGCCTCGATGCCTGCGCCTCTGTACCCAATGTTTGCCAAGACAAAACCCCGGGGAGCCGTCGTGGATCGCTCTCCGGGGCTCTGCGGGCATTGCGAAGCGGTGGATCTAGGTAGAGAACGGACCCGCATCGGGCGCCGGCGGCGCGTCGGGTCCCGGCGGCGGCAACTCCGGGCCGGGGGGAGGCGGCGGAAGTTCGTTGCTCACGCCGTCGACCGCGGGGATGTCCGCGGGCCCCGGCGCGGGGGCGGGCGCGAACGGATCCGCCGGCGGCGGGGGAGGTGCGAACGGGTCGAACGGGGGAGGCGTCTGGGAAGAGTCAGCCATCGGGTCCTCGGCCTGCTGGTCCTGGGCCACCGGCAGGTACATGTGACGGGTGAACTGAGGCTGGAACGCCCCACCGCCACCGATGCGAACACCGCTACCGCTCTCACCGGATGACACCGGGGTGCCGTCAGGCAGCGTGACGGCCGTGTGGCCGGAGTTCCAGCCGATGTTCAGGGCACCTGGCTCCGTGCCGTACTTGAAGCCGCGTGCCAGAAGGGCCTGCTCTTCGTTTCCGGTGTGGAAGCGATCACCGTAAATCGGCCGGCCGGTGGCCGCGTTGGCCACCCATGACGCAAGTCCTGAGCAGTCCGTACCTGAAGGGGAATCGCCGCCCGTGCGGTACGGCGTCCCCGAAACCTGGTTGACCAGAGTCAACATGGCTGCGGTCGCAATAGCATCGATCATGACGATGGACGGTAGCAACGGAATTTGCCCGGCACCAAAATCTGTGGCCGCCATCACTTTTCAAGATCGCAGCAAACTTTGATCGCAAAACTCGTTGTCGGAGCGGCATTCTCGTCAAAAATCCGTTGGCTGAGTGACGTTCCCGATTGCGCCAGCATCGAATTCGTGAAGCGCTGCCCTGACCCCACGAAACGCCATGTCAAAAGGCAAATCTGGAGTCTGAGTGCGGTTGGTGACCTGTGTCGCAATGGAGTTCGCCCGCGACGTCGCCGACGTTGCCAAAATCGGCGACGGAGACATCAGA
>JAOPUT010000180.1 GCA_025963385.1 Mycobacterium sp.
AGGATGAACAGCCCAAACGCGAAGATGTACAGCGTGTTGACGAGGTAGTTCACTTCGTGGCCGCCTCAGTCTTCGGAGTCGTCTTGCGACCCTTGAACATTCCCAACATCCGGTCGGTCACCAGGAACCCGCCGATGACGTTGAGCGTGCCGAAGATCAGTGCGACGAACGCGATGATCCGCACGCCCCACGACGCGTCGGCGGGCAGGTGACCCAGCACGATCAACGCACCGAGCACGACGATGCCGTGGATGGCGTTGGTGCCCGACATCAGCGGTGTGTGCAAGGTGTTGGGCACCTTGGAGATCACCGCGAACCCGACGAATCCGGCAAGGACCAGGATCGCGATGTTGGCCAGCAGTTGGTCGTACATCTATGCCTCTCTGGTGACACACGAAGCGGCAACCACTTCGTCGTCGAAATCGGGCGCCAGCGCGCCGTCGGTGATCAACAGTTCCAGCAGTGCGGTGACGTTCTTGGCGTACAACTCGCTGGCGTGCTCGGGCATGCTCGCGGGCAGGTTCAGCGGCGAGCAGATCGTCACCCCGTGCTTGACGACGGTCTGCCCGGGTTCGGTGAGTTCGCAGTTGCCGCCGGTCTCACCGGCCAGGTCGACCACGACACTGCCCGGCTTCATGCCCTCGACCGCGGCGGCGGTCACCAGGCGCGGTGCGGGCCGCCCCGGCACCAGAGCGGTCGTGATGACCACGTCGAAGCGAGTGATGGCTTCCTCCAACGCCTTCTGCTGCTGTGCGCGTTCGGCATCGGTCAGTTCGCGGGCATAACCTCCTCCGCCCGCTGCCGTGACGGCACTGTTGCCGAGGTCGAGCCACTGGGCGCCAACCGAGCGGACCTGGTCGGCCACCTCTGGACGCACGTCGTACCCGGTGGTCTTGGCGCCGAGTCGCTTGGCGGTGGCTAGCGCCTGAAGGCCTGCCACGCCGACGCCCAGCACCAGCAGCGTCGCCGGTTTCACCGTGCCCGCCGCGGTGGTCATCATCGGGAAGAACCGCGTCGACTCCGACGCCGCCAGCAGAACCGACTTGTAGCCTGCGACGTTGGCCTGCGACGACAGCGCGTCCATTACCTGCGCCCGAGAGATGCGGGGAATCGCCTCGACCGCAAAGGCGGTGACGTCGGCGATGCGCAACCGCTCGGCAATCTCCGGCTGCGCCCGGGGAGCGAGAAAGCCGATCAGCATGGATCCTGGCTTGAGGCAATCGATTTCGTCCGAATTGGGCGGGTTGACCTTGACCACCACGTCGGCGGGCCAAGGGTCTCCGATCGTGGCGCCTGCTCGTTCGTAGTCCTCGTCGCGGATGCGGGCTCCGTGTCCGGCCCCGCTCTCCACGACGACCTCGAGCCCGTCGGCGCAGAGGCGCTCGACGATCTTGGGAACGAGCGCCACCCGGCGCTCGCCCTCCGCGGACTCCCGCGGGATTCCGATCAACGTCATGGTCCTCCTCCGGCTGTGGCCGAGCGTGATGCGCCAGGCCGACGAGGCAATCCGTCGGCGCCGATAAAAGGCTAGGGTAATTGCATATTGTATGCAACCATGGGATGACTTCCTAGGGGTCGCGATGGCCCTGGGAACGAACCAGCTCGTGCGTGAGCTGCGCATACAGTATCCAATCAAGGAGTCGCCGTGAAGATTGCAGTCGTCGGTGCCGGAGCGATCGGTGCGTACTGGGGTGCCGCATTGCAACGCGGAGGTGCCGACGTGCACCTCATCGCCCGCAATGCCCATCTACATGCCATGCGGCAGCACGGTGTTCGCGTACTCAGTGAGCGAGGCGACTTCGTCGCCTACCCCAACGCCACGGACGACCCCAAGGAGATCGGGCCCGTCGACTACGTCTTCCTCGGCTTGAAGGCGCATAGCTACCCGACCTGCGGGCCGCTGGTCAATCCGCTGCTCGGTGAGCACACCGCGGTCCTGGCCGCGCAGAACGGCATCCCATGGTGGTACTTCCACGACCTGGATGGTCCCTACCGTGGGCGTCGCGTCGAAGCCGTCGATCCCGGGGGCGCCACCACCGCGGTGTTATCACCCGAACGGGCCATCGGATGCGTGGTCTATCCAGCGACCACCATCGAGGCGCCAGGAGTGATCAGGCACCTCGAGGGCACCCGGTTCTCCATCGGTGAACCGTCGGGGGAGATCTCGGCACGCTGTATTGCGTTGAGCGAGGCCATGATCGCGGGCGGGCTGAAGGCTCCCGTCGAGGCCGATCTGCGCAATGACATCTGGATCAAGCTCATGGGCAATGTCGCGTTCAACCCGCTGAGTGCACTGACCAGGGCGACGATGGTCGAGATCTGCCAGAACCCGAACACGCGGCAAGTGGTCGTCCAGCTGATGGAGGAGACCCTCGACATCGCCGCCAGGGTCGGCGCCACCCCGGACATCGCCATCGAGAAGCGGCTCAGGGGCGCGGAGAACGTGGGGCACCACAAGACCTCGATGCTGCAGGACCTCGAGGCGGGCAAGCAGCTCGAACTCGATGCGATCGTGACCGCGGTCGTCGAGATGGCCGACCTCACCGGTGCCGCCGCCCCCACGCTGCGCACCATCCATGCCGCCACCGACCTCCTCGCACGGACCCATGCGCCCGCCGAGCCGGTGGTCGATCGCACCAGTGAGCGGGCAGTCCAGCCTGCTCTGCAATGAGGGAGAACGAACATGATCAACCGTCGCGCAAAGATCGTCTGCACCATGGGGCCGGCCACTGCCGGGCCGTGGCGACTCGGTGAACTCATCGATGCCGGAATGGACGTGGCACGACTGAACTTCAGTCACGGCACGCGGGTGGAGCACGCGGCCCTGCACGGTGCGTTGCAGGAGACCGCTAGGCAACGAGGTCGCGTCGTCGGGATCCTCGCCGACCTGCAGGGCCCGAAGATCCGCCTCGGCACCTTCGCCGCCGGTCCGGTCGTATGGGCGACCGGTGAAAAGGTGGTGATCACGACCGACGCCTGCGATGGCGATCACGACCGGGTCTCGACGACGTATGAAGGGCTGGCCGGCGACGTCAAGCCCGGTGACCGGCTTCTCATCGACGACGGCAAGGTCGAACTCCGCGTGGTCGGCGTCGACGGTGCAGACATCGAGGTCGACGTGCTCGACGGTGGCCCCGTCAGCGATCACAAGGGCATCTCGCTTCCCGGCGTCGACGTCAGCGTGCCGCCGCTGTCGGAGAAGGACGTCGAGGATCTCAAATTCGCCCTTCGGCTCGGCGTTGACATGGTCGCGATGTCGTTCGTCAGGTCACCCGAAGAGGTCAAGCTCGCGCACGCCATCATGGACGAAGTGGGCATTCGGGTGCCCGTGATGGCCAAACTCGAGAAGCCCGAGGCGGTTTCGGACCTGCCCGCCATCGTCGCGGCCTTCGACGGGCTCATGGTGGCGCGCGGCGATCTGGGGGTGGAGATGCCCCTGGAACAGATTCCGCTGGTGCAGAAGCGCGCCATCGCGCTGTGTCGCCAGGCGGCCAAACCGGTCATCGTCGCCACCCAGATGCTGGATTCGATGGTCTCGGATCGCCGCCCGACGCGGGCCGAGGTGTCCGACGTCGCCAACGCCGTGCTCGACGGCGCGGACGCGGTGATGCTGTCCGCGGAGACCAGTGTCGGCGCCCACCCAGCCCACACCGTGGCAACGATGGGACGCATCGTGGCCGCCGCCGAGGAAGGCATGGACCTGGTCCAGGCTCCCGAGTCGGCTGTCGAGAATGCCGCGGACGCGCTCTTTGGCGACGCCATCGCCGCGGCGGCGTGCGAGGTGGGACGGCGTCTGGGCGCGGCGGCGCTGTGCTGCTTCACCAGGACCGGTGACACGGCGCTACGCCTTGCCAGGCAGCGGTCACCGCTGCCGCTGCTGGCATTCACACATGACGACCAAGTGCGCTCGTGGCTGGCGTTCTCCTGGGGTATCACCTCAGCCGTGTTGGCCCCGGCCGCGGCGGCCGAGGCCATGCCAGCCGAGGTGAGTCGGGCGCTGGTGGGCATGGGCGCCTGCCATCCCGGTGACGTGGTGGTCGTGGTGTCCGGCAGTCGGAGTGGAGTGGCCGGCTACACCGATTCGGTGCGAGTACTCCGCGTCGAGTGACCTAGGAGCCGAACGATGTTGTCGCGCAGGGCTGCTCAGACCAGCCCTGCGCAGACATCGTGGGCCGGGGTATACCCCGAGCCTCGAGATCGGCGACCTTCTCCTCCAGGTCGCGGATCTTGGTACGCAACGCCCTCTCGGCCTCGCGCCTCTCGCTCACCTCGCGCATGATCGCCGAGATTCCGACGATGGCGCCTGCCTCGTCGCGCAGCAATGCCACGCTGAATTCGATGGAGAGGCGTCGTCCGTCCTGATGGCTGGCGGGCACGCTCAGCAGAGTGTCGCCGTACTTGGTGATGCCCGTGGTCATCGTCTGCCGATAACCCTTCCAGTGCCGGTCACGCAGCTTGTCGGGGATGATCAAGTCCAGGCTCTGGCCGAGCGCGTCGGCAACCGAGTAGCCGAACATGCGTACCGCGCCGTCATTCCACAGCCGGATGGCGCCCTCGGCATCGGTGACGACGATGGCCTCGGCCGATTCGGTGACGACTGCCTGTGCGAGCCACTCCTGGCTGACGGTGCTGCTCTCGACCACGTGCCTTCTCCTTCGTCGGATGTGTCCGGTGATTGCGCTCACTCGGAGGATAACGCATACTGCATACAACATTGAAAGTCGATGGCTGTCGAAGCCGAAGAGGAGTGCCCGTGCTGTTGCGCCAGCTGGAGTACTTCGTGGCGGTGGCCAGGGAGCGCCATTTCGCCAGGGCGGCGGAGGCCTGCTACGTCTCCCAGCCTGCGCTGTCGACGGCAATTGCGAAGCTGGAGCGCGAGCTCAACGTCACGCTGATCCATCGCGATCAGAACTTCGAGGGCCTGACGCTGGAGGGTGAGCGGCTGGTCGTCTGGGCCAAGCGACTGCTTGCCGAGCACGACGGGCTCAAGGCCGAGGCGGCCGCGATGCGCACCGGGATCTCCGGCATTCTGCGCCTTGGCACCGGGCCCACCGTGTCGACGACGACGGCGGTACCGGTCGCCACGTTCTGCGGACTGCACCCGATGGCCAAGGTCACCATCTGCTCCCGCCTGTCGTCGACTGAATTGCTGCGCCAGCTCCGCGATTTCGAGCTCGACGCCGCCATTGCCCACTTCGGCCCCGACGACCGTGCGGGCCTCGAGGTGGTGCCGCTGTATCGGGAGCGGTACGTACTGCTGGTCTCCGGCGATCAGCTGGCGCCAGGCGCACGCACCATCACGTGGGCCGAAGCGGCGCAGCTACCACTCGCTCTGTTGATGCCGCACATGCGATTTCGCCAATTCATCGACAAGGCGTTCGCCGCCAACGGTGTCGCTGCCATCCCGCAGGTGGAGACCGATTCGGTGGCGTCGCTCTACTCGCACGTCGCCACGGGCGCTTGGGCAAGCGTGGTGCCCCATACCTGGTTGCGGGCGATCCCTGCGATGGGCGGCGCCAGGGCCGTTCGCCTCGTCGAGCCCGAGACCACCGCACAGATCTCGATCGCCATCCACGCCGGCTCGTCGTCGGTGGCCGCCAGGGCATTCGTCAACGTGGCGGCCGGTGCGCAGCTCGACCAGGCGTTCGACCTCGAGCGCAGGGACTTCGCCGCCGACCTCAGCCGCCCATGAAATCGTGCTGGACCACCGGGGATGACGCCGCAAGCCGTGATAACCGCCGTTTATCGGCCGGTAGACGATAGGTCTTGGACGGGCGCGGCGACACGGTGAAAAGTCTTGAGGTGTAACGGAAAACATTCATCAGGCAGGAAGGTCCACACCATGACCGTCGCTCCCATGCGAGACACGGAGGCGGGGAGTACCGACGAGCCAGCTGCACTCACCGACGGGATCCATCTGGTCGTCGACGCACTGAAGCTCAACGGCGTAGAGAACATCTACGGCGTCGTCGGCATCCCGATCACCGATCTCGCTAGGCTGGCGCAGGCTTCTGGCCTGCGCTACATCGGCTTCCGGCACGAGAGCGACGCAGGGCACGCCGCCGCGGCCGCGGGCTTTCTCACCCAGAAGCCCGGCATCTGCCTGACCGTGTCGGCCCCCGGCTTCCTCAACGGACTCGTCGCCCTGGCCAACGCGACTACCAACTGCTTCCCGATGGTTCAGATCTCCGGCTCCAGCGAGCGGCACCTCGTCGACCTTCAGCGGGGCGACTACGAGGAGATGGATCAGCTGGCCGCCGCCAGGATGTTCGCCAAGGCGGCCTACCGGGTGTCGCGTGCCGAGGACATCGGGCGCGGCGTGGCACGGGCGATCCGCACCGCGGCGTCTGGCCGTCCCGGCGGGGTCTACCTCGACATTCCCGCCGCCGTGCTCGGCGAGGTGCTCGATGCCGAAGAGGCCTCGAAAACCCTGTGGCGCGTGGTGAACCCGGCGCCCAAGCAGTTACCCGAGATCGAGGCCATCGACTCGGCCATCGAACTGCTCGCCGGCGCCGAGCGGCCCCTCATCGTGCTCGGTAAGGGTGCCGCCTATGCCCAGGCCGACGCCACGATCCGCGAGTTCGTGGAGACCACCGGCATGCCGTACGTGCCGATGTCGATGGCCAAGGGTCTGCTGCCCGACGACCATCCGCAGTCGGCGGCCACGGCTCGCTCACTGGCCCTGAAACGGGCCGACGTCGTGATGCTCGTCGGCGCCCGGCTGAACTGGCTGCTCGGCTTCGGCGATGCGCCGCAGTGGAATCCGAACGCCAAGTTCATCCAGGTGGACATCTCGGCGACCGAGATGGACAGCAACCAGCCCATTGCCGCGCCGCTCGTCGGCGACATCAGTTCGGTGATGGAAACCCTCGTCGAGCGGTGCAAGCCTGGCCAGATCAGCGTGGCGCCGCAGTGGCGGGAGGAGATCGCGGCCAAGTCGGCGCAGAACGTCGCCAAGATGGCAGGCCGACTGGAGGCTGCGCTGACGGCGCAGCCGATGAAGTTCCTCGGTGCCCTGCAGGCCATCCGCGGTGTCCTGGCCGACAACCCACAGGTGTACGTCGTCAACGAGGGCGCCAATGCACTCGACCTGGCGCGCAACACGATTCCGATGCAGGTGCCGCGGCATCGGCTGGACAGCGGCACCTGGGGTGTGATGGGCATCGGCATGGGATACGCCATCGCTGCCGCAGTGGAGAGCGGTGACCCCGTCGTCGCGATCGAAGGTGACAGTGCCTTCGGGTTCAGCGGCATGGAACTCGAGGCGATCTGCCGCTACAACCTGCCGATCGTCACGGTGATCCTCAACAACAGCGGCGTCTACCGGGGTGACGACACCTCGGCGACGGCCGACCCGGCGCCGACAGCGCTGCGGGCGCGCCACGAATACATGATCAAGGCGTTCGGCGGCAAGGGCTATCAGGCCACCACGCCCGAGGAGGTGGCGGCCGCCCTCCGCGAGGCACTCGCGTCCGGCCGGCCCGCGCTCATCGACTGCGTCATCGA
>JAOPUT010000235.1 GCA_025963385.1 Mycobacterium sp.
GCGTGCAGCGCATCGGCCAGCAGCCACACCTGCTCGGTGAAGATCGAACTGTTGAAGGCGAGGAAGTCGTTCGCGGTCACGCTGATCTCCTCGACCGGCCTGCCGAAGCGCATGTTGTCGAACGTGACCGAGGTGCTGTCGTACACCGACCAGTCGGCGCGCTCCTGAAGCGTCAGCTTCTCGATGGTGCGGCTCATCCCCGACAGAGCCAGCGGCAGCGCGCCCGACAGGTTGCCCGGGTTGAGGCCGCAGCCGTGCACGCTGGTGTCGCCCTTGAGGCAGGCGGCCAGCACGCGGTCGCGGTCCCTGAGGCGAATGCGGTTGGGGTGGAACAGAAATGCGGTCGTGACGACGTTCTTGCCGCTCGCGAGGATGGCGCACACCTCGCTGATCGACGTCAGCCGCGGGGTGTACACGACGCAGTCGGCGTCGAGATCCAGCACCCGCGCGGCGTCGGTGGTGGCGAGCACACCGACGGGTTCGCGACCGATCAAAGTGCCCGCGTCGACCCCGTCCTTGTCGTCGGAATACACCTTGACGCCCACCAATTGGAGGCCGGTGCGGGCATCGAGGATCGTCGCGAGCACCTCCCTGCCGACCGCGCCCGTGCCCCACTGGACGATGCGAAGTGCCATGCTCTCCCGATCCTCAGGCGTGCCAGGACGCCCAGTGCGTGACGGTCACGGTGACCACCGGACCGTCGAGCGCGACGCGCTGGTACTGCGGGTACTCGTGCCGCAGCGCGGCATAGCCGATGGCCATCTGCTCGCCGCTCTCGTGAACCGCGGCAAGGCCGTCCGCGCGGACCCACCACAGCTGTGTCCAGTCGGGGTCGTAGTGGTCCACCAGCAGGCTCACCCTGGGGTTGGCGGCGATGTTGGCGAGGCGGCGCAGGCGATGAGTGGACTTCCGCTTGGCGTCGACGGCGGTGTAGATGGTCGCCTGCTCGCCAGCGACGCGGACCGCGAACACGACGGGCACCAGGTGCGGTGCACCGTTCGCCCCCACCGTCGAGAGCACCGCGACGGGTGCCTTCGCGAACAGGTCGACCCCGTCGAACGCCGTCATGGGCGCTTGGTGCCCGGCATCTGCGGCCGCACGCTCATCGGCGACCGCGTGACGTTGATCTCGGGCTTCTTCGTCGGTTGCGGTGGTGGGCGCTGGTATGCGGGCGGTTGGTTGACCTCCGACGCCGTGGGCGGAGGGGGTGGCGGCGGTGGCGGAGGTGGTGGTGGCGGCGGCGGTACCTCGGCCGACGTGGTCGCCTCCACCGTCGCGGTGGTCGGCGCCGCCGACGAGTCTGGCGCGTTGGCGGGGACGTCGTTCTCGCCGGAGGATCCGCGGAATGCCAGCAACACGACGGAGACGACGAGCGCGACCATGGCGATCGACACCGCGGCGATCGCGGCGACCGACGAACCCGTGCGGTACCACGGCGTCGGCGCGGGTTTGAAGTTCCACGTGCTCGCGTTGAACGCGTCGAACGTGCGCTCCTCGTCCGCGGTGGGCGGCGGGGGCTCGACCCATTCTGGGGTGGGAGGCATGTCGTCGAACTCGGGGTCGTCGGCAGGCGGTTCGCCGCTCTCGGACGTGTCGACGGCCAACTGATCCGTGTCGACTGGGTCGTCGACCGGATCGTCCAACCTGGCTTCCCCCGAGGCCTCGCTGTCAGCCACCCCATGATGCTAGGTGGCGACCAGCGCAAATGTGTGACCGGATGCCGAATTCGCCCAACGCGTCGGCGAACCTGCGGAGTCGCCTTGGAATACCTGCCGGTCGTGCTGGCCCGCCGGTAAGGTCCCCTCCGAGGTTGGTTCGTTCACCGTCGCGACCAGGCTCCGTCATTTCAGCGCCACCGTCCCGCATTCCGCCCATATGAAGGTTCGCCCATGAAGAAAACGCGGCTCACCGCCGGCGCCCTGGTCCTTCTCCTTGCCGGCGGGCTCGCCGCCTGCGCGCCTCCCGCGTCGAAGGATCAGGGCGAGAAGACGTCCTCGGGCGTCAACGCGAGCGAAGCCACGTCGGCGAGCGCCTTCGGCGGGGAGGGCATGTCCGGACTGATCGACGCCGCGAAGAAGGAGGGCGAACTCAACGTCATCGCGCTGCCGCCCGACTGGGCCAATTACGGCGCCATCATCAAGGCATTCGGCGACAAGTACGGCATCAAGGTCAACTCAGCCCAACCCGACGCCGCCAGCCAGGACGAGATCAATGCCGCCACCCAGCAGAAGGGCAAGTCCACCGCGCCCGACGTCTTCGATCTCGGACAGGCGGTCGCGCTCGCCAACACGGCGATGTTCGCGCCGTACAAGGTGGAGAAGTTCGGAGACATCTCCGAGGCGATGAAGGCCCCCGACGGCGCGTGGGTCAACGACTACGGCGGCTACATGTCGATCGGCTACGACTCGGCCAAGGTGCCGGAGATCAAGGACGTCAACGACCTCCTGGGACCCGACTTCAAGGGCAAGGTCGCCCTCAACGGCGACCCCACCCAGGCAGGTGCCGCGTTCTCCGGCGTGATGATGGTGGCGCTGAGCCAGGGCGGCTCGCCCGACGACATCGCCCCGGGGGTGGCCTTCTTCCAGAAGCTGAAGCAGGCGGGCAACTTCCTGCCCGTCGACCCGACGCCTGCGACCATCGAGTCCGGACAGACGCCGGTCGTCATCGACTGGGACTACCTCAACGTGGCCGAGACCAAGAAGCTCCCGTCCTGGAAGGTGGTGATCCCGCCGAAGGCCGCCATCGCGGGCTACTACTACCAGGCCGTCAACAAGGACGCCCCGCATCCCGCCGCGGCCCGGCTGTGGGAGGAGTTCCTCTTCAGCGACGAGGGCCAGAACCTGTTCCTGCAGGGCAGTGCGCGGCCGGTGCGGGCGGACAGCATGGTCACCGCGGGCACCATCGACCTGACCGCCTACCGGCAGCTGCCACCGGTCGACGGCGCGGCGACGTACGTGACCGAAGCCCAGAGCGACGCCGCGAAGAAGTACCTCGAGGCCAACTGGGCGAAGGCGATCGGCTGACCATCCTGAAGACCATCCGCAGTCGCCTCGCGACCTCACTGCCGCTGCTGCCGTTCTTCGCGGTGGTGGGGATCTTCCTGATCGTCCCGACGGTCACCGTCGTCGCGAGCGCCGTGATCGAGGACGGGCGCTTCTCCCTGGCCCGCATCAACGCGCTGTTCTCCGAGACGGCCCTGACGGCACTCGGCAGGAGCGTGTTCCTCTCGGCGAGCACCGCTCTGCTCGGCGCGGTATTCGGTGCTCTGCTGGCCTGGTTGATCGTGACGCGGCCCCCGACGTCCATGATCCGCCGCGGCGTGATCTCACTCTGCAGTGTGCTGGCCCAATTTGGCGGCGTCGCACTGGCTTTCGCGTTCCTGGCCACCATCGGCCTGAACGGCGTGCTGACCTTGTGGGTGCAGGAGCACCTCGGCTGGAACCTTGCGAGCTCCGGCTGGCTGTACGGGCTACCGGGTCTGGTGCTGGTGTACACCTACTTCCAGATCCCGCTGATGGTCATCGTCTTCCTGCCCGCACTGGAGGGTCTGCGCGAGCAGTGGCGCGAGGCCGCCGTCAGCCTCGGCGCATCCACGTGGCAGTACTGGCGGCAGGTCGCGGTCCCGTTGCTCACACCCGCGTTCCTCGGCGCCGTACTCCTGTTGTTCGCCAACGCCTTTGCGGCCTACGCCACCGCCGCGGCCCTGGTCAGCCAGGGCAGTCCGATCGTGCCGCTGCTGATCCGCTCGGCGCTCACCAGCGAGGTGGTGCTCGGACAGTCGGGCTTCGCGTACGCGCTGGCGCTCGAGATGATCGTCGTCGTCGCGCTGGTCATGGGCGCCTACAGCCTGCTGATCCGTCGCACCGCGAGGTGGCTGCGATGATCACGCGCGTATTCCGGGGGGCGCTGTGGGTGGCGTTCGGGCTGTTCTTCCTGTTCCCCCTGTATGCGATGGCCGACTTCTCCACCCGCAACCTGCTCAAGGGCGGTCGCACCATGCAGGCGTGGACCAACCTGGTCACCGACGATGCGCTGTACCAGTCGATCGTGACCTCGCTGCTGCTCGCGGTGCTGACCGTGGTGGCGATGCTGATCCTGTTGGTGCCCACCATGATCTGGGTGCGACTGCGGACCCCGTGGGCCAAGGGCGCCGTCGAATTCCTGTGCCTGTTGCCGCTGACCATCCCCGCACTCGTCGTCGTCGTCGGACTCAAGAACGTCTACCTGTGGGTGACGTACTTCTTCGGCGAATCCGCGCTGACGCTGACCTTCGTCTACGTCGTGGTGGTGCTGCCGTTCGCCTACCGGTCGATCGACGCGGCGTTGTCGGCGATCGACCTGGGAACGCTGTCGGAGGCGGCGCGTTCGCTCGGTGCCGGGTGGACGACGACCATCGCCCGCGTGGTCGTGCCGAACATCTGGTCGGGTGTGCTGTCGGCGGCCTTCATCTCGGTGGCCGTCGTCCTCGGGGAGTACACCATCGCGTCACTGTCCGGTTTTCAGACGCTGCCGATTCAGATCGTCGCGCTCGGCAAGTCCGACGGCCCGACGTCGGTGGCCGCGTCCTTGGCGACGCTACTGTTCGGTTTCGTTCTACTGCTAGCACTTTCACTTGTCACCCGACGGAGGCGTCACGCATGAGCGGAGTGGCGGTCGAACTGACCGATCTCACCAGGACCTACGGCACGGTCAAGGCACTCGACGGCCTGAACCTGCGGATGGAGCCGGGGGAGTTCGTCGCGCTGCTCGGCCCGTCGGGATGCGGAAAGACCACCGCGCTGCGCATCCTCGCCGGCCTCGACACCGCCACCTCGGGCACGGTCACCGTCGACGGGCGCGATCTCACCTCGGTGCCGGCCAACAAGCGCGACATGGGCATGGTGTTCCAGGCCTACAGCCTGTTCCCCCACCTGACCGCCTCGGAGAACGTCGAATTCGGGCTCAAGATGCGCGGTGGCGCCAAGGGTGAGCGGAGCAAGCGCGCCGCCGAGATGCTGGAGCTGGTCGGGCTTTCCGAGCATGCGCACAAGTACGCCTCCGAGATGTCGGGTGGCCAGCAGCAGCGGGTCGCGTTGGCCAGGGCGCTGGCGATCCAGCCGAGGGTCCTTCTGCTCGACGAGCCGCTGTCGGCGCTCGACGCCAAGGTGCGCACCCAGCTCAGGGACGAGATCCGCCGGGTGCAGCTCGAGGTGGGGACGACGACGCTGTTCGTCACCCACGATCAGGAGGAGGCGCTCGCGGTCGCCGACCGGGTGGGTGTCATGAGCAGGGGCCGCCTCGAGCAGCTCGCCCCGCCCGCGGAGGTCTATGCGAACCCCGCCACCCCCTTCGTCGCGGAGTTCGTCGGCCTCAACAACCAAGTGCCCGCGCGGGTTTCGTCCGGGCGGGCCAGCGTGCTCGGCTCCGAGCTGGCGACGCTGGCCGGGTCCATCGACTCGGGAGCCGGGACGGCGATGGTGCGGCCGGAGTCCGTGACCGTGACCGCGGCGGCCGACGGACCCGCCACGGTCAGGTCCGTGGCGTTCCTCGGCCCGATCTCGCGGGTGTACGTCGAACTGGCCGACGGTGCCGTGGTGCACGCTCAGCTGAGCAGTTCACAGGCCAGGGAGTTCGCACCGGGACAGCAGGTGGCCGTCGGGGTTCAGCCCACCGAGGTGTTGGTGGTCCCCGCTGCCAGCTGAGTAATCGATGTCGCGGGACAGCTTGTCGCCGAGCGTCATTCGGCGTCTCAGTGTCCTCCCGGCCAGCGCGTTGACGCTTCGGCGCGGAATCCCTACGGGTTCCGCTCAGACGTCCTTGACCGGTTCGATGCCGAGATCCCGGTAGGTGACCAGGGCGGCGAAGGGGGTGTTTCGCCGGGCGAACCGTCCGGCGGCCACGTCGCCGCGGTCGACCATCGGGATCACCCCGGTCACGACGGCGCCAGCCGCGACGACGCGTTCGAAGGCGATCTCGGTGGAGCCGCCGGTGCTGATGACGTCATCGACCAGCAGGACCCGCATCCCCGGCTCGATCCGTGTGCCCTCGATCCACTGTTCGCGGCCGCGCTGCTTCTGTTCCTTGCGGACCGAGAACCAGGCCTTGCCCGTCACCATGGCGATGCCGTGGGCGAGAGGGTCGGCGCCCATCGTCAGCCCGCCGACGGCGTCGAACTCGATGCCGGTCATGGCCGCGAGATCGGCCACCGCGCGGCTGACGACCGTGAGTCGCTCGCCGGTGTCGATCGCGTACTTGCCGTCGATGTAGTCATGGCTCAGCTGACCGCTCGCCAGGCGGAACGGTTCCTCGCGGCGTTCGTGGCCACGGGTGCGAATGAGATCGAAGGCGGCTTGCCAGCTGTCGGGGCGGTCGGGCACGCGTCGATCGTATTGCACGGGCGGACGGCAACCGGGTCCTGGTTCAGCCCTGCTTGGCTCGTCTTGTCAGTTCGACCGTGGCCGAACGCAATTGGTCGTAGGAGTCGAGACGCTCGGCGTACCCGACGCGGGGGTAGGCGATACCGCGCGGGGTGGTCACCTTGAGATCGAGCCCGTAGCGGTCGGCACCCGTGCAGGTGGCGGCGGTGGTGTCTGGATAGCCTCCGAGCGTCCTGGCCATCGCGGTGAGGGCCTCGGCGTGGTCGGCGTTGAGGTGCTCGATGGCGCCGGACGCGACGGCCTGGATCGGATCGGGCTCGGCGGCCGCGTAGTCGACACCGGTGGCCGAGTCCATCCGGCCGTAGCCGCCGACCCAGCGGACCCTGTCGACCCGCAGCACCCACAGGGTGAAGTCGCTGTAGTCGACGTAGTACTTCGCCGCGGGCACTGCGTCGAGGTGGGCCTGCCGGGCAGCGTCGAACTCGTCGCCGGTCGGTCGCTCGACGACCCCGGCCAGCGTGATGCGCGAGTTGGCGAGTGGATCGCTGTCGGTCGCGGCGGCGACGATGGCGATGCTGGCCCTTGGGTCACCGGCCAGATTCCGGCCGTGCTCCGCGAGGTTGGAGACGCACAGCACCGGCGCGCCGCCCAGCAGCCCGTAGGTGACGAACGATGCCCACGGGTCGCCCGTCCCCGTCAGCGTCGCCAGCGTGCCGGTGTTGGTCGACGCGGCGATCGTGCGGGCCTCCTCGGCGGCCGTGGGCCGAACCGCGTTCACGGGCGGCGTCAGTGGAGGCGGAATCGACGGCGCGTCGCCGGGATCGCCATGGTCGCGCAAGGTCTCACCGGAAGCCACGCCCGAACCCTACCGCCGCTGCGCAGGCTAGCTGCCCGCCATCGGGTCTTGACCTCCCAGCGGGCTCGTATGAGACAATCAGACAGGGAGGTTTTTGCAGCTCAGGCGTCAAATTTAGCTGAAACGAGGGGGTCGTGCCGAACCCTGTGCTTCGCGTGTTGCTGGCAATCAGCGTGCTCATTGCAGCGTTGCTGATGCTTGGCGCCGGAGCCGGTGTCGCCGCCGCCGACCCAGAAGATCCGAGCAACGTCACCGAGCCGGATCCGGCCACGGAGACGCCCGCCACCAGCGAACCCGCGCCGACGAGCTCGACGCCTGCGACCATCTTCGACATCC
Organism: Mycobacterium sp.; assembly: GCA_025963385.1. Lineage (GTDB taxonomy): Bacteria > Actinomycetota > Actinomycetes > Mycobacteriales > Mycobacteriaceae > Mycobacterium. Next base: position 7,549 of record JAOPUT010000235.1, read on the forward strand.
CGCAGACGATCGCCAATCAGCTTCGCGACATGTTCGGCAGACCGCTCAGCATCTTCGGCAACGGCAGGGTCCCCGGCACGCTCACGGTCCCCGACGCCACCACGCCCGATACCGGCACCACTACGCGCAAGCGCGGGAAGCCGGCCCCTACGGTCAAACCGGAGCCCAAGCCCGATCCGACGCCGCCTGAACCGGTCGTCCCGACGAAGAATTCGGGCAGCGCCGTCAACGTCGTGCTGCCGTTCTCCCCACCTGTCTCCGTCCCCATCGCGCCGCCACCGGTGCCGGGGTATCAGAACATGCAGTTGACGCTGGACCTCACCGACCCGTTCAAGGCCTACAGGTCGGTGGAGGACACGCTGAACACCGTCAACTCGCTGCTGTCGGATGCGTACTTCAAGCCTGCCCCGCCGAAACCGGAGCCCGCGCCGCCGATGACGACGTTCCGGACCTTCGAGGAAGAGCCTGCCGTCGTCGACGCCGACGGCACCGACCCCGTGACCCCGTTGTCCGTCGGGTCGACCGGCTCGTCCGGGCTGCCGGTGCTGCAGGCGCCGGTGGTGGTGCCGCAGGTGCGTGGCGAGGTGCCCAAGCCCATCACTGGGAGCATTCCCCCCGCGGAGCCGCCACAGGCGCCCACGGTGGGCGCAGCGGTGAGCGTTCGGGTTTCGGACGTGCGGGCTTCCGGGACGTCGCCGGGCTCGGCGCCCGTGGAGCAGCTGCCGCCGCAGACCGTACTGACCTCCGCCTCGGCCATGGGTAGTCCCGCGCCGCGTGAGGGCTATCCCCGGTATCTGCGCGTGGCCCGCGTCGGCCAGCTGGCCGCGGTTGCGCTGCCGGGTCTCGCCGGCCTGATCGCCATCACCGCCAGCGGCGGGGTGATCGGCTACCGCCAGGCCAACTCGGGGCGTTACCTGCGCTCCGACGCCGCCCGATTCCTTCAGTGACGGCTCCTGGCGTCTCGTCCCGCTGATTCAAAGTCGCGGTGCATGGGTAGCTTTGAAGACTGATGACACAGGCGATGAACCTTCCGTTCGATCAGTGGCTGCCGACCCAACGGTGGTACGCCGGACGTGGCCGCGAGCTCACCGACGTGCACCCAGCCGAGGTGGTCCCGCTGCGCGACGGTCTCGACCTGGTGCTGCTCGACGCCGCCTACACGGACGGCACGACGGCCAGATACCAGCTGCTGGTCCGTTGGAGTGACGACCCCTCCGACGGGGTGGCGACGATCGGTGACTCGGGCGGCCGCGTCGCCCACGACGCGCTGTACGACCCCGCGGCGGCTCACCACCTGCTGTCGCTCGTCGACCAGTCGGCCGCCGTCGGCCCGCTGCGATTCCTGAAGGAGCCTGCCGCCCAGCTACCGATGCAGGCCACGGGCCGCGTAATCGGCGCCGAGCAGAGCAACACCAGCGTGGTGTTCGGTGACGCCGCCATGTTCAAGGTGTTCCGCCGCGTCACCCCCGGCATCAACCCCGACATCGAGCTCAACCGCGAACTTGCCAGGGCGGGCAACGAACACGTGGCGCGGTTGCTGGGGTCCTTCGAGACGACCGTCGACGGGGAGTCGTACTCGCTCGGGATGGTCACCGAATTCGCCGCCGAGTCCTCCGAGGGCTGGGACATGGCGACTGCGAGCACCCGCGATCTGTCCGGCCCGGCCGCCGACGGCTTCGCGACGGAGTCCTACCGACTCGGTGAAGCAGTCGCATCCGTGCATCGGACGCTGGCCACCACCCTGGGCACCGCGCTCGAGCCGTTCCCCGTCGACACCCTGCTGCAGCGGCTACACGCGGTCGCCGCCATGGTGCCCGCCGTCGCGCAGTACCAAGGGCTGATCGAGGAGCGCTACCGCAAGCTCGCGGAGGACTCCGTCACCGTGCAGCGCGTCCACGGCGACCTCCACCTCGGCCAGGTGCTGCGCACACCCGACCGGTGGCTGGTGATCGACTTCGAGGGCGAGCCCGGTCAGCCTCTCGAGGAACGGCGCAGGCCGGACTCACCGCTGCGCGACGTCGCGGGCGTCCTGAGGTCGTACGAGTATGCGGCCTATCAGCGCCTGGTCGAGGGGGCCGACGACACGCACGACGAGCAACTGGAGGCACGGGCCAGGGAGTGGGTGGACCGCAACTGCGCGGCGTTCTGCGACGGGTACGCGGCAGCGGCAGGCAGCGATCCACGCGGCTCCGCCGGTCCGCTGGCGGCCTACGAGTTGGACAAGGCCGTGTACGAGGCCGGGTACGAGGCGAGATACCGCCCGACCTGGCTCCCGATCCCGATGGCGTCGATAGCCCGCCTCGTCGGGTGAACGCCTAGGCCAGGGCCTGGATCGCGGCCACGGCAGGCTTCGGCGTCCAGTCCGTGCGGTACACGCCAAGGGTGTCCTGGTCGCTGCCGCTTCCGGTGTTCCTGTCGCGGGTCGTGTAGATGTAGGCAGGCCCGGCGCCCGGCAGCGTGCGCCAGGTGCTCAGGAAGTCCGTGATGTACGCGGCCTGGGTGGCCTCGTCCACCGAAGACGTGGGCTCGCCGTACTCGGTGGCCCACAGCTTCTTGCCGCCGTCGCCGTTGCTAACCATGGCCTGTCGGATCCCGGCGGCCTGGCTGATGGGGGTGTTCGGCGTGCCCCGACCCGCGGAGAACATGTTGTTGTACAGGTACGGGTGGAACGACAGCGCGTCGAACGACCCTGCGGCGCCTGCGCCGTACATCTGATTGATGAAGGTGACGGGATCCATCGTCAGCGCGAAGAACTGCACGACGGCGCCGACGACGCCGCCGACGACGATCGCCGACGGGTCGGCGCCCTTGATCTTCGGGTACGCGGCCTTGAGCATGCTCGCGTACACCGCAGGCTCTGGGCCCTGCGGTCCGGACGTCCACGACAGCACCGCGTTGGGTTCGTTCCAGATCTCGTATGCGGCGACCCGGCCGCGGTAGTGCGCGGCCGTCGCGCCGGCGAAGTCGCCGTAGGTGGCCGCCTGTGCGGGCGGGCTCGACACCGCCATCAGTCCGGGTTCGACGGCCCAGCCAGGTGAGGACACCAGGGTGCCGAGCACCGACATGCCGCGCGAGTTGGCGGCGTCGACGATCATGTCGACCTGCCCCCAGTCGTACTGGCCGGGGTTGGGCTCCATGCCCGCCCACGGCATCATCACGCGGACGTTGCGCACGCCTGCGGCCGTCATCAGGTCCAGGGTGTGGTTCACGTCCTCGGGCGACATGCCGTAGAGATCGGAGTCGGCGAAGCCCACGGTGCTGCTGGACGTGTTGATCGACGCCGTCTCGGTGAACGGGATGGTCCGCGACTCGGGTTGCCATGCAACCGATGCGGTCGCCGACACGGCGGCAACGGTCGCCACGGCAGCGACGATCTTGAAGACGTTACGCACACTCTCCCCAATCCTGGGCCCAGCCTCGACGACATGAACCTAACAAAGTCCAGTACTAGGGACTTCGCTAGCGACGTGGGTCGGCGTTACCGAGGTCGCGGTGGCCAACCCCGTCGATGCCGACCCGCAGCAGTCTCACTGGCTGCTCACAGGTTGCCCGAATGTCCCGATGCCTCACTGTTTGGTGTGACGAGAGCCCTGGGGACGTTGGATATGCCCGCGGACGCCCCCGTCGAGGAAACCGAGCCGCTCCGGGCCTCGATCGTCACCGGCAAACGCGTTCGCCTGGGCATACTGCTTGCCGCGACCGCCGTGCTGTACCTGTGGAACGTCACCGTCAACGGCCTCGCCAACCAGTACTACGCGGCCGCGGTCCAGGCGGGCTCCAGCAACTGGGAGGCGTTGCTGTTCGGATCGCTGGACGCCAACAACTTCATCACCGTCGACAAACCGCCCCTGTCGCTGTGGGTGATGGGTATCTCAGGACAGCTCTTCGGCTTCAGCAGCGCGAGCATGCTCGTCCCGCAGGCACTCATGGCCGTGGCCGCCGTCGCGCTCCTGTACGGCGCGGTGAGCCGCCTCAGCGGCCCGGGCGCAGGCCTGCTCGCGGGCGCGGCGTTGGCGCTGACCCCGGTGGCGGTGCTGATGTTCCGCTTCAACGACCCCGACGCGGCCATGGTGCTCCTCATGACCGCGGCGGCGTACTGCACGGTGCGGGCCCTCGAGCGCGCCTCTGCGAGATGGCTCGCGATGGCCGGGGTGGCGCTCGGGCTCGCGTTCCTCGCCAAGATGCTCGAGGGTGCGATGGTGATGCCCGCGCTCGCGACCGCCTACCTGTTCGCCGCACCGGTGCGGTTGCGTACCCGCGTGCTGCACCTGCTGGGTGCTGCGGCGGCGTTCGTGCTCTCGGCAGGCTGGTTCGTCGCGCTGACCATGGTGTGGCCGACGACGACTAGGCCCTACCTCGCAGGCTCGACGGACAACACCTTCATGAACCTGGTGCTCGGCTACAACGGTCTGGCACGGGTGTTGGGGCACAACCACTTCGGGCTCAGCTCACACGTGGCAATCGGCGCGCCGATCGGGATCGCCAACGTCGGCGGCTTCGGTGGACGGTCACAGGGTCTGACGCGGTTGCTGTTCGCCGAGTTCGGCTTCGAGATCGGCTGGCTGGTGCCCGCGGCAGTGCTGGCGACGGTGCTGACCGTCGTCGCGCGCGGCAGGGCGCCACGCACCGATCCGGTGCGCGCGGGCGTCGTGCTGTTCGGCGCCTGGTTCCTGATCGACGGGCTGGTGCTGAGCTACATGAGCGGCACGATCCATCCGTACTACAGCCTGTCCATCGCGCCGCCCGTCGCGGCGGTCTTCGCGATGGGTGTCCAGCAGACGTGGGCCCGCCGCGACGCGCTGCGGTGGCGCCTCGCCCTGGCGGCGATCCTGCTGACCGCGGGCGGGTGGGGTTGGCGGCTGCTCGACGGCAGTGCACTCTCGTCGCCCGTCCTGCGGTGGACCATCCTGGTCACCTCGCTGCTGGCGTCGGCGGCGCTGGTCTGGCCGTGGGCGCCGCGCAGGCGCCACGTTGCCCCCACCATGCTGGCCGTGGCCCTGATCGGAGCGCTCGGCGCTCCGAGCGCCTATGCGGTGGCCACGGTCGGCGCCACCCACCAGGGCATCGGACCGTCGGTCGGGCCATCGCACCCGGGTTTCGCGGGCGGCAGGACGGTCGCCAACCCCCGCCTCGACGCGCTCCTCGAGGCGACGGACACGCCGTGGTCGGCCGCCATCGACCGGTCGACGTCGGCGGCGGGCCTCGAATTGGCAACGGGCACTGCGGTCATGGCGATTGGCGGGTTCTCGGGCACCGATCCGGCGCCGACGTTGCAGCAGTTCCAGGACGACGTCGCCAGGCACCGGATCTCCTACTACCTCGCGCCCCGCGGTTCGTCGCACGGCGCCGTCGCGGAGGACGAGAACGGCGAGGACATCAGCGCTAGGCCGCACTCGGACATCCTGCGGTGGGTCCGCGGCCACTTCCACTCGACGACGATCGGCGGGGTGACGGCGTACGACCTGTTCGCACCGAAGGGGCCGGGGCTACCTGACGAGACGGCGCAACAGCGTCGAGGCGGTGAAGATGCCGAGCGCCGCGGCGGCCACTAGGACGGTGACGTCCAACCACGTGTTGCCGGGCGTACCGAGCAGAAGCGCCCGCAGTGCGTTGACCTCGTAGCTCAGCGGGTTGACCGACGACAGCCAGCGCAGCCACTGCGGCATGACGTCGACCGGGTACAGCGCGTTGGACGCGAAGAACAACGGCATGGTGATGGCCTGTCCGATGCCCATCAGCCGGTCGCGGTTGCGCACCAGACCCGCCAACGTCATCGACAGGCACGCGAAGAACGCCGAACCGAGCACCACGACGGCCATCGCCCCGAGGATCCGCAGCGGGTTGCCGGTGAGGTGGATGCCCATCAGGTAGGCGATCACCATGACGCCGACGACCTGAGCCACCGACCGGACGCCTGCCGCGAACGCCTTGCCCGTGATGAGCGCCGACGCGGGCGCAGGCGTGACCATGAGCTTGGCAAGGATGCCCGCATCGCGGTCCCATACGATCTGGATGCCATAGAAGATCGAGATGAACAGCGCGGACTGGGCGATGATGCCCGGCGCCAGGAACGCGAGGTAGGGCACGTCGCCGGTGTCGATGACGTGCAGTCGCGAGAAGGTCTGTCCGAAGATCAGCAGCCACAGGGCGGGCTGCACCATGCGGGTGAACAGTTCGGTGCGGTCGTGGGACAGCTTCTGCAACTCGACGAGCGCGAAGGCGCCCATGCGGCGCAGCAGTCCACCGACCCGGCGGATGCCGCGGGGGGCACGGATGAGCTCGACGGTCACGGCGGGGGGAGCGGAGCGACGGGAGGACGTGTTGTCAACCGACACGGCGGGCCACCTTTCTGGTGGAGCGGATCTCGCGCAGACCGCGCCTGGTCGAATCCTCGGCGAGGTCCGAACCCGCATAGTGGCGGAACACGTCCTCCAGCGTCGCGGCGGGCGCATCCGCCGAGCTGAGGCCTGCCTTGAGTTCGGTGGGGGTGCCGACGGTTTGGAGCACCCCGTGATGCATGAGGGCGACGCGGTCGCACAGGGCGTCGGCCTCCTCCATGTAGTGCGTGGTGAGCAGCACCGTCATCCCGTACTGCTGCTGCATGTCCGCCACCTGGGACCAGACCCCGTCGCGCGCAATGGGATCCAGGCCCACGGTCGGCTCGTCGAGCAGCAGCAGCGACGGCCGGTTCACCAGAGCCTGCGCCAGTTCCAGGCGCCGCACCATGCCGCCGGAGTACGTTCCCGCCAGGTTGTCGGCGACGTCGAGCAACTGCATGGCGTTCATCGCCTCGTCGACGCGTTCGCGGCGCTGCTTGCGGGGAACGTCGTAGAGCCGGGCGAACAGGTCGACGTTCTGCCTGCCGGTCAGGGCCGACTCAATCGAAAGCTGTTGTGGCACATAGCCGATGTTGTGACGGATGTCCATCGTGTCGCGGCTGGCATCCATGCCGAAGATGCGTACCTCGCCCTGCTGGACCGGGGTGAGCGTGGTGAGCACCCGCACGACCGTGGTCTTGCCGGCGCCGTTGGGCCCGAGCAAGCCCATGGTCTCGCCGGCGTGGACCTCCAGGTTCAGGTCGTCGACGGCGGTGAAGTCGCCGTAGCGATGGCTCAGGTGCAGGCACTCGATGGCCGGTGTCGCGGTCACGCTTGTTCCTCCTCGTGCAGAAGGCGGGTCACTTCGGCCAGGACGGACAGTCCGTCGGTCAGGCGGCCGAGCTGGTCGGGGTCCAGCGTGGCGAGGACCGCCCCCAGCGCCGCCCGCCGGCCTGCGCGGGACTCGTCGGCGATGCGCTGGGCCGACTCGGTGAGCCGCAGCCGGCCGACGCGCCTGTCGTCGGTGTCGGCGGTACGCACCAGTAGACCGTCGGCGGACAGCCGCGACACCAGGGTCGACGCGGTGTTGGGTGCGAGTCCAAGCTCGGTGGCCGCGTGCCGCACGGAGATGCCCGGCTGACGGCCGACCAGGCGCAGCAGTTCGGCCTGCGACTCGGGCAGTCCCGAACCGATTCTGGGACCTCCGCCCGAACGGCGTACCTGGCGGCGGAAGCGGCCTGCGGTCGCCAGGAGATCCGCAGCGAGATCGGTCCTGGTGTCCATCGCACCCACAATACCTCTGTTGCAGAGGTAACTACTACGATCGGCAAGTCGCCGGTGGAATTTGGTCCTCGATCCCCAGCGTCACCAAGCGTCGGGCAACATGGGCAGCATGTCCACATCTGATTTCGACGACTTCCCGCTGTCACAGTCCGAGGAGCTCGACTCCGACGAGATTCGCAATGACGACGGCGACGACGTCGCCGACCCGCCGGAGCGGTGGATCCCGGCCAAGGACGACGAAACCCTCGA
>JAOPUT010000239.1 GCA_025963385.1 Mycobacterium sp.
CATGAAGGTCTCCTGTCTTCCAAGTGGGTGTCTAAGCAGCTCCACTCCACGACGGGAGACCTTCTCCAATCAACGACCGCTACAGCGTGTCGTCACACTTTCTCAACCAACCTGCCTGGGCAGTACAGCTAGGCGGCGGATGTCACGCGGTACACGTCGTAGACGCCCTCCACGTTGCGCACCACGTTCAGCACGTGGCCGAGATGCTTGGGGTCGCCCATCTCGAAGGTGAAGCGGCTGATCGCCACTCGGTCGTTCGACGTCGCCACGGACGCGGACAGGATGTTGACCTTCTCGTCGGCCAGCACCCGCGTCACGTCGGACAGCAGCCGGTGCCGGTCGAGGGCCTCCACCTGAATCGCGACGAGGAACACCGACGACGGGGACGGCGCCCACTTCACGTCGATGATGCGCTCCGACTGTTGTTGCAGCGACGTCGCATTGGTGCAGTCCGTGCGGTGCACACTGACGCCGCCGCCACGCGTGACGAACCCCATGATGTTGTCACCGGGCACCGGCGTGCAGCACTTGGCGAGCTTGGTCAGGACACCGGGCGCGCCGGGGACCGCGACGCCGACGTCGTCGCTGGTGCGCTGACGCACCGGCATGGTGGCGGGCGTCGACCGCTCGGCGATCTCATCCTCGGCCTCATCGTCACCACCGAGCTGGGCGACCAGCCGCTGCACGACGTGTCGTGCCGAGACGTGACCCTCGCCCACCGCGGTGTACAACGCGGACACGTCCAGGTAGCGCAACTCGCGCGCTAGCGCGGCCATCGACTCGCCATTCATCAAGCGCTGCAAGGGAAGACCACCGCGACGAACTTCCCGCGCGATCGAGTCCTTGCCCGATTCGAGCGCTTCCTCGCGCCGCTCCTTTGCGAACCACTGCCGGATCTTGGCCTTCGCCCGCGGCGACACCACGAACGTCTGCCAGTCGCGCGACGGGCCTGCGTTGAGCGCCTTCGAGGTGAAGACCTCGACCACTTCACCGTTCTCGAGCTTGCGCTCCAACGCCACCAGTCGCCCGTTGACGCGGGCGCCGATACAGCGGTGGCCGACCTCGGTGTGCACGGCGTACGCGAAGTCCACCGGGGTCGAACCCGTTGGCAGCGTGATGACGTCACCCTTGGGGGTGAAGACGAAGATCTCCTGGACGGCGAGGTCGTAGCGCAGTGACTCCAGGAACTCGCCGGGGTCCGCGGCTTCCCGCTGCCAGTCGAGGAGCTGACGCATCCACGCCATGTCGTCGAGCTCGGCGGCGGCATTGTTGGCCGGAATACCGTTGCGGCCCTTGGCTTCCTTGTAACGCCAATGCGCGGCGATGCCGTACTCAGCGGTGCGGTGCATGTCGCGGGTGCGGATCTGCACCTCCAGCGGCTTGCCCTCCGGCCCGACGACCGTGGTGTGCAAGGACTGGTAGACGCCGTACCTCGGCTGGGCGATGTAGTCCTTGAACCGGCCCGCCATGGGCTGCCACAGCGAGTGCACCGCACCAACCGCCGCGTAGCAGTCACGGATCTCGTCGCACAAGATCCGCACGCCGACGAGGTCGTGGATCTCGTCGAAGTCGCGGCCCTTGACGATCATCTTCTGGTAGATCGACCAATAGTGCTTGGGCCTGCCCTCGACGGTCGCGTTGATCTTCGACGACGTGACGGTGTTGGCGATCTCGGCCCGTACCTTCGCCAGGTAGGTGTCGCGTGACGGCGCCCGGTCGGCGACCAGTCGCACGATCTCCTCGTACTTCTTCGGATGCAGGATCGCGAACGACAGGTCTTCGAGCTCCCACTTGACCGTCGCCATACCCAACCGGTGGGCAAGTGGCGCAATGACTTCCAGGGTCTCGCGGGCCTTTCGCGCCTGCTTCTCCGGCGGCAGGAAGCGCATGGTGCGCATGTTGTGCAGCCGGTCGGCCACCTTGATGACCAGCACCCGGGGGTCGCGCGCCATCGCGATGATCATCTTGCGGATGGTCTCGCCCTCCGCGGCGGTGCCGAGGACGACCTTGTCGAGCTTGGTGACGCCGTCCACCAGATGACCGACCTCGACGCCGAAGTCGGCGGTCAGCGCCTCCAGCGTGTAGCCGGTGTCCTCCACGGTGTCGTGCAGCAGCGCGGCGACGAGCGTCGTGGTGTCCATGCCGAGTTCGGCGAGGATGTTGGCCACCGCCAACGGGTGGGTGATGTACGGATCGCCGGACCGGCGCAGCTGGTCGGCGTGACGCTGCTCGGCCACCTCGTAGGCACGCTGCAGGATCGCGAGGTCGGCCTTCGGGTAGACCTCGCGGTGCACCGCGACCAACGGCTCCAGAACCGGGTTCACCGCGCTGCGCTGGGACGTCATCCGACGCGCGAGGCGCGCACGCACCCGTCGCGATGCGCTGGACGTCGTCTTGGGGTTCTCGACTCCGACGGCATCGGGGGTGATGACCGGCATGGGCTGCGTTTGAGTCAACGCATGATCGTCAGCCACCCTGCTCACCTCCTGAACCGTGCGGATATCAGTCGAGGATATCCCTCAGACCACGTACAGGCTGGTGACTGCCAGGTCTGGCAGCTTTGCCCGTCCACCCAGCGCCGCCAGCTCGAGTACCACCGCGGCCCCCGTGACCGTCGCGCCGGCGGTGTGCAGCAGCTTGGCCGCGGCGCCGAGCGTGCCTCCGGTGGCGAGTACGTCGTCGATCAGCAGAACGCGCAATCCCGACAGTTCCATCCCGTCGGCAGGGATCTCCAACGTCGCGGTGCCGTACTCGAGGGCGTACGACTCGCCGTGCACCGGGGGCGGGAGTTTGCCGCCCTTGCGGACGGCGAGCACTCCCGTACCCAGCCGGGTCGCCACGGCCGCGCCCAACAGGAAGCCGCGCGCGTCGATGCCCGCCACCAGGTCGACCCCGTCGGCGACGGCGGCCAGCGCGTCGGTCACCGCCGCGAGACCGCGAGCGTCGGCGAGCACCGGGGTGAGGTCCTTGAACTGGATGCCGGGCTCCGGGAAGTCAGGCACCTCGCGCATGAGCGATCCGATCACCGCGGCCACGTCCGTGGTGTCGCTCATCGCGCCAGTGTCCAACGGTCCATGTTCCACCCTGCTCCCCATCGCGTCGGATTGCTGCTCACCGCAGTCATCTTCGTCGACACGAGCAGGGTTCGCTGCTGACGGTAGAGCGGAAGGGTGGGCATGTCGCCCCAGAGTACGGGGGCGCCCTCCCCGAGCAGACGCGCCAGTTCCTTTGGATCCGCCGTCACCGCAAGCGCGTCGATGACGCCGTCGACCAGCTCGTTGGCGTATCCGGACAGGTTGTTGCCGTTGCCGCTGTACAGGTCGTAGGCGTCCATGGCCGATGATCCGGTCGACCCGCTGCCCGCCGACCCGCCGGTGCTCGCGAGGAGCACGTCGATCTGGTTGTCGCTCAATGTCTGTGGGCCGACGCCCTCCGAGGACGCATCCGACACCGTGATGCCTGCCGGGGCGCACGCCTTGGCGATCGTGCCCACCGTGGCGGCCAGTCGGGCGTTGGGGCTCTGGTAACCGATGCGGACGTTCAGGGGTCTGCCGCCGATGGCATTGCGCGCCGCGTCGGGGTTGGACGTGCTGAACTGACCGCCCTCGGCCGCGCTCTCGGCCGCGGTGATCGAATCCTCCGCAGTCGGATTCAGTCGGCTGTTCGCGATGGGCACGCCGGCGTTCTGCGCGATCAGATCGCGCGGCGTGCACAGCGCCACCGCGCGGCGCGCCGCCGGGTCGAGCAGAGGGCCGCTCGGCGCGAAGATGAGCTGTTCGATTCCCGCCGACGGGCTGTCGGAACGGACGAAGTCGCCGGGCAGCGTCAGCGTGCCCGACGAACCCGCGGCGATGTCGACGATGTCGTAGTCACCGGCGTTCACCCGCTCCTGAACGTCGGCGCCACGCGGCCAGACGGTGATCCGTTCGGTAACGGGCTTGGCGCCCCACCACTTGTCGTTGGCGACCAGGACGACCGAACCGTCGCCGTTGACGCCACTCACCCTGTAGGGGCCCGAAGACGGGAAGTGCTTCAGATCCAGCCCAGGGGCGAGATTCCACGTCGTGTTCCACAGTTGCGCGATGCGCGCGATGGTGGGCAGGTCACCTGCCTGAAGGGCAGCGGTGACGGCGCCGTCGCCCGCGCCGAGCTCATCGGCGATCACGTGCGACGGCATCAGCGACGTGGCCGCGAACAGCTGCCCGAAGTCCACGAACGCGCGGTCCTGGGCGAACGACACCCGCGCCTTCTTCTGCCCTGTCGCGCAGTCGACGGAGGCGATGTCGCCGTAGCCTGCCCGGCTGGCGGCGTCGAAGCCCGGGAACCGGCCGGACTGGGCAGCCCACGCCAGCACCATGTCGTCACACGTGACCGGCTTGCCGTCGGAGTACACCGCGTTGTCGCTGATCTGATAGTCGAGCACCAGCGGCGCACGCCCGACCACCGACAGGGTGCCGAAGTCGCGGTCGCCGACGACCTGTCCCTCCGGGCCGTGGTAGTTGAAACCCGTCAGCACCCTGGCGAATGCCTGCGGCCCCGCCGATGCAGCACCCGCGACGGTGTTCGTGTTGTACGTGACCAGCGTCCCGTCGACGGCGTAGTCGATCTCGTCGGCCGGCCCGCCCCCACATGCGGACAGACCGAGACCGCCGACCAGACACAACACGGCCGCGAGCACGGCGGCCCGCCGAGGTCGGGCAATCATCGCGGCTTATCGCCTGGTGTTCCGCTTACCCGATGGCCTGCCGGTCGGACGCACCGGCTTGGCACCCGGTACCGGCTTCTCCGGTGCGGGGGTGGCCGCGACCGACACCTTCTCCGGCTCGGCGTCCGAGCCGGTGACGGAGTTCTCGGCCCGCGCCGATACGCCCTTGCGCCGGTTGTTGACGCGACGGGTGTGCGCCCGCACCAGGTCGGTCCGCTCGCGCATGGCCACGAGGAGCGGCGTGGCGAAGAAGATCGACGAGTAGGTGCCGACGATGACGCCGACGAGCTGGACCAACGCGAGATCCTGCAACGTGCCGACACCGAGCAGCCACACCGCGATGACGATCAACGCGAGGATGGGCAGCACCGAGATCAGGCTGGTGTTGATGGACCGCATGAAGGTCTGGTTGATCGCGAGGTTGGCCTGCTCGGCGAACGTCCGACGGGTGGTGTGTTCGAATCCGTGGACGTTCTCCTCCACCTTGTCGAACACGATGACCGTGTCGTACAGCGAGAAGCCGAGGATGGTCAGCAGGCCGATCACCGTGGCGGGCGTGACCTCGAAACCGACCAGCGAGTAGACGCCCGCGGTGGTCACGATGTCGAACACCAGGGCGGCGAGAGCGGCCGCCGCCATGTACCGCTCGTAGCGGATGGCGATGTAGACCGCGACGAGCGCCAGGAACACGACGAGCGCGATGATGGCCTTCTGGGTGATCTGGCCACCCCAGGTTTCCGAGACGTCGGAACTGCTGACCTCGTCCTTGCTGGGCTGGCCGTTGGCTCCCTTGGGCTGGAAGGCATCGAACAGCGCCGAACGCAGCTTGTCGTTGTCGGAGTTGCTCAGCTTCTCGGTCCGGATCTGGATGGTCGCGGACCCGCCGTTGCCGACCTGCACGACCGACTCGGGGCTCCTGCCGAGCGTCTTGCTGAAGACATCCTCGACCTGCTGCGTCGTCACCTGGCCGTGGGCGCCCGCGGCGGGCATCGACACCTTGGTGCCACCCTCGAAGTCGATCCCGAAGGTGAAGCCGCGCAACAGGATGCTGGCGAGCGCGATGATGACGATCGCGGCGCTGATGCCGAACCAGAGCTTGCGCTTGCCGATGACGTCGAACGCGCCCGTGCCCGTGTACAGCCGAACGAAGAAGCCGTGCTGCGGCGCAGCTGCTGCCGTCGACGTGCCCAATTCCTCTGCGGTGGACTCATCGGTCAGTTCGACGGCGGTCCCCTCGTCGGTGACGTCGTCGACGAGACCTGTTTCAGCGTCCCTGGATTCGTGCTTGGACATGTGGCTACCTCCCTCCCGCTGACGTGGCGGCGGCTCTGCGCTCGCGCGCGATCTGTTGCACCGCACCTAGTCCGTTGAATGCCGGCTTGGACAACAGCGTTGACTTCGACGACAGGTACACCAGCGGCCAGGTCACCAGGAACACCACGACGACGTCGAGGACGGTGGTCAGGCCGAGCGTGAACGCGAAGCCCTTGACCTGACCGATGGCCAGGACGTAGAGCACCACCGAGGCCAGCAGCGTGACGGCGTTGCCCGAGAGAATGGTCTTGCGGGCCCTTGCCCAGCCTCGAGGCACGGCCGAACGGTACGACCGTCCCTCTCTGATCTCGTCCTTGATGCGTTCGAAGAACACCACGAACGAGTCCGCGGTGGTACCGATACCGATGATCAGACCCGCGATACCCGCGAGGTCGAGCGTGTACCCGATGTATCTGCCGAGGAGCACCAGGATCGCGTAGACCATGGCGCCGGAGGCGACCAGCGACAGCGCCGTGAGCAGACCCAGCACCCGGTAGTAGAGCAGTGAGTACAGCAGCACCAGCGCAAGACCGACGCTGCCTGCGATCAGTCCGGCGCGCAGCGACGTCAAACCGAGTGTCGCCGAGACGGTTTCGGCCTCGGACGACTCGAATGACAGCGGCAGAGAGCCGTACTTCAGCACGTTGGCGAGTTCTCGCGCCGAGTCCTGCGTGAAGTTGCCGGTGATCTGCGTCCGACCGCCGGGGATGGCCTCGTTGATCTGCGGGGCGCTGACCACCTGCGAGTCGAGGGTGAACGCCGTCTGCGTGCCCACGTTCGCGGCCGTGAAGTTGGCCCAGATGTCGGCAGCGTCGCTCTTGAACTGCAGGTCGACGACGTACTCGCCGCGCTGCTGGTCGAGGCCGGATGAGGCGCTCTCGATCTGCTCGCCACTGATGATCGACTTGTCGAGCAGGTACACCTGCTTGTGGTCCTGAGAGCAGGTCACCAACGGCAGGTTCGGATCGTCGTTACCCGCCAGCACGTCCTCGTCGTTGCAGCGGGTGGCCTGGAACTGCAGGGCCAGCAGCTGGATCTGCTGATCGGTACTTTGGCGCAGCGCCTTCTCGTCGGAGATGCGCTGCGCCAGATCGGCTCGCTGGCCGGGCTTACCTGGTGCTGGCGCCGGTGCCTGACCTGGCGCCGGGGCAGGCGAGGGTGCGGGACCTGGCGCTGGCGCCGGGGTCGGCGCGGGGGTGGGTGCCGGCTCCTCTGGATAGGGTCGCGGCTGCGGAGCCGGTGCGCCAGGAGGGGGCGCCTCGGCGCCCGACGGCGCGGGGCGCGCCGGCTGACCGGGGGTGGGGGCCACGATCGGCGCGTCGGGTTCTGCCGGTGCGATCAGCGGCGGCATTGCTGGCGGCGCGCCGGGCATTCCCGGTATCCCGCCGGGCATTCCCGGTATCCCGCCGGGCATGCCCGGCATCCCGCCTGGTGCGCCGGGAGCGCCCTGCGGAGCCCCTGGTGGCGCCTCGCCGGCGGGGGGCGCCTGGCCTGCCGCTGGGATGGCGTGAATCACCGGCCGGATGTATAGGCGCGCCGTCTGTCCGAGGTTGCGCGCCTCGTTGCCGTCGTTGCCCGGCACCGTGATGACGAGGTTGTCGCCGTCCACGACGACCTCGGATCCCGAGACACCGAGGCCGTCGACGCGGGAGCTGATGATCTCCTGTGCCTGAGCCAGGGATTCACGAGTTGGAGGTGAGCCGTCCGGGGTACGGGCGGTGAGGGTGACGCGGGTGCCACCCTGCAGGTCGATGCCCAGCTTTGGCTTGGCCTGCTTGTCTCCGGTCAGGAACACCAGCAGGTATGCGCCGATGAGCAGAACCAGGAAAAGCGTCAGATAGCGGTATGGATGCACCGGCGCCGAAGGCGATGCCACGTTCTTGGTTCTCCCTATATTGGTACGTCAACCCGCAAAGAGTACGTGGTTGCGCTGTGTGCTCAGGCGTGAGTGTTCAGGTGAGCCGGTCTGGGTCGGACTTGACCTCGGTACCGGTGCTTGGCCGGTCGAGTTCCTGCGCCGTCGACCCTTGGACCGGCACATCGTCGTCATCCTCGTAGTCGTCGTCGTCGTCGACCACGGTCTTTTCCTTGACGGCCAGCTTCAGCATGGTGACGACGACGCCCGGCGCCAGCTCGACGTCGACCTTCGTGTCGGACACGTCGGTGATGGTGCCGAAGAGGCCGGCGGTGGTCATGATCTCGTCCCCGACGGCCAGCGAGTCGTGCAGATTGATGGTCGCCTGCATGGCCTTCTTCTGGCGGCGAGAGGCGAAGAACATGAACGCACCCATGATGACGAGCAGGGGGACGAAGATGGCGAGATCCATGATAGCTCTGACTTTCGTATCGATATTTCAGTCACGGCGCCCCGGCACGGATGCGGTCACACGGGCGCCTCGTATCGGACCAGTGTGCCATTACCGCGGTTGACCGCTGACCGGCCCTGTCGCGGAGTCGTGGCCGTTAGCATCACTAATCGCTCGTTTCGGCAGCGGTGGCGACGGGCCGTCGCGGCTCAAATCCGCCCTCGCCACCGAATGCGTGGGAAATATCACGCCCGCATACGCAATCCGCCGCGGCGCCCCGCACATACCGACGTTTCCGTCAGCGCCGTTTGTCGCGGCGACTACGCTCGAACGAGACGTTTCGGCGTCCCCTCCCTCGGCTTCCCCATACCTCGGCCACCCCCTCGCAGGAGTCATGACGTGAGCACCATCGAACAGAGCCGCTACCTCGCCACCGCGATCCCCGGCCCCAACTCGTCCGCACTGATCGCACGCAAGACCGGCGCCGTCGCGCGGGGTGTCGGCAACACCATGCAGGTGTACGCCGCGCGTGCGGGCGGGGGCATCGTCGAGGACGTCGACGGCAACCGCCTCATCGACCTGGGGTCCGGCATCGCGGTCACCACGATCGGCAACGCGTCGCCACGGGTGGTCGACGCGGTGGCCGCACAGGTGGCCGAGTTCACCCACACCTGCTTCATGGTCACGCCCTACGAGGGCTACGTCGCGGTGTGCGAGCACCTGAACCGTCTGACCCCGGTGAAGGGCGACAAGCGGTCGGCACTGTTCAACTCGGGTTCCGAGGCCGTCGAGAACGCCATCAAGATCGCCAGGACGTACACCAAGAAGCAGGCGGTCGTCGCGTTCGATCACGCTTACCACGGGCGCACCAACCTGACGATGGCCCTGACCGCCAAGTCGATGCCCTACAAGCACGGCTTCGGCCCGTTCGCCCCCGAGGTCTACCGGGCGCCGATGTCCTATCCCTACCGCGACGCCGAGTTCGGCAAGGAGATCGCGACCGACGGGGAACTGGCCGCCAAGCGGGCACTGAGCGTCATCGACAAGCAGGTCGGCGCCGACAATCTGGCCGCCATCATCATCGAACCGGTCCAGGGCGAGGGCGGGTTCATCGTGCCCGCCGAGGGCTTCCTGCCGACCCTGCTCGACTGGTGCAGGAAGAACGACGTCGTCTTCGTCGCCGACGAGGTGCAGTCCGGCTTCGCCAGGACGGGGGCGATGTTCGCCTGCGAGCACGACGGCATCGACCCCGACCTCATCGTCACCGCGAAGGGCATCGCCGACGGGTTGCCGCTGGCCGGTGTGACGGGCCGCGCCGAGATCATGGACGCCCCGCATGTCGGCGGCCTCGGTGGCACGTACGGCGGAAACCCGATCGCCTGCGCGGCCGCCTTGGCGACCATCGAGACGATCGAGGCCGAAGGCATGGTGGCCAGGGCACAGGAGATCGAGGCGTTCATGAAGGAGCGCCTCGGCCGGATGCAGGCCGATGACGACCGCATCGGCGACGTCCGCGGCCGGGGCGCCATGATCGCCGTCGAGCTGGTCAAGGCGGGCACCACCGAGCCGGACGCCGACCTGACCAAGGCTCTGTGCGCGGCTGCGCACGCGGCGGGCGTGATCGTGTTGTCCTGCGGCACCTATGGCAACGTGCTGCGCTTCCTCCCCCCGCTGACCATCAGTGACGAGCTGCTCGAAGAAGGTCTCGACGTGCTCGCGCTGGTCCTCAAGGACCTCTGAGGAGCAGAGCGATGACCACCGTCAAGAACTTCATCGGCGGCGAACTGGTCGACTCGGTCAGCGGTGCGACGATGCCTCTGGTCGACCCCACCACCGGTGAGAGGTACGGCACCGCGCCGGTGTCCAACCAACAGGACGTCGACAACGCGTACGCCGCGGCGGCGAAGGCGTTCAAGGACTGGAAGCGCAGCACCCCGTCAGTCCGGCAGAAGGCGCTGCTCGACTTCGCCGACGAGGTGGAGCGGGCTGCCGACGACCTGGTGGCTGCCGAGGGGCGCAACACGGGCAAGCCCAACCACGTCACCATGGCGGAGGAGATTCCGCCGATGGTGGATCAGATCCGGTTCTTTGCCGGTGCCGCAAGGGTTCTCGAGGGCAAGTCGGCCGGCGAATACATGACGGACCACACGTCGTGGATCCGGCGCGAACCGGTCGGCGTGGTCGGGCAGGTGGCCCCGTGGAACTACCCGATGATGATGGCGATCTGGAAGTTCTGCCCGGCCGTCGCGGCGGGCAACGCCGTCGTCATCAAGCCGAGTGACACCACCCCGGTGACCACGGTGATGCTGGCGGAGCTGGCCGCCAAGCACTTTCCGCCGGGGGTGCTCAACGTCGTCACGGGCGACCGGGTGACCGGCGCGTCTGTCGTGGCGCATCCGACACCTCAGATGGTGTCGATCACCGGGTCGGTGGCTGCGGGTCGCGCCGTGGCCGTCAGTGCGGGCGGGCACCTCAAGCGCACCCACCTCGAATTGGGCGGCAAGGCGCCCGTCATCGTCTTCGGCGACGCCGACATCGCCGCCGCCGCCGAAGGCATCGCCACCGCCGGCTACTTCAATGCCGGGCAGGACTGCACCGCGGCCACCCGGGTGCTTGCCCACGCATCGGTCGTCGACGAGTTGACCGCTGCCCTCGCGGAGCAGGCGAACGCCGCGCAAACGACGTTCGGCAAGGCCGCCGACGACGAGGACGCCTGGGTGCCACCGGTCAACAACGTCGACCAGATGGACAGGGTGCTCGGCTACTTCGACGACCTCCCCGCTCACGCCACCGTCGCCGCCGGCGGAAAACGCCAGGGCGATAGGGGTTTCTACGTGGCGCCGACGGTCATCGGCGGGGTGCAGCAGGACGACCGCTTGATCCAGACCGAGGTCTTCGGTCCGGTGATCACGGTGCAGTCGTTCACCGAGGAGGACGACGCGCTCGAGAAGGCCAACGGGGTCGAGTTCGCCCTCGCATCATCGGTGTGGACCAAGGACGTATCCACGGCGATTCGGATGTCCAACGCGTTGGACTTCGGGTGCGTGTGGATCAACACCCACATTCCGCTGGTCGCCGAGATGCCGCACGGCGGCTTCAAGTCATCCGGCCACGGCAAGGATCTATCGATGTACGGCCTCGAGGACTATACCCGGATCAAGCACGTGATGGTCTACACGGGATAGGGGCGGGTACCGGCGACGCCCGAGCCCAGACCCGACCGACCTAGTGTTCGACCAGCGTGGTCTTGTCCCTGCGCAGCGGATTGCGCCAGGACCGCCGCGGCCGTCCCTCCTCGGTGACCGTGTCGGTCCCGACGGGCTGCGTGCGGTTCGGCGAGGTCACGGGTTCGGACACGACGCCGGTGGATGCCGTGGTCGCTTCGACGTCCCTGTCGCGGCGCGCCGCAGCCGTGCGCTGCGCCAGACCCACGTCGCGCACGCTGCGCACCGACAGCCGACCGAGCGCCATCGCGCCCAGGAAGACGATCAGAGCACCGAGCCCGTAGAAGTAGGTCAACTCGAGCCATGCCGCCTTGATGTCGGTCTCCGCGACGGGCCGACCGATCTCGCCGATGGTCAGCGTGGTGGCCATGACGCGGCCGATCACGAACCAGGCCCCGGCGACGACGCTGAGCCAGCCGCCCAGCATCGCTGTCGCCCGATTGCGGGAACGCAGCAATAAGAGACCGCCGATCACGGCCACCACGCCCGGCAGCACTTCCAGCCAGCCGCGCGGCCCACTCCACGCCGACCCGAGGTCGGGGTCGTAGGCAAAGTCGAACGTCGGCCCGACGAACGGTACGAGCGCGCCCCACAGACCGAGGACGATCACCAGAAATCCACTGGCCGCCCCACGACTGCGCGCGATGCGCATCCGGCCGCCGTCCACGCGATCACCCGAAACGACTTCAGTCATAAAGGCCTCCTAGTTCGGGCGATGGATACCCAACTTCGGCGCACCACTAACGAGACCGGCACCACGCCGTGTGCCACCCGGCCCGGATGGCGACGCCAGCGAAGGTAGCTATGACCGTGCCGGCGGCCCGCCTGCCCGGCCTGTCGTTTCGATCCTCATCCTCGGACCGTCGCCAGAAACGTCCACGGCAACTCCAGATGTGGTCATCGACAAGCCAGAAAGCACATCGTCGCGGTCCCGAGATCCTCGACCGACGTCCCTACGATCGGCCGCCTCATCGATCCGGCCGACGAAGTCTTGCCGACCCCGGGCAAACTTCTCGAGGTTCTTGTACGATCCGATCAAGGGGAGAAATCAAGGGGAGATTCGTCACGCGGTCCAGACCATGCTCTGGCGGTATTGGCACACGAACGGCAAGGCAAACGCGCAACGTGGAGTGGATTCGCCGTTGGTGGCGGCAACCCGATCACTATCAGTGGCTGTCTGCGTACCTCGCCGTTCGCAATCTCCAGCGGTTCACCCGCTACATGATGGCTGCGATCGTCGTCGCACTGGGCGTGGTGCCGGTGCTGATGTTGCTCAGCCCCGCTGGTCCCCAAGGCCCGGTGGCGACGGCCTTGTCCGTCATGGTCAGCGCCTCGTGCGCCGTCATGGCGCTGCTCTGGCTGCTGAAGTGGCCCACCCGGGATCAGTCGGCCGCCTTCATCGTCATCGCCAACTTCTCGATCGCGACGACATGCCTCGTCGACGGGTGGCCGGGCATGGGCATTCAGGGCTGCACCACCTTCGCCGCCCTCGCCGGGTACGTCGCGTTCTTCCACACCAGTCGGTATCTGGCGGTCACCCTGGCCGTCGCGTTCGGCACGGTAATCGCCGCCGCCATGGAGATCGTCGTCGCAGGCGACCTGGCCCTGGCGGTGAGCAAACTGCTGATCTTGGTCGTGAGCATCCTGGCGGTGCCCTTCTGCGTTCAGGTGCTGGTCCACACCCTGGGTCTGGACGCACTCAAGTCGGACATCGACCCGTTGACCGATCTCCCCAACCGGCGCGCCTTCCAGCGATCGGTTCGCGTCCTGGCCGCCGAGTCCAGTCGCGACAGCACCACGCACCTGTCGGTCGTGATGGTCGATCTCGACGACTTCAAGCGAGTCAACGACACCGCCGGCCACGCGGCGGGCGATCAGACGCTGATCGCGGTCGGCGACATCCTCCGCCGCACGCGCCGGGGCGACTCGGTGGTCGCGCGGATCGGCGGGGAAGAGTTCGTCGTCGCACTCTCGGGTGACCGCAGGGACGCCATCGGGCTGGCCGAGCGTATTCGGCGCGACATCGCCCAGGCTCCGTCACGGGTCACCGCCAGCATCGGTGTGGCCAGCGCGTCGCTCTTCCGGGTGGTCGCGCGGGAGATCCCGCTCCACGTCGACAAACTCGTCGAGTCGGCGGACCGCGCCATGTACAAGGCCAAGCGGTCGGGCGGCGACCGCGTCCACGTGGTCGGTCGCCCCAGCGACACCTACGTCGAGAAGCCGATGGCGAGCAACACCACGGCCACCAACGGAAACGCTCCCTGGACCACCGCTGACCGCGCCTTGTCGGGAGCCGACACCAGGAGGACTGCGGCGGCGGCCAGCATCGATCCGACGCCCGCGAACAGCAGTGCGGCGCCGACCCGCATACCGCCGGAGATCGTGAACGCGATACCCACGACTGTGACGACCGCCAAGAACAGGTTGTAGAAACCCTGGTTGAACGCTAGCAGCTTGGTGGCCTCGGCCTCCTCCGCCGTGGTGCCGAACGTCGCCCTGGTTCGGGGAGCGGTCCACCGGAACGACTCGAGTACCCAGATGTAGACGTGCAGGACGGCAGCCAACGCCGCGAAAATCACACCGGCAGTAGTCATTTCACGCTTTCCGTCATGACGTCGTGACTCGTTATTCGAACAAGCCCTGGCTCCCCAGGCCCATCACGCCGCTGGGTGGCGTCATGCCGAGATGCGTCCAGGCCTGACCGGTGGCCACCCGACCACGTGGTGTGCGGGCGATCATGCCCGCGCGCACCAGGAAAGGCTCGCACACCTCTTCGACGGTCGTGGCCTCTTCGCCGACGGCCACTGCGAGCGTCGACACGCCGACCGGGCCGCCGCCGAAACTGCGGGTGAGCGCGGAGAGCACCGCGCGGTCGAGGCGGTCGAGGCCGAGCTCGTCGACGTCGTAGACCGCGAGCGCCGCCTTCGCGATGTCGCGGGTGATGACACCGTCGGCACGCACCTCGGCATAGTCGCGGACCCGGCGCAGCAGTCGGTTGGCGATGCGTGGCGTGCCACGTGACCGCCGGGCAATCTCGGCGGCGGCGTCCGCCCCGACCTCGATGCCCAGGATGCCCGCCGAGCGGGTCAGCACCCGCTCGAGTTCCGCGGGTTCGTAGAAGTCCATGTGGGCCGTGAAGCCGAAGCGGTCGCGCAGCGGGCCGGTCAGCGCACCGGATCTGGTGGTGGCTCCGACCAGGGTGAACGGCGCGACCTCGAGCGGAATCGACGTGGCCCCCGGCCCCTTGCCCACGACGACGTCGACGCGGAAGTCCTCCATGGCGAGGTAGAGCATCTCCTCGGCGGGCCTGGCGATGCGATGGATCTCGTCGATGAACAGCACGTCGTGCTCGACCAGGTTGGACAGCATCGCGGCGAGATCTCCGGCGCGTTCGAGGGCTGGGCCGGACGTGAGGCGCAGCGACGTGCCGAGTTCCGCGGCGATGATCATCGCGAGCGACGTCTTGCCGAGACCGGGCGGACCCGACAACAGGATGTGATCGGGGGTGCCGCCGCGGTTCTTGGCGCCTTCGAGCACCAGCTGCAGCTGCTCGCGCACCCGCGGCTGGCCGATGAACTCCTTCAGCGAGCGGGGCCGCAGGCTGGCGTCGACATCGCCCTCCCCCACCGTGAGCGCCGCCGACACCTCGCGGTCGCTGGTGTCTTCCTGCTCGTCCTCGTCGAAACGGCCCATGCGTTACTTCTTCCCCAACATCGACAACGCCGCGCGCAGCGCGCTCGACGTCGTCGCATCGGCATCCTCGGCGAGCACCTTGTCCGTGGCCTCCTCCGCCTGCTTGGCCGCAAAGCCAAGTCCGACAAGGGCTTCCACGACGAGCCCGCGAATCGCATGCCCACTGACCGCCGAGGCGCCACCGGCCGTCGCGACCGACCCGATCTTGTCCCTCAGCTCGAGGACCATGCGTTCGGCGCCGCGCTTGCCGATGCCTGGCACGCGGGTGAGCGCGGTGACGTCACCGTCGGCAAGCGCCTGCCGCAGGGTCTGGGCGTCGTAGACGGCAAGGGTGGCCAGCCCGATCTTCGGTCCGACGCCGGACACCGAGAGCAGGGTGGTGAACAGGTCCCGCGACTCTGCGTCGGCGAACCCGTACAGCGTCATCGAGTCCTCGCGGACGATCATCGCGGTGATGAGTCGGGTCTCGGTGCCGCGTCGAAGGGTGGCCAGCGTCGTCGGGGTCGTCATCACCTTGTAGCCGACGCCCGCGGCCTCGATGACGGCGTGATCGAGGGCGATGTCGAGCACCTCGCCGCGGACCGACGCGATCACGTGGCCGCCTTGAGCTTGGCCTTGTACTTGCGACGCTGCTCGGCGGCCATCGCCTCGGCCTCGGCCATGCGTGCGATCATCGGCGCCCTCCAGCAGTGGCAGATGGCCAGCGCCAGGGCGTCGGCGGCATCGGCTGGGGTCGGTTTGGTCTGCAACCCGAGAATCCTGGTGACCATCTCGGTGACCTGGGCCTTGTCGGCGCGACCGTTGCCGGTGACGGCGGCCTTCACCTCGCTTGGAGTGTGGAAGTGCACGTCGATGTCGCGCCTGGCCGCCGCCAGGGCGATGACGCCGCCCGCCTGCGCGGTGCCCATCGCGGTGTTCGCGTTCTGGTTGGCGAACACCCGCTCGATCGCGAGCACGTCGGGCTGATGGGTGTCCAACCAATGTTCGACGGTCTCGCTGATGGTCAGCAGTCGCATCTGCAGTGGCTGGTCGGACGGGGTGCGCACGACGTCGACGTCCAACGCGATCACCTGTCGGCCGCGGCCGCTCTCGATGACCGACAAGCCGCAACGCGTCAGCCCGGGGTCGACGCCCATCACCCGCACGTTAACTCCTCAGTCCCGAACAGCTGTTCGATACCTTAGTGGGCGGCGATGGCGTCCTTCGGTAGGGACACGCCCCCGTCGCGGATGGCGGCAATCTTGCCTGCCGCAGAACGGGATCCGCGCGATTTCCACTCGTGGTTCGACGCCCTCCGACGTTACGGCGATGTGACGCAGATCGTGGGCGCCGCTAACGTCGGGAGGGACCGTGACCCCGATCCGTGGGAGCTGAACTCACTCCATGCCCGACGAGAACGAACTGGAATCCGCAACCAATCTTGCCGTCACCTTGGCGTGGGCCACCGGTGCCGTGGTGGCCGCCTTCGCGCTGGGGGTGGTTCTGACCTGGGTGTTGAGAAGGCTCGGCCGACGCAGCAGCCTGCTCGACGACATCGCGGGGCTGACCCGTATGCCGGTGCGCGCCACGCTGGTGATCTTCGCCGCGACGATCGCCGTACAGCGCACCTCCGACGTGTCCGACTCGTGGCGGGGCTGGGTCGACCACACGCTGCTGATCCTCCTCATCGCCGCCATGACGTGGACGATGGTCAGCCTCGTCGCGGTCGCCGAGCGGCGCACGATCGCACGCTACGGCGGGGGCGATGACGAGATCTCCGACGCCGACCGCCGGTGGCGGCGCATTCGGACACAGGTCACGGTGCTACGCAGGCTGGCAACGGCGATCGTCGTCATCCTCGGGCTCGCGGCGATCCTGTTGACATTCCCGTCGTTCTCCGACATCGGTACGACGCTGTTCGCCTCGGCGGGTGTGCTGTCGGTGGTCGCCGGCCTAGCGGCGCAAACGTCGCTCGGCGCGGTCTTCGCAGGTCTGCAGATCGCGTTCTCCGGAGCGATCCGCGTTGGCGACGTCGTCGAGCTCGAGCAGGGCCAGTGGTGGGGCCGGATCGAGGAGATCACGCTGACCTACGTCGTCGTCCGCCTGTTCGACGAGCGACGACTGGTTTTGCCGTGCACGTACTTCACCACCACGCCGTTCGAGAACTGGACCCGCAACGCCACCGAGATCATGGGCACCGTCGAGTTCGACGTCGACTTCTCCGTTCCCTTCGACGAGATGCGCGAGGAGCTGGACCGGTTGCTCTCCACCAGCGACCAGTGGGACGGCCGTCGCGGCGTGTTGCAGGTGACCGACGCCATCGGCGGTGTGGTCCGCGTGCGGATGATGGTGAGCGCTCCCAATGCGGGAGCGCTGTTCGACCTCCGCTGCACGGTCCGTGAGGGCATGGTCCGCTGGGTGCACGCCAAGGGTGGCGTGGTGCCGACACAGCGCATCGAGCCCGCCGCGGCGCCGTCCGGGCCCGCCCCGCGCCGCGCGGACGAAGGCGAGACGTCGCGAGTGGCGGCAGGCCTGTTCTCCGGCAGCCCCGAGGCCGAGGAACGCGGACGAGCGTTCGACGAGCACTCCGACTACGAGGACGAACTGGTCGGTTCCAACGGGAGGTCGGGCGGCACCGGCTGAGCCGGGTCGGACGAGGTTCGCCCGCACGCTCGGCGCGTTCCTCGGGGCGCGCTAGCGTGGACGAGTGACCGTTCTCGACTCACCGATCCCCCGCTTCCACCTCGCCGTGCCCGTCGACGACCTCGACGCCGCACGCCATTTCTACGGCGCGGTGCTCGGCCTGGCTCAAGGTCGCAGTGCCGACGCGTGGGTCGACTGGGACTTGCAGGGGCATCAGCTGGTCACCCATCTGGCACCGGCGGGGCCGGCCCGTGCGCACAACCCGGTCGACGGCCGCGACGTCCCCGTCCCGCACTTCGGACTGCTGCTCTCGGTCGACGAGTTCCACCGCCTCGCCGAGCGACTACGGGCCGAACGCACCGAGTTCGTCATCGAGCCCTATCTGCGCTTCGAGGGCCTCGCCGGTGAGCAGTGGACAATGTTCCTGCTCGATCCTGCCGGAAATGCATTGGAGTTCAAGGCCTTCGCCGATGACTCCCAGGTGTTCGCGACCGAAGGGAGTCACTGATGCGCGTCGTCATCGCAGGCGGCCACGGCAAGATCGCGCGGATCCTCGAGAGGCTGCTCTCCGATCGCGGCGACTCCGCCGTGGGCCTGATCCGCAACCCGAACCAGGTCGACGACCTTCGGAACGTCGGCGCCGAGGCCGTCGTCGTCGACTTGGAGAAGGCGTCGGTCGACGAGGTCGCGCGCGCAGTCGACGGTGCGGACGCGGTGGTGTTCGCCGCAGGCGCTGGTCCCGGTAGCGGGATCGCCCGCAAGTTCACTGTCGACCGCGACGCCGCCATCCTGCTGGCCGACGCCGCCGAGGCCGCGGGAGTCAGCCGCTACCTGATGGTGTCGGCGATGGGTGCCGACGGGCCGCCACCGGAGGGCGCCGACGAAGTCTTCGTCGCCTACCTCCAAGCGAAGGCCGCCGCCGACGAGGACGTGCGCAGACGACCCGCACTGAACACGACCATCGTGCGTCCGGGGCACCTGACCGACGAACCGGGGACGGGACGGGTGCGGGTCGCCAATTCGACGGGAAGCGGGAGCATCCCTCGCGCGGACGTAGCGGCCATCCTGGTCGCGCTGCTGGACGCACCCGCGACAGGCGGGATCACCTTCGAGGTGATCTCTGGGGACACCTCGATCGAGGAAGCGATAGCCGCGTTGAGCGGTTAGTCCTCGTCGAGCTGGGCGGCGACGTCGTCGGGGATGTCGAGGTTGGTCCAGACGTCCTGCACGTCGTCGCTTTCCTCGAGGGCGTCGATCAGCTTGAGTACCTTGCGGGCTCCGTCGAGATCGACGGGTACCGACACCGACGGCTGGAAGCTGGCCTCGGCCGACTCGTAGTCGATGCCGGCCTCCTGTAGCGCCGTGCGGACGGCGACGAGGTCGGTGGGCTCGGAGATGATCTCGAAGCTGTCGCCGAGGTCGTTGACGTCCTCGACACCCGCCTCGAGCACGGCCGTGAGGACGTCGTCCTCGGACAGCCCGTTCTTCTCGAGCGTGACCACACCCTTACGAGTGAACAGGTAGGACACCGAACCCGGGTCGGCCATGTTTCCGCCGTTGCGCGTCATCGCCACGCGCACCTCGCCTGCCGCGCGGTTCTTGTTGTCCGTCAGGCACTCAATGAGCACGGCAACGCCGTTGGGCCCGTAACCCTCGTAGGTGATCGGTTGCCAGTCCGCGCCGCCCGCCTCTTCGCCCGCGCCGCGCTTGCGGGCGCGTTCGATGTTGTCGTTGGGCACCGACGTCTTCTTCGCCTTCTGGATGGCGTCGTACAACGTGGGATTGCCTGAAGGGTCACCGCCACCGGTCCGCGCCGCGACCTCGATGTTCTTGATCAGCCGCGCGAATTCCTTGCCGCGGCGCGCGTCCTTGACGGCCTTTTGATGCTTGGTGGTGGCCCACTTGGAATGGCCGCTCATGCAGGTACTGCTCGCTTTCGATCATCTCGGCTCAACTGCGAAGTCTGATCGTGAAGTCTACGTGCACGTCAGTGCTTCCCGAGGTCACCCTCGACGTAGTGCTGCAGATTGGGCGCCACGGCCGCGACGATCTCGTCCTCGCCCATGGAGGCGATCGGCTCGATCCGCCAGACGTAGCGCATCATCGCCAGCCCCATGAGCTGGGAGGAGATCAGTCCGCTGCGTGTCAAGCGGTCGTGTTCGTCGACGCCCAGTTGCGAGACACCCATCAGGCTTCCTTCGACCACCCTCCGAAGCTTCTCGCGGGTGCCCTGGTCGTGGGCGGCGGTCTGGAGCACGGCCCGCAGCACCGGCCCGACCTCGTCGTCACGCCATGCGTCGAGCATCAGCCGCAACAGAGCGGCACCGAGGTCGGGGACGGGTGTCGTCCACGTCTTGGCCACGCTCTCGAGCCATCGCTGCGGCGGGGCTGTCGCGGCGTCGAGGAGTCCTTCCTTGGATCCGAAGTAGTGGTAGACGAGCGCCGGGTCGACGTCGGCCTCGCGGGCCACCGCACGAATCGTGGTGCCCGCCAAGCCCGTTGCCGCGAAGGCCTCCCGCGCCGCCGCCAGGATGCGCGCCGCGAGCACCCCTCGCTCGTCGCGGGGGCCGGGTGTCGTCCTCTTCGGCATGAGACGACAGTACCAAGAGTTTCACGTTGCGTTGAGACAAATTTCATCGTACCGTGAGACTCATGATGCAGAAGACCCTCAACGGCCCCCAGACCACGGGTCGTGACTACCGCAATCTGAGCGACGCCGAGCACCGCGTCCGCCACGACGTCAACGTCGCCGTCCCGGTGCGCGATGGCGTGTCACTGATGGCCGACGTGCACCGGCCCGACGCCGACGGCCGCTTCCCCGCTCTCATCGCGGCCTCCCCGTACCCCCGCCAAATCCAGGACCTCGGGGCACCGATGGGCTTCGTCGAGGCAGGCGACACCGAGTTCTGGGTGTCCCGCGGCTATGTCCACGTCATCGCCAACCTCCGCGGTACGGGCGGGTCGGGCGGCGAGTTCGGCTTCTTCGACGGCAACGAACGTCGCGACATGCACGATCTGGTGGAGTGGGCCGCGGCGCAGCCGTGGTGCGACGGCAACGTCGGCATGATCGGCATCAGCTACTTCGCGATGACCCAGCTCGAGGCCGCCGTCGAGCGGCCCCCGCACCTCAAGGCGATCTTCCCGGTCGCGGTCACCTCGAACCTCTTCGAGGCCGCGTCGCACCACGGTCTGGTCAGCTCGTCGTTCATCACGCCGTTCCTGTCGATGATGGGGCTGACGGCCGCGCGCAGCGACGAGTTCTGGCGCAGCCTGCCGCTAAAGGTGGCGCGCAAGGTGCTCACCCTGCCGCCACTGCACCGCAAGTTCGGCACCATGAACGGCGAGGCGGCGGTGACGATGATGCATCAGCTGCTCAAACTCCCCCACGATCCCCATCCCTGGGACCAGCTCTGGCTGGACGTGTTCGTCAACCACCCCGTACGCGACGAATGGTGGGACGAGCGCGATCTCACCTCGCTGCTGAAGAACATCGACGTCCCGGTGTATCTCGGCTGCGACTGGGAAAACGTGCCGCTGCACCTGCCGTCGACGTTCCTTGCGTGGAAGGGGTTGGCGCACAACCCGAACGTGCAGATGGGCATGCTCGACAAGTTTGGCCTGACATGGCCGTGGGAGAGCCTGCACACCGAGGCGCTCGCCTGGTACGACCATTGGCTCAAGGACCGCGACACCGGGATCCTCGACGGGGACCCCGTGCGGTACGCGCTGCCGGGCGCCAACGGGGCAAGCGAAGCGACCGGAGGAACGCAGGAGTGGCGCACCAGCGCGTCGTGGCCACCCCCGGCGACCCATCGCTACTTGGCCCTGCGCGCCGACGGCGCGTTGGGCGAGGACGAGGCCGCCCCGGGAACCCGCCACTACATGACGCTCGCGGCGGGCACGGGCAAGGTCAAGGCCAGCGAGATCGACCCGCCGGCCACGCTGACCTGGACGTCGGCTCCCCTGGACGCCGATCTCGACGTCGTGGGTGACATCGAGCTGCAGCTCGTCGCGTCGGCCACCGCGGCCGACACGGCGTGGATCGTCACCCTGCAGGACGTCGCCCCCGGGGGCGGGGTCGAGGACGTCACCGCGGGCTGGCTGCGGGCCAGCCTGCGCGAGGTCGACGAGGCGGCCAGCGTTCCCGGCGCACCGGTGCTGCCGTGCCGACGTCCGGTCGCGGTGCCGATCGGCGAGGACGTCGAGTACCGAATCCCCTTGGTGCCCAACGCTCGTCGGTTTGCTGCAGGCCACCGCATCCAGCTGGTGCTGAACAGCGACGATCAGAATCCCCAGACGCCTGCCATCATGAACTTCCGGCACGCCAGCGTGGGTACGAGCAGCCTCAACACGGTCCGCTCGTCATCCCGGCTGCTGCTCCCCGTCCTCACCCCCTAGCGAGTTGTGTGCATTTGGTCGCGTTGAGCGCGCCTTTCTGCACACAAACCGGGCTAGAGGGAGTCGACGAACAGGCGGTGCACGCGACGGTCGCCCGTCATCTCGGGGTGGAACGCCGTCGCCAGCGTCCGGCCCTGCCGCACGGCGACCGGATGCCCCGCGGCCCGCGCGAGCACCTCGACCGACGGCCCGACACGCTCGACCCATGGCGCGCGGATGAACACCGCGTGCATCGGTGCGTCGAGCCCAACGAACTCGATGTCACCCTCGAAGGAGTCGACCTGCCTGCCGAAGGCGTTGCGCCGCACGGTCATATCGATTCCCCCGAGGGGTAGCGCCGCGCGTCCGGGTACTCCCGCGTCGGTGATCTCGGTCGCAAGCAGGATCATTCCCGCGCACGATCCGTAGGCGGGCATCCCGTCGGCCAACCGGGCGCGCAGCGGCTCGAGGAGCTCGAACTCGCGCAGCAGCTTGCTCATGGCCGTCGACTCCCCTCCGGGGATCACCAGCGCGTCGACGGAGTCCAGCTCGGCCCGCCTCCGCACGGTGACGGCCTCGGCGCCGGCCTCGGTCAGCGCCGCCAGGTGTTCTCGGGTATCTCCTTGCAGCGCAAGGACTCCGACACGCGCCGTCACTTCGCGCGGGGCGTGAAGTCGCGCATGTACCGGGTCAGCCCCTCCTGCATGACCGCCGCGACCATCTCGCCGTACTGGTTGAAGAGCTTGCCCTGCGTCAGCGAGCGGCCGCCGCATGCCGACGGCGACGACTGGTCGTACAGCAGCCATTCGTCGGCGCGAAACGGGCGCATGAACCACATCGCGTGGTCCAGGGACGCGATCATCAGATGCTTGCGCTCGTCGGGGTGATTGACCTGTGCCGAGCCGAGCAGGGTGAGGTCGCTGAGGTAGGCCAGCGCGCAGATGTGCAGCACCGGATCGTCGGGCAGCGGGTCCGTGTGCCGGAACCACACCTGCTGCTGGGATGCCATACCGGGCAACACCGTAACCTGCTCACGCGGGACGATGCGGACGTCCCACTCGGCAAACTGGGCGAACCCGGCTTCATCGAATGCGCCGCCCGACCGGAAGCCGGGCAGGTCGTCGGGCGGAGGTGCCGCAGGCATGGCGTCCTGGTGCTCGATGCCGCTCTGGTCGGTCTGGAACGACGCCGACATCGAGAAGATGGTCTCGCCGTGCTGTACCGCGCTGACCCGCCGGGTGGCGAAAGACCCGCCGTCGCGCAACCGCTCGACGAGGTACACCGTCGGCGCCCTGGCGTCACCCGGCCGCAGGAAGTAGCCGTGCAGCGAATGCACCTGGTAGAGCGGATCCACCGTGCGGACCGCCGACACCAGTGACTGACCCGCCACGTGCCCGCCGAAGGTGCGCTGCAGGAAACCCGACTCGGGGCTGAACACCCCGCCACGGAACATGTTGACCTCGAACTGCTCGAGATCGAGGATCTCTTCGATCGACATGCCGGCGGTTACCAGCCGCGTTCGGCCAGCCGGTGTGGCTGCGCGATGTCCTCCACGTTGATGCCGACCATGGCCTCGCCCAGCCCGCGCGACACCTTGGCAAGCACGTCGGGGTCGTCGTAGAAGGTGGTGGCCTTCACGATCGCCGCCGCCCGCGCCGCTGGGTCACCGGACTTGAAGATGCCAGAACCGACGAACACGCCCTCGGCCCCGAGCTGCATCATCATCGCCGCATCCGCAGGCGTGGCGATACCACCGGCGGTGAACAGCGTCACGGGCAGCTTGCCCGCCCGCGCCACCTCCGCGACCAACTCGTAGGGCGCCTGCAACTCCTTGGCCGCCACGAACAACTCGTCCTCCGACAGCGAGGTCAGCCGGCGGATCTCGCCACCGATCTTGCGCATGTGGGTCGTGGCATTGGACACGTCGCCGGTGCCCGCCTCACCCTTGGACCGGATCATCGCCGCACCCTCGGTCAACCGCCGCAACGCCTCACCGAGATTGGTCGCCCCGCACACGAACGGCACGGTGAACTTCCACTTGTCGATGTGGTTGGCGTAATCGGCAGGCGTCAGCACCTCGGACTCGTCCACGTAGTCCACGCCGAGGCTCTGCAGGATCTGCGCCTCGACGAAGTGACCGATGCGCGCCTTGGCCATGACCGGAATGGTGACCGCATCGATGATGCCCTCGATCATGTCGGGGTCACTCATGCGCGACACCCCACCTTGAGCACGAATGTCGGCGGGCACGCGCTCCAGTGCCATCACCGCGACGGCGCCTGCGCCCTCGGCGATACGGGCCTGCTCGGGTGTGACGACGTCCATGATGACGCCACCCTTGAGCATCTCGGCCATCCCACGCTTCACGCGTGCGGTGCCTGTCTGCGGCGTGTCGGCGGATTCCACGGCAATCTCCTCCAAATCAGTACTGAAACAGTCTAGTGGCCGGGCCAAATCGGATCGATCCGCAGCTCTCCAGGCACTTACCTGATCGACTGCAGCTCCCTGGCTGGGCCGGCAGAGCCCGGGGCGACCAGCGCGTTGGCCTCGGCGAGCAGCTCGCCGAGTTGCAGCGGATACACCGTCTCGCCACCATCCACCAGCGCGGCGATCGTCGCCTCGTCACACCAGCGGTGGCCGTGGATGGTGCGTGTCTCCAACGACGTGAAGCCCGCCGTCGACGGTTCGAACCGCAGGGTCCGGTAGATGAAGAACATCTCCTCGCTGCGAATCACCGAGCCGTTGAAGTCGAAGACGGCCTCGCGCTTCCACACCGGCCCGACGAGGTCGGCCGCGCTGACGCGCAGCCCCGTCTCCTCCGCGAGCTCGCGAACGGCCGCGTCGGGAAGTGTCTCGCCGGGCTCGACGGCCCCGCCGACGGTGAACCACCAGCGCGGCGCGAACTCGCTCGCCGGATCGGATCCACAGAACAACAGCACGTATCCCAGCTCGTCGAGCAGCACGATGCGGGCCGACGTGCGCTTGTAGACCTGCTGGCCGACGGACCGTTGCGCAGCCCGCTCGGCGATCTCGAAATAGCTTGGCATGGCTGCGGTTCCGCCGAGATGCAGCCATCGCACCAGCGGTCGGTCCCGAAGCGCGAGCGTGTCGCGCACGGCGTCGTTGTGGAAGCGGCGCCCCAGAAGCACGCGGGCCTCGGCGTCCGCCATCTCGGCGACCAGGGCCACCGGCAGCGAGGCCGGATCGACGGCCGCGAGCGCCGTCGACAGTTCGTTCTCGGCTGCCTCGCGGGCGTTGCGCGGGGCCCGCTCGGCGGCATCGGCCAGCGCGGCCAGTCGCCTGCCCGCGGCCCCGTTGCCGTAGGCGTCGGTGGCGACGGCACGGGCGACGACGGCCCTGCGGGCCAGGATGCCGTCGAGCGCCTGCCACGACAGGTCGTAGCGGACGTGCAGTCGGTCCAGTCGATTGGCCGTCTGGAACGCCCAGACTCCCCCGACCAGCAACACGGCCGCCAGGAGTACGAGCGCGACGACGACGATCCAGGTGATCACGCCATCTCCCCCGCCGCTTCTCGACGGTCCGCCTTGCGGCCTCGGCCTGCCTTCTTTGCCTTGCTCGTCGGCTTGCGCTCGGCGGCCGCCTCGCCGCTCACCCTCACCTTGGTGCCTGCACCCGCGACCGTCTCGTATACGCGCAGGATCTCCCTGGCGACCACCGACCAGTCGTACCTGCGCACCGCCTTGGTGGCTGCCTCGACGTAACGCTGCCGGGCCGTGTCGTCGGCGAGGACGTCGATGAGCGCTGCGGCCAGCGCGGCGGAGTCGTCGATCGGTACCAGCCGACCCGCGGCACCGTCTTCGAGCACGCGGCGGAAGGCGTCGAGGTCGCTCGCCACCACCGTCGTGCCCGCTGCCATGGCTTCCACCAGGACGATGCCGAAGCTCTCGCCTCCCGTGTTCGGTGCGCAGTACACGTCGACACTGGCCATCGCCGACGCCTTCTCGGCATCGTCCACCAGACCGAGGAAGCGGAGATGCCCGGCCAGCTCGCCCGCCTCCTCCGTCAGCTCCTCCTCGTCACCACGTCCGACGACGAGCACCTCCACGTCGGGAAAGGACTCGACGAGGGTGGGCAGCGCTCCGAGGAGGACCGCCATGCCCTTGCGGGGTTCGTCGAACCGGCCGAGGAACAACACCGACTTGCCCGGCCGCGGGTAGCCGTCGAGTTTGGGCGCCGACGCGAAGGACTCGACGTCGACGCCGTTGGGAATCTCGACGGCATCGGAGCCGAGCGCCTCCATCTGCCAGCGTCTGGCCAGATCCGAGACCGCGATCCGGCCGACGATCTTCTCGTGCCAGGGCCGCAGGATGCCTTGAAAGACGCTGAGCGTCAACGACTTCGTCGTCGACGTGTGGAAGGTCGCGACGATCGGTCCCTCGGCGATCATCAACGCCAGCATCGACAGGCTCGGCGCATTCGGCTCATGGAGGTGCAGGACGTCGAAGTCGCCGTCGAGAAGCCACTTCTTGACCTTGCGATGGGTGGCGGGACCGAACCGCAGTCGTGCGACGGACCCGTTGTACGGGATGGGCACCGCCTTGCCACCGGACACGACGTAGTCCGGCACGTTCGCCTCGGGTGACGACGGCGCGAGCACGCTGACGTGATGCCCGTAGCTCCGCATCACCTCGGCGAGTTGGAGAACGTGGGCCTGCACGCCGCCGGGGACGTCGAACGAGTAGGGGCACACCATCCCGATCCGCATCGTGACTACCCGCCGCCGACTTCATCGATCCCCGAGTCGCTGCGCTCCAGCCCGCCGATCCGGGCCATGTGCTCCGCGGACAGATCGGCGATCCACTGAGGCTGCAGCATGTGCCAGTCGGCGGGGTGGGCTGCGATGTTGGCGGTGAACCGATCGGCGAGTGCCTGGGTGATCAAGCCGACGTCGCCCGACGACAGGTCCAGTGGCGCGCCGATCAGGGTCACCGCGACGTCGGCTTCGTAGTACGAGTGCACGGGCAGCAGCGCACAGTCGGTTTCCAGCGCCAACTTGGCGGGGCCCGCAGGCAGCATCGTCGGCTCGCCGAAGAGGTCCACCTCGACCCCCGACTTGGTCAGGTCGCGGTCGGACATCAGGCAGACCAGGCCGTTGTCACGCAGCCGTTCGGCCAAGACCTCGAACGGCGGGCGGGAGCCACCCGTCAGGGGAAGCACCTCGAACCCGAGACTCTCGCGATAATCGAGGAATCGCTTGTACAGGGACTCGGGCTTGAGCCGTTCGGCGACCGTGGTGAAACTTCCGTGGGTGTTGGTGAGCCACACACCCGACATGTCCCAGTTGCCGCTATGCGGAAGCGCCAGGACCGCGCCCCGGCCCGCGTCGAGGGCCGCCGCGACGTGCTCGCCTCCGATGGCCGCTTCGTCGAGCTTGCGGGCGAGCACCTGATGGTTCATCGACGGCAACCGGAATGCCTCTCGCCAATAGCGTGCGTAGGAGGCCAGCGAAGCACGGATCAGGCTGCCCGGCACCTCGGCGGGCGCGACACCGAGCACCCGCGCGAGATTCTTGCGCAGCTGCTCCGGGCCGCCGCCGCGGGCCGCATATAGTGCACCGGCCTCGAACGCGTTGCGCGCGGCGAACTCTGGCATCGCCCGCACCACCCGCCAGCCCGCCGCGTACCCGAGGTCGGAGAGTTGACCACCGAGGGGAAACCGGAATCCGCGCACGCTCGGCAGGATTGCTCCCGCCACCGCGCCCGTCCCCGACGACGGCGTGCTCACTGCCCGCTCGCTTCCTCTGCGGACTCGCTGGGTGGCTTCGGCGTGGTCGCGATCGGCTCGCTGGCGCCCGGTGAGGTGCGGACGGAGTGCAAGCGCTGCCCGAGCGTGATGAGGCTCGCCACCGCGAGCACCCACATGGCGACCGGCAACAACCACGGCACGTGCAGGAAGGACACCCCGGACAGGCCTGCGCCGACCAGCACGATGATGAGCCTCTCGGGCCGCTCGATGAAGCCGCCGTCACCCTTGAGTCCGTTGGCTTCGGCCCTGGCCTTGGTGTACGAGATGACCTGCGAGGTGACCAGCGAGATCATGGTCGCCACCGCCAGCGAGGCGCTGTGCACCCCGAACGCGGCCCACCACAGCAGGCCGCAGAAGATGGCACCGTCGCCGATCCGGTCGCAGGTGGCGTCCAGCACGCCGCCGAACGGGGTGCTGAATCCGCGTTCCCGAGCCATGGCGCCGTCGAGCATGTCGGCGAGGACGAAGACGAACACCGCGAACGCGCCCCACCAGAGTTGCCCGATCGGGAACAGGGTGAGCGCCGCGATGACGGTTCCGGCGGTGCCGATGATGGTGATGCTGTCTGGCGTGAGCCCCATGCGCAGTGAGGCCTTCGCCACCGGACGGCTCAGCTTGGCGTATGCCGCCCTGGTCAGCAGGTAGAAGTCGCTCACGACTGCGCCGCCCACTCCGTGGCAAGCAGCTGACGAGTGTCGCGCAGCAGCTGAGGGATGACCTTCGAATCGCCGATGATCGTGATGAAGTTGGCGTCCCCGCCCCACCGGGGCACCACGTGCAGGTGCAGGTGCTCGGCCAGACTGCCGCCCGCCGAATGCCCGAGATTGAGGCCGACGTTGAAGCCGTGCGGACGGGACACGGCCTTGATGACGCGAATCGCCTTCTGCGCGAAGGCCATCAGTTCGGCACTCTCAGCGTCGGTGAGGTCCTCGAGTTCGGAGATTCTGCGATACGGGACCACCATGAGGTGGCCGGGGTTGTAGGGATACAGATTCAGCACCGCGTAGACGAGTTCGCCGCGCGCCACCACCAGACCGTCCTCGTCCGACATCGTCGGAATGTCGCTGAACGGTTCCGACGAAGATTCGGAGCCGCCGTCCGGCACCTTGGCCTCGGCGATGTAATTCATCCGGTGCGGTGTCCACAGCCGCTGCAGGTGATCGGGGTCACCGACTCCGCGGTCAATGATCGTCTGCTCTGGGTCCACCGTCACACCGTGACCAGATCTGCTGTCGGAGCGGCATTCTCGCGCCGGGCGATCCATTCCGCGATGACGTCCACCGCAACGTCGCGCGGTACGCCGTTGATCTGTGTGCGGTCACCAAACCGGAAGCTCACCGCGCCGGCCTCCACGTCGCGATCGCCCGCGAGCAGCATGAACGGCACCTTCTGGTTGGTCTGGTTGACGATCTTCGTCGCCATCCGGTCGTCGCTGGCGTCGACCTCGACCCGGACGCCCCGCGCCTTCAGTTGTGCGGCAACGTCTTCCAGATACGGCACGAACGCATCCGCGACCGGGATACCAACCACCTGTACCGGCGCCAGCCAGGCTGGGAACGCACCCGCGTAATGCTCGGTGAGAACACCGAAGAACCGCTCGATGGAGCCGAACAGCGCACGGTGGATCATCACCGGGCGCTGGCGGGATCCGTCGGCTGCGGTGTACTCGAGTTCGAATCGCTCCGGGAGGTTGAAATCGA
>JAOPUT010000267.1 GCA_025963385.1 Mycobacterium sp.
GCGATAGATCGGCGCCTCCTCCCGCAGGCGGGCGTACGTCGGCCACGGGTCGGAAGAGATGGCGAGGTCGTAGGGGTCGTAATAGACGGCGGTATCGGCGGTGGTCATTCGAACCCCTCTACTTCAGTAGACTGCCGGCGTCGACGGGGAGTGTCACGCCGGTGATGTACCGGGCCTCGTCGGAGGCGAGGAACAGCACCGCATTGCTGATGTCGACCGGTTCCACCCACGGGATCGGCAGGAAGTGGAACGCTTGCTGCCACCGACGGAGCTGGTGATGATGACCGACCCGCCGCGCCCGCCAGCGAGCAGGTGCGGCACCCCCGCCTTGACCGTCTTCCAGACCCCGCCGAGATTGACGTCGATGGTCTCCGCCCAGATCGGCTCGCTCATCCTGTGGAGTTTGACTCCGGTGCTTCCGATTCCGCCGTTGTCGACGGCGGCCTTCAGCGCGTCGAAGTCACGGACGTCGACGATCTCGGTGACGACCCGGCGATCCAGGTTTTTGACCATGTCGGCGGTCTCGGCCCGGTCCTCCGGGGTGGACCCTGGCGCAGGCGAACCGTCGAACGGCTGACAGATGTCGACGGCGACGATGTCGGCGCCCTCCTGCGCCAGGCGGACGGCGTGACTGCGGCCCTGCCCGCGCGCGGCACCCGTCACGAAGGCGACCTTGCCCTCGACCCGTCCAGTCATGCGGACCTCCCTGCTGAGCATTCGCTCAGTTTTCAACCACCGATCGTGTCTAACAGTCGCGACTACGCACGGTCAATGGGTGCGTCCCCCGTACACTTCCGCCGATGGAGACACGGCGCGGGCGACCGACCCTGGCCGAGTCGAAGAAACTCGACCTCGCGGTGCGGGAGGCCGCGGGGGCAAGCTCGTCGACGCCGCGTTGATGCGCCACGCCGAGAACGTCCTTAGGCGCGCACCGAACTAGTCGTCCAGCAGGTGCCAGCAGCCACGCTGATTCGCCGACGCACTACTAGCACAGGGGTGTGACACGAAAGCCGTTGTGCGACTGATTCATCCACAGTCAGTGGTTCATCCACATCTTTGGGTTGCGGTCTTTCATGAAGCCTGAATCAAGGGATAATCGAATGTATGTGCGAGAGGTTTCAGGATCCGGCGGCGTGGGACGACGCCGCCCTGAACCTCGCCATCACCGGGTTCGCCCGCACCGAGGCCGCCACCGCCGGGCACCGCCTGGCCGCGATCGCGGAATTGGCGACCCGCCGCCTGGCTGGCGGTCTGGCGCGGGAGCGCCGGCTGTGGGCGTGTGACGGGTGGGACAGCTGCGCCGCCGAAGTCGCCGCCGATTTGACGATCAGCCACCGCAGGGCCTCCACGCTGATGCACCAAGGCCTCGACCTGCGCGACCGGCTGCCCCTACTCGGGGCGCTGCTGCGGGGCGGGGACATCACCCTGCGTGTGGCGACCACGGCGAGTTGGCGCACCCACCTGATCGAAGACCCCGACCTGCTCGCCAAGGTCGACGCCGACATCGCCGCGGTGGCGACCCGGTTCGGAAGCTACTCGGACAAGAAACTCGCCGCGGCGATCGACCTCAGGATCGAACGCTACGACCCCGATGCGGTACGCAGGTTCACCGCCGCGGAGCAGAACTTGGACGTGCGGTTCGGCAAACCCGACGACGACACCGGCACCCGATCGGTATACGGCCGACTGAAGACCTCCGACGCCGAACTAGCGGAACGCCGCACCAACGCGCTGGCGAAGTCCGTCTGCGGCGACGACCCCCGCACGCTTGGGGAGCGGCGCGGCGAAGCGTGGGGGATCATCGCCGCCCACGGCGACGTCCTACCCTGCCTCTGCGGAAAGCCCGACTGCCCCGCACCCAGCGGCCCCGATGCCCGCGGGAAGCACTTCGAGATCCTCGTCCTCACCGACGACCCCAACGCCGGCGCCGCCGAGCAGTGCAAGCCAGCACCACAATCCGGCCCCGACGACCACGGGTCCGACGAGGCCGGGCCCGAGGAGCACCTCGCGCCGGATGCGGGGCCCCCCGACGACGACACAGGCGTCGAGCCCGAGCCGGCGGCGTGTGGGTACACCTCGATCCTCACCGGTGGCGGGGTCATCCCGGCGCCGCTGCTGGCCGAACTGCGCCGCATCGGCGCCACCGTCCGCACGGTCACCCACGCCGAAGACCTGTCCCCGAGACAGGGCTACCGGCTGTCGGTCGCACAGCGGCGCCTCGTCTGGGTCCGCGACGTCACGTGCACCTTCCCCGGCTGCGATCACCCCGCCGAGTACTGCGATCTTGACCATACGACCCCCTACGGGACGGGTGGGGTGACCCATCCGGGGAACACCAAGGCGCTGTGCCGGAAACATCACCTGCTCAAAACGTTCTGGGTCGGGCGCGGTGGGTGGGCGGACGCGCAGGCCGCCGACGGCACCATCGTGTGGACCAGTCCGGCGGGGCTGCGGTACCGGGCTCCGCCGGGCAGCCGGATCTACTTCCCAGACTGGGACACCACCACCCCGCTCTCAGCCACACCGACACCGCACGCCGAGCCGACACCGGGCCGGGAACTGCGCATGCCGCTCCGCCAACGCACCCGAGCCCAACAGCAGCGGGATCGGATCAGGGCCGAACGCGAACGCCACCGCCAATTCGACGCCGACAACCCACCACCCTTCTGAATCAGACGAAGGCGGGGACGAGAAACCCTCAACCACATCAAGTCACAGACGGACCACTAGCAGGCGCCGAGAAGCTCGTCGAACGAGGTCTGCATGCACTCGGCGTAGAACGCCGGATCGGGTAGCGCGTTGCGGTCTGCGGTCGCGCCGACCGATATGGTCCCGTTGTAGCTGGCCACGACGTGGAACAGGTTCATGCCGCCGATCAGGGGACCGAGCCCGGTGACGCGGTGCAATCGAGCACCGGCGAAGTAGATGGGTTCCGTCGGCCCCGGCACGTTGCTCACCGTGGTGTTGGCGATGGCAGGCGCAGAAA